>CALKYE010000128.1 GCA_938003765.1 uncultured Planctomycetia bacterium
GCGTCGACCAAGCCGAGTGCGTCGAGCGAGCCGGTCGCGTTGAGCACGCAGAGCGCTGCCACTGCTTCGAGCCCGGCGATTCCGGGCGCTGTCGCACCGAACATCGCGATGTGGAGCGCGGGACCTTCGCGCTTCGCGCTCTCCGGGAGTTCGGGCGTGAGCGCGGCGCCGGCGAGTCGTGCGGCAGCGAGTGCGCAGCAGCCGAGTGGCTACGCTTCGGTCGCCGGAGCCCCCGATGCAGAGCCATCTGCGGAAGCGCCGTCGCTGCTCACGTCGCTGGTGCTCGACCCGCTCGGGCAGTACGGCCGCACAGCGGTGTTCGCCGATCCGGTCCTCGACCAGTTGGCGCGCGATCCGGAGTGGAGGCCGACCGAGAACCTCGAGTTGCGCGCCGCAGATGGTCGCAGCGCCAAGTGGCGCGCGCTCCAACCCGACTCCAACGGAACACTCGCCGGCTCACTGCGCGGCAACGCGTGGTGGTTCCAGCGCTGGAGTCACCCGCGCGCCGAAGTGCTGTTGCTCGAGAGCCCCGGCGCGGGCGTCGTGTACGCCAACGCTGCGCCGCGCATGGGGGACCTCTATCGCCTGGGGACGGTGCGCATCCCGGTCGCGCTTCGAGCGGGCGACAACGAGGTCTTCGTCCGCGCGGGCCGCGGTGCGCCGAGCGTCGTGTGGTCGAAGCCGCCGGCGCCGGTGTTCCTCGCTGACTTCGATCGCACGCTGCCCGATGCGCTCTTGGGGGAGTCGGGACAGCTCCTGGCCGCGGTCGTGGTGGTCAACGCGACCGAGGAGCCTCTGAGCGGACTGCGGATCGAGGCGAAGCTCGGGCAGGGCGCCCCACGTTCGACTCAGCTCCCCGCGCTGTTGCCGCTCGAAGCTCGCAAGGTCCCCGTATCGCTCACCCCGCCGCCGGACCTCGATGGCGATTCGATCCGCGCTGAACTGGAGCTCCACGCCGCCGACGGAGCGCGCCTGCACAGCGACTCGTTCGAACTCGCCGTTCGCAAGCCGACGCAGCACCACGCTCGGACCTTCCTCAGTCGCATCGACCACAGCGTGCAGTACTACGCGGTAGTTCCTGCCGCGCCGCGCGCTTCCGAGCCTCCCGCGTCGGCGCGCGAGGCGTCACGCGCCTTGTCGCCCGACGCATCGGCGGCGGCGGAACCGGCGCGCGACACCATCGCAGCACCCGCGCTCATCCTCAGCCTGCACGGCGCGAGCGTCGAAGCGCGCAGTCAGGCCGCGGCCTACACACAGAAGGACTGGGCCTGGATCGTCGCGCCGACGAATCGCCGGCCGTTCGGGTTCGATTGGGAGGACTGGGGACGTCGCGACGCCATCGAGGTGCTCGATCTGATGTTGCACGGCGACCCGTTCGACGCCGAACCGGTGCTCGGAGTCCGGTTCGATCCAACGCGCGTGCTCCTGACCGGGCACTCCATGGGCGGGCACGGCACGTGGCAGGTCGGCGCGCGCTACGCGGGCCGCTTCGCCGCGATCGCGCCGAGCGCTGGCTGGAGCGACTTCTGGAGCTACACGGGAGGCGAGGCCGAGCCGCCGGCCGATCCGATCGGCGCTCTGCTGCACCGCGCCTCGAACGGCTCGCGCACGCTTCTGTGGGCTCGCAACTACGCGCAGCACGGTGTCTACGTGCTCCACGGAGACGCCGACGACAACGTGCCCGTGCGCGAAGCGCGACGCATGCGCGAGGAACTCGCCAAGTTCCACCCGGACTTCGCGTACTTCGAGCAACCCGGCGCCGGCCACTGGTGGGGCAACGAGTGCGTCGACTGGCCGCCCCTGATGGAGTTCCTGCGCCGCCATCAGCTCCCGTCCAAGCACTCGGCGACGGAGGTCGAGGTTCGGCTCGTGGACCTCGACGCCGAGCGTTCTAGCGGGTTCGCGACGCTCGTGGCTCAGACTCGTCCGCTCCTGCCGAGCGAGCTGAAGGCGCGCGCGATCCCCGCCGAGCGCCGCTTCGAGGTGCAGACCGCGAACGTCGACGCACTCAGGCTGAACCCCGATGCGTGGCGGCATCCGCTCCGCGTTCAACGCTGGGAGAACTGGCCCGCGGACGCGGCGGGGCGACTGCTCATCGACGGTGTCGATCTCGAGTTGCCCGCTGAACGTCGCGGTTCACAGGGCGAGTGGCGCGTGCGGCGCTTGGACGGCGAGTGGCGCGTGGAGTCGGAGGACTCGTCAGGCGCCGAGCGCAAGCGAGCGGGCTCGAGCGGACCGTTCAAGGAGGCCTTCGACGCGCGCTTCGTACTCGTTTACGGCGCCTCGGGAAGCGCTGAGGAGAACGCCTGGGCGCTCGCCAAAGCGCGCTTCGACGCGGACCAGTTCCGCTACCGCGGGAACGCGAGTCCCGTCACGGTGAGCGATCGGGAGTTGCTCGCGCGCTGGAAAACCGGCGACGGCGGCCTCGGCGGTCGCAACGTCGTGCTGTATGGCAACGCCAAGTGCAACGAGGCCTGGAGCGCGTTCGTGGACGCTTCGGTCCTGGAGGTCCAACCCGGGAAGCTCCGCGTCGGCTCCCACACCTTCGAAGGCGACGATTTGAGCGTGCTCGCGGTGCGCCCGAACGCGCGCGACACCGGCCGGCTCGTGGCGCTGGTCGGCGGAACCGGTGCTCGAGGCATGCGCGCGCTCAACCACGCGCCGTACTTCGTGTCGGGCGCCGGATTCCCCGATTGGTGGGTAGCGCGAAGTTCTTTCCTGAACGCCGGACTCGCCGATCACGTTGCAGCGGGCTTTTTCCGCGGCGATTGGAGCGTAGATGACGGCGTTGACACCGTGATTCGCGCCGACGGGGCCGGCGCCGCCAGCGGACGCTAGGCAGAGCGCGCGTCAACCCGCCACAATAGAGGCAGCTATGAGCGGCTCTCCGCACCCTCGCTTCGACCCGTCCGACGGCGCCTCCGACGATCTCGCCGCCGATCCCGCCGCCGACGCAGCCTTTCCGATCGGCGCTCGGCGCAGGGACGTCTCGGACGACGCGCGCGACTCGCTCGGCGGGCGCCCGCCCGCGATCGACTCCGCAGCGCTCGAGCGGCTCGTGCAGCGCGCGATCGCGGAGTCCCAGCACTCGGGCGCCCGAGGCGCGCCGAAGTCGGAGGTCGTCATCGCCGCTGCGGCGCGACTCGAGAGTCTGCTCGCCACGTACGGAGACGTCGACGCGCTGCGTCAGCGCCTCACCGATCAGCGCGAAGCGCTCACCGCCGAGCTCTCGCGCCTTCGATCTGCCGTCGTCGCGCGTCGCGGATTCCTCGAGGCCGACGGCGACGCTGCCGTCTGGCCCGTCGACCCCGAGCGTTGGCGCACCCTGCGTTGGCGCGTTCAGGCCCGACTCGCAGCGCTCTTGGACGGCGCCGGCGCCGCGAACGGAGGCTCGTCGGGCGCCGCGCGCGTCGCGGCGCAGGAGATCCTGGATCTGTTTGCCAAAGAGCGGGCGACGTCGCTCGCGGAGCAGCGCCGACTCGGCGACGCCGAGGTGGTGCAGCTCGAACGGCGCCTTCAAGCGCTCGCGACCACCGTCGAACAGGCGGAGCAGGTGCTCGAGGTGCTGCGCGAGGCGCCGATCGACGGAACGGGTGTCGCGTCCTACTTCCGCGCGCCCGAAGGACTGGATCCCGCGGATCAGCGACGCTCGATCAAGCTCGCGTTGCTCGACGGCGTGTTCCGCGAGAACGTCGACCTGCGACGTCGCGCGGGTGATCAGCCGGGCGACTGAGCCCTCGGGGCCTCGATCACCGCGCCCGCTGTCGGAACGGGTTCGGAGCGCGCGCCCGCGGAGCTTCGCGTCGCTTCGTCGGAGGACGATTCGCGACGCGAGTCGAGCACACCGAGCACTTGGTCGGCCCATGCTTCGAGCGCTGCTGCGCTCACCCCCTCGATCGCGCCGAGTTCCGCTCGATTCGCAGGGCGCTTCCTCGCGATGCGCTTGAGCACCCGGTCCGTGAACACACGGTAGGCCGGCACGCTCTTCTCCCGCGCGCGCGCCAAACGCCACTCGCGCAGCGCATCGAACGCAGCTCGAGCGCGCGAGTCGAGAGGATCGTCGGGCGGCTCACCGAGCGCTTCGCCAGATCCTGAGCGTTCAGCGGACGCGCGCCGCTTGCCGGCGCTCGGCGGCGCGGGCTTCGAGCGCCACTCGATCCAACAGCACAGGTGGGGCCGGCCGTCGACGACGTAGAAGTACTCGCGCGCGGCTTCGACCTCACGTTCGCGCAAGAACGCCTCGAGCACAGCGCTGTCGAGCCCGCCGCACTCCGCGCGGTAAGGCAGGTTCACGATCGACACGTTCAAGACGGGCGCGTCCGGCCCGTTCGTCTGAACGCGCGCGAAGGACGCGTCGCCGGAACTGGAGCGGGAGTTGGCGCTGACCGTCGGCGCCGGGAGCACGGGTGGGTCGCCGGCCGCGTCCGTCCCCACGGAGCGGGGCTTCGCTCCTACGGGAGGCGGCGTGGCCGCGAGCGCG
>CALKYE010000129.1 GCA_938003765.1 uncultured Planctomycetia bacterium
CGGCCTCGAGCGCAGCGCGCGCGAGTGGATCGAGCGCGTGCGCGTGAAGTGCGCGGGCCCGCGGCAGCCGATCGGCGAGCTCTCGGGCGGCAACCAGCAGAAGGTCGCGCTCGCGCGCCTGCTCGCCGCCGACGTCGACATCGCGCTGCTCGACGAGCCCACGCGCGGCGTCGACGTGGCCGCCAAGGCCGAGATCTACGCGCTCATCGATCAGTTCGCGCGCCGCGGCGAACGCCAGCGCGCCGTGCTCGTCGTCTCGAGCTACCTGCCCGAGCTGCTCGGGCTGTGCGACAGGATCGCGGTGATGGAGCGCGGAGTGCTGCACCCCGCGCGGCCCGCGTCCGAGCTCGACGAGCGCACGCTCATCGCGCAGGCCACGGGAGGCGCAGCGTGAAGCAGCGCTGGCGCGAGCTGTTGCGCAAGCTGGGGCCCGCGCTCGGGTTGATCGCAGCCTGGGTGTTGTTCGCGCTGCTCGCCGGCCGCCCGTTCACGAGCTGGCCCAACCACCAGTTGATGGCGCTGCAAACCGCGGTGATCGGCACGGCGGCCGTCGGCGCGACCTGGATCATCGTGGCCGGCGGCATCGACCTGTCGGTGGGTTCGACCATCGCGCTCGGCACGGTGGTGACGGCGCTGCTGCTCAACGCCGGGTGGAGCGCGGGCGCAGCGGCGCTCGGCGGCGTCGCGAGCGCGGTGATCGTCGGCTGGACGATCGGCGCACTGGTCGTGGGCCAGCTCGGTCGCGTGCTCGCGCTCGGCAGCGGCGTCGCGCTCGGCGTGCACCTGGGCCGCGCGCACGGACCGGCCATCGGAGTCGTCAGCGGCGCATCGCTCGCGGCCGTGCTGCGCTGGCTGTTCGAGCGCGTGATCGGCTCGCTCCCGCTCTCGCCGTTCATCGTCACGCTCGGGCTGTGGGGCGCGCTGCGCGGCCTCGCCAAGGGCCTGGGCGACAACCAGCCCGTCTACCCGAGCGACACCGGCTGGCTGCGGCGCGTGATGGTGCTGGCGCCCGACGGTCTGTTCTCGGTCGCGCCGCCGGGCGTCCTGGTGTTCGCAGCAGTCGCGCTAGTCGCCGGCTTCGCGCTCAAGCACACGGTCCTCGGCCGTCACGCGCTCGCCGTCGGCTCGAACGAACAGACCGCGCGTCTGTGCGGCGTGCGCGTCGAACGCGTGAAGCTGTGGGTCTACGCGCTCGGCCTGTGCTGCGCCGGTGTCGCCTCCGTGTTGCAGTTCGCGTACCTGTCAATGGGCGACCCCACCACCGCGCAGGGCTACGAACTCAAGGTCATCGCCGCCGTCGTGATCGGCGGCGCGAGCCTGTCGGGCGGACAGGGTTCGGTCGGCGGCGCGCTGATCGGAGCGTTGATCATGACGGTGGTCGACAACGGCTGCACCAAGCTGGGACTCGACAACTGGGTGCAGGAGCTGATCACCGGCGCGATCATCGTCGCGGCCGTGGCGCTCGACCGCACACGCGCGCGCTCACGGGCGTGAGCGACCACCTTGCGGGGCGAGCGCCGAGCGAGTATCCCCGTGGAACCTTGGCCAAGCGCTCCCCCACGCCGGCTGTGGCCGCCCCGCGCTCGTCGCGCTGGACGGTGGCTTCGTTCGTCTTGCTGGCGCCGGCCGCGTGGTACGCCTTCGCGCCTCTCGATCGAGCCGCCACACCGCGCGAGATCGGCGCTGCGTTCCGCAGTGCGCACGAGCCCTCGGCGCGCAGCGACGCTGCGAATGCGCGACTGTTCGTCGACGCCACGCTCGAACTCGGCGTCGCGTTCCAGCACGACAACGCGCACTACGGCGAGTATCGACTGCCCGAGGAGATGGGCCCGGGCGTGGGTTGGATCGACTTCGACGGCGACGGCGACCTCGATCTGTTCGTGGCGGGCGGCGGCGCGCTGTACGGCGAAGGAGCGGAGCAGCGTTGCCGACTGCTGCGCAACGATCGCACGCGCTTCACGGACGTGAGCGACGAGGTCGGCGCCGCTGTGCGCGGACACGCGTACGGAGTCGCGGTCGCCGACTGGGACGACGACGGCGACGAAGACCTGCTCGTCACGCGCTTGGGGCCGACCGTGCTCTTGCGCAACGACGGCGGACGCTTCACCGACATCAGCGCGCAGAGCGGCGCCGCTCACGGCGGGTTCGGATCGAGCGCAGCGTTCCTCGACTTCGATCGCGACGGCCGGCTCGACTTCGTCGTCGGTCGCTACATGGACTGGAAGCGCGGCGTCGACCCCGAGTGCTTCGGGCCGTCGGGAGAGCGCGACTTCTGCGATCCGACCAAGTACGGGATCTTCGCTCAGACTCAGCTCTACCGAAACCTCGGCGACGGACGCTTCGAGGACGTCACGGCTCGCGCCGGCGTGGCGCAGCACGACAACCAGACGCTCGGCGTGCTGGCGAGCGACTTCGACGGCGACGGGTGGACCGACCTGTACCTCGCCGAGGACTCGACGGCGGCGAAGTTGTGGCGCAACCGCGGCGACGGGACGTTCGCCGAGAGCGCGCTCGCGGCGGGCTGCGCCTTCGACGGACGCGGACAGGCCATCGCCGGAATGGGAGTGGCGTGCGAGGACCTCGACGGCGACGGCCGCATGGACCTGCTCGTGAGCAACATCCGCGGGCAGAGCCACCTCGCGCTGCTCAACTCGGGCGGCCACTTCCGCGACGCGAGCAACAAGTTGGGCGTGACCCAGTGGTCGACCGGACCGACGGGCTTCGGACTGGTGCTGTTCGACGCCGACCTCGACGGCGAGTTCGACGGCTACGTCGCCAACGGCGCGGTGAGCGCGCCGTCCAACGCGGCGCCGAACGCGAACCCGTACGCGGAGCGCGATCAGTTCTTCGGTTGGCGCGGAGGACGCTTCGTCGATCGCAGCGCCGAAGCGGGCGCGCTCGGCGAGGGCGTCGGACGGGCGGTGGCGCTGGCGGACTTCGACGAGGACGGCGACGTCGACCTCGCCGTGGCGAACAACGGAGGCCCGCTGCTGCTCCTGCGCAACGCACAAGACGGCGGCGCGTGGCTCTCGGTCGACGTGCGCACGAGCAAGGGCGCGCCTGCGGTGGGCGCGCGCGTCGAGATCGTCGTCGCAGGTCGCACGCAGCGCCGCGAAGTGCGACCGCAGTCGAGCTACCTCGCGAGCCACGATCCGCGCGCGCACTTCGGCCTGGGCGGCGCGACCGCGGTCGAGCGCGTGCTCGTGACGTGGCCCGACGGTGCGCGCTGGAGCGCCGATGCGGTTCCGGCTCGCACGCGGCTGCGCGTTTCGCGCGACCAGGCGCAGGAGCCGCCCAAGTGAGCGCGCTGCTCGCCTCGCGTTGGACGGCGCTGGGCTGCGTGCTCGCGGCGCTCGCGTTGGCGAGCTGGGGCCATGCGCGGCGCAGCGCGTCTGCCGCGCGGCCCTTCGAGCCGCCGGAGCTGCGCATCGACATCGACGACCTCGGCGGCGAGCTGGCGCGCGTCGACGGCGCGGCCATGCGGCTCGCGTTCGAGCGCGCCGGGCTGCCCGATCCGCCCAAGCTCGACGGCGTCGACGCCTTCGTCGTGCGCAAGGCGTTGGCCGCCGCCGACCGCTGGGCGCGACTGCGCGACGGAGACGCGCTGGGCGAGCTCGCCACCGTGTGGCTCGCGCTCGATCAACACGCGGAAGCGAGCGAGTGCTTCGCGGCGGCCGTGGAGTTGGGCGCGCAACGCGAGCGTTGGTTGTACTTGCTCGGCGCCGTGTGCCAGCGCTTGCAGTGGAACGACGCGGCGCTCGACGCGCTCCAACGCGCGCGCGCCCTCGATGGACGCGTCGCGATCACGCACGCCCGGCTCGGCGAGCTGGCGCTCTCGAGCGGACGCGCGCGCGAGGCCGTGGAGAGCTTCGAGGCCGCGCTGCGACTCGACAATCAGCTCTCGGTCGCCGCCGCGGGCAAAGCGCGCGCTCACTTGGAGCTGAACGAGCTCCCCGCCGCGCTCGCCGCCGCCCAGGCCGCCGTGCGAGCGCAGCCGCGCGACTTCGCCGCCCATCGAGTGCTCGCCGACGTGTTGGCGCGCACGGGCCAGTTGGAACAGTCGGCGAGCGAGGCGCAGCTCGCCAAGTCGTTGCCGACCTATCAGGGCTGGGGCACGTTCGATGCGCGCTGGCGCGAAGCGATCGAGCGCAGCGGCGTGCTCAACTTCGCGGCCGTCGAGATCAACTCGGCGCTCGCCGCCGGCGACCTGGCCTTCGCCCAGCGGCGCATCGAGACGCTCATCAAGCGTCGGCCGCGCGACCCGGGCCCGCTGGCGTTGCTCGCCACGCTCCAGGCGCAGAGCAAGCAGCTCGACAAGGCCCGCGCGACGATCGAGCGCGCCATCGCGCTGCGCCCCAACGACGCGCGTCACCACGTCTCCGCGGGCGAGATCGCGCTCTCCGCCGACGACGCGCCCCGCGCGTTGGCCGCGGCGGAGCAAGCGTTGAAGTGCTCTCCGGAGTCGTCCGAGGCGCTCGCGCTGCGCGGACGCGCGCTCTTCGTCTCGCAGCGAGTCGACGAAGGTCTGTCCGACCTGCGCGCCGCGTTGCACGCGACGCCCGAAGACCTGCGCATGCGCGAGATCCTGCTGGAGATGCTCGAACTCGCCGGGCGAGCCGCTGACGCGCGAGCGCTCCTCGACGAGTCCACGCAAGTTCCGACCGCGCGCGCCTGGGCGCAGACACAGATCGCGCGGCGCCACGCCGCAGGTGGAGGACGACGATGACGTTGCTCGAGGTGTGTGTGGACTCTGCTGAAGGTCTGGTGCGCGCGCAGGCCGGCGGCGCGGCGCGCATCGAGCTGTGCGAGCGGCTCGACCTGGGCGGCATCAGTCCTTCGCGTGAGTTCCTCGAGCGCGCGCTCGCGGCGGCCAAGCTGCCGCTGCACGTGATGGTGCGCCCGCGCGGCGGCGACTTCGTGTACAGCGACATCGAGTTCCAGGCGATGACGCGCGAGCTGCAGCGCCTGCGCGATCTGCCCGTCGCCGGCGCGGTGTTCGGCGTGCTCAGGCCCGACTCGACCCTCGACGTGCGCCGCACGCGCGAGCTGGTCGAGCGCGCGCGCCCGATGAGCGTGACCTTCCACCGCGCGTTCGACGAGACGCCCGACAAGCTGGCCGCACTCGAGCAGTTGATCGAGCTGGGCGTCGAGCGCGTGCTCACGTCCGGCGGCGCATCGAACGCCTTCGACGGACGAGCCGTGATCCGCCAACTGGTCGCCGAGGCGGGCGAGCGCATCGTGATCCTGCCGGGCGGAGGCGTGCGCGCGCACAACGCAGCGCAACTCGTCGCCGAGACCGGCGTGCGCGAGCTGCACAGCTCGACTCCGTTCCGTCTCGAGTCGCGCTGATCGGAGGCGGCGAGGCGGGAGCGGTGGCCGGAGCGTCAGCGAGACTCCGCGAAGAGCGGCTCGACGCGCCACACGCCGTCGGAGCAGCTCGCGCGATGCTCGCTCCACTCGCCATCGAGCGCGCGCACCAGTGCGAAGCGCTGCGGACCTCTCGCGCGGAACCACGCCGAGCGACGCCACGCGCGGAAGCGCGGCTCGGCGAGGTTGAAGCTCGGGTCGACGTCCGCGCCTGTCTCAGTTGCGGGATACGACAGCTCGAGCACCGGACGCGCGCGGTCGTCGACGATCGCGAAGTCCTCCTGCAACCGGACACCGCCCGCGACGGCGCGCCACTGCGGAAACGGCCAGCGCACCGCGAGCAGCGGCGTCCCAGGGATCGCGCGCACGTCGAGCGCGGGCTCGCCGCGCTCGCCCCACTCTTCCGGCAGCCACAGCGCGAGCTTGGAACGCCCGCAGGCTTCCGCAGGTGAGCCTTCCGCCACGACGGCGAGGTCGCGCGAGCTCATCGTGGTCCACCGCTCGCCGAATCCCGTGTTCACGCGTTCGACCCACTCGCTCGCTCGCAGGAGCAGGAGGCCTCCGTCGAGCAACACGAGATCGAGAGCTTCGTCGCGGCGTCCTTCGACGCCCCAACCGCACGACAGGAAGCTGGGGAGACTGCAGTCGAGCGCCAGTCGTCGCGCCGCGAGTTCGCCGCGCTCGTCGAACACCACGAGCTCGCCACGCCCCTTGGCGCCGTGCGGAGCATCGCCCGGCAGGAAGCGCAAGCCGCTCCAGCGAAAGCCCGCGACCCAGCCGCGGTCGTCGACCGTCGCGAGTCCGAGCGGGAACTCCAATGTGCGCTCCCACACGCGAGCGTCCGCGCGAAACACCTCGAGCCGCACCGCCTCGTCGGCGTAGGACGACGCGCGGTACGCGAGGGTCGTCAGCCCACTCGAGCTTCGAATGAGCTGCTCTTCGGAGCCGATCGGAAGCGGAACGGGCTCCCGTTGGAACGCGAGGAGCGCGAGGAGCGCGAGCGCGAGCATGGCGCCCGCTCGAACGCGCGCCGCACGTGCGGGTTCAGGCGAGCTCCGCCATCGCGTAGCGCGCGTGGACGCCTTCCGCGGCGAGCGCGGCGGCCAGCTTGACGCTGTCGAGGCGCTGGCCGTCGCGCAGCGAGCCGCCGTGGATGCCCGCGGCCACGAACAGCGCGTCGAAGCCATTGCGGTTGGCGCCGAGCACGTCGGTTCCGAGCCCGTCGCCGATGGCGAGCACGCGCGACGCATCGACCTCGCGGCCGAACAGGCGTTCGAGTTCACGCCGCGCCAGCGCGTAGATCGGCGCGTGCGGCTTGCCGGCCATCACCACGCGCCCGCCGAGCGCCTGGTAGTCGCGCGCCAGCGCGCCTGCGCACCAGTACAACCGCTCGCCGAGCCGCACGACGATGTCGGGGTTGGCGCAGACCATCTCGAGTCCGAGCGCGTGCGCGCGCGCGAGTCGCTCGACGTAGTCGGCGGGCGTCTCCTCGTCGAAGTCGTCGAGCCCGGTGACGCCCAGGAAGCGCGCCCGCTCGAGGTCGGACAGCTCGAGCCCCAGTCCATCCCACAGCAGCGTGTCGCTCGCCGGTCCGATGCGGTGCATCGGCCCCGGCGCGCGCGCGGCGAACTCCGCGCGGATCGCGTCTCCGGAGGTCACGATCGCGTCCCACGCCGCGCGGGGCACACCCAGGCGATCGAGCTGGCGCGGGATCGGATCGCGCGGCTTGGGCACGTTGGTGATGAGCACGACGCGTCCGCCGCGCGCGCGGAAGCTCACGAGCGCTGCCGCGGCGCGCTCGAACACGCGCTTGCCGTTGTGCACGACGCCCCACAGGTCGCACAGCACGGCGTCGTAGCGCTCGCGCAGCTCGTCGAGGCTCGCGGGCAATTCGGGAAGCGCTGCGCTCACTCAAGAACCCTTGCGCGGATCGAAGCGCGGCATCGGAACGCGGTCGACGTCGCCTTCGATCTCGTCGAAGCCGCCCGACTCCCACTGCGCCGCTGCACGCTCGATGCGCGCGCGCTCACTGGAGACGAAGTTCCACCACATGTGGCGCGGCCCCAGCGAGGCGCCGCCGATGACCACCAGGCGCGACGGATGTGCGGCGCGCACGCGCGTCGCTCCGTCGAGCACCGCGAGCTGGCGCGGCGCGACCGGCTCGCCCGAGAGATCCAGCGCTTCGAGCGGGCTGTAGATGGCGAGCTCGTCGGCGATCGCGGGCAAGGGCCAGTTCGCGCCGGCGGGCAGCTCGATGTCGAGGTAGACCGTCGGCGACGCGGCGCGCACCGGCGAACGCGCGCCGAAGGCTTCGCCCACGAGCACTCGCACGCGCGCGCCGGCGACGTCGAGCGCCGGGATGGCCTCGGCGGGGACGTGCTGGAAGCTCGGATCGCTCTCCTCGAGCTCGCTGGGCAGCGCGACCCACAGTTGCAGACCGTGCAAGCGTCGCGAGCGGCCGCGCTCGTCGGCCGGAGCGCGCTCGCTGTGCACGATGCCCCGCCCCGCGCTCATCCAGTTGATCGCGCCCGGCGCGATCTCCTGCACCGTTCCCAGGCTGTCGCGGTGCACGAAGCGACCGTCGAACAGGTACGTCACCGTCGCCAGCCCGATGTGCGGGTGCGGACCGACGTCGCTGTCGGCCTCGGGCGCCAGCGTCACCGGACCGAAGTGATCGAAGAACACGAACGGCCCGACCGAGCGTCGCGCGAGCTGCGGCAGCAGCCGTCGCACGCGCAGGCCGCTGGAGAGGTCCGAGTTGCGCGCCTGGAGGCGTTGCACGGCGCGCCTCAGCCCAGTTGGGTCTCGATCCGCACCTCGCCGGTGAGGATGCGATGGATCGGACACTTGCCAGCGATCTCGACCAGCCGCGCGCGCTCGTCTTCCGAGAGCTCGCCCTCGAGGTGCAGTCGGCGCGAGAGCGCGTAGCGCACGCGACCGTCTTCGCCCTTGGTCTCCTCGTGCGTCACCTCGACGCGCAGCGAGCGCACGGCCATCTGCTTGCGGCGGATGTAGAGCTCGAGGGTGAGCGCGGTGCAGGCGGCCAACGCCGAGTCGAGCAGGTCGTGGGCGTCCGGCGCGGCGTCGTTCGAACCCAGGGTCCGCGCCACGTCCGCGGTCCAGGCGTGCCGGCCGTTCGTGAGGGTGGTCAGCGCCCCGTGTGCGCGATGGAGACGGGCTTCGATGGACATCCGCCCACTGTAGCCACGCCCGCGGGGCGAGGCCGCGCCCCACGGACGGTCCCGCATCTGATACCTGGCCGTCGCGCGGCGCGCCGGAGGCTCACGCACCACCTGCGGCCCACCGATACCCCCGCACGTCTCCAGCAGCCGAACCGCTCCGTCGCCCGCCGCGACGCCACGTCCAGCAATGAACTCTCCTCCCCGCGAGGCGCGGGCCCGCGCACTCCTGGTCCTAGCCTCGATCGTCTCGAGTTGCGCTGGCGAGCCGGTGTCGCTGCCCGAAGCGCTGCAGGGCGAGTGGCGCACGCGCGAGGCGCGCTACGCCGACCGCTCGGTCACGTTCGAAGCCCCAGCGACGTTCCGCCTGGGGCTCGGCGACGAGGGCGAACAGACCGTGAAGATCGAGAGCCTCACCGAGCGCGACAGCTTCAACGGCGAGCGGCGCTTCGAGCTCACGTACGTGGACGCCGACGGCGAGCGCAGCGAACTCGACCTCGCGCTCGTCACCAACCGGGGCGTGCTCTACGTCGGCGCCAATCGCGCCGTGGCGTGGAGACGCCAGCGGAGTTCGCTGTGAAGCCCGTCAAGCGCTCCCAACTCCTCATCAGCGTGCTGCAGGTGCGGCTGATGCTCCTGAGCGTCGCCTACCTCCTGACGCTGGCCTTGGTGCTCGGCGCGGTGCTGTTCTGGCCGCTGGCCCAACGCATGGACGACGTCGAGATCAGCGCGGCGGAGCGCGCCTCGGCCGCCAGCGAACTGCTCGCGTTGCACGCGCGCTTCTGGCCCGCCTTCGCGATCGTGGCCGCGACGTTCATCTCCCACCAACTGATCGTCTCGCACCGCATCGCCGGACCGCTCTACCGCATTCGCCAGGTGCTCAAGGCCATGGCGCGCGGCGACATGCCGAAGGAAGTGCGGCTGCGCGAGCGCGACCTGCTCGGTGAAGAGGCCAGCGAACTCAACACGCTCATCCAAGCCCTTCGCGCGCGACTGCAACAGACTCGCGGAAGCCTCGAGCGCGCGCGCAACGTCGCTGCGCGCTGGGATCCCGCGAACGCCGCGGAACAGCGCGTGTTGAAGTCCGAGCTCGAGGCCGCCCTCGAGCGCCTGTCCATCGAACTGGACGGCTTCGACAGCAGCGAGAGCGCTCGCGCCGCGCCCGAGTCGAGCGAGCAGCCTCCGCCGGCGCTTCCGCGCGCGGGAACGCACGCGCCGACGACCGATTCGTCCCACGCCCGCTCGCAGCACGAGTCGGAGAGCTGAGCCGTGCCGCATCGACCTAGATCCAACGTCCAGGGCTTCACGCTCGTCGAATTGATGATCATCGTCGGGATCCTCGGCGTGATCGCCGCGATGGCGATCCCCGGCTACCGCTCGGCGGTGCAGACCGCGCGCATCGCCGTCGCGGTGCGCGAGGTCAATCTCCTGATGAACGAGATCGACCTCTACGAGCTGCGCAACGGCTCGCTGCCCGCGTCGCTGGCCGACATCGATCGCGCCAACATGGCCGATCCGTGGGGCAACCCGTACCAGTACGTCGACCTCGCCAACGCGGTCATGCCCGGAGCGGGCGCTGGCAACGGCGGCGCTGGCGGCGACGGAAGCCAGAAGGGCGGCGGTTCGAGCGGTGGCGGCAGCACGAGCGGTGGCGGCAGCACGAGCGG
>CALKYE010000130.1 GCA_938003765.1 uncultured Planctomycetia bacterium
GCGCGCGCTTCCCGGCCAGAACGAGGTGTCCGAGGCGTCTGCTGGCTCCGGCGGCCGGGTGCAGCCCGTTTCCGCGCGAGCACGCAGTCGCGCGAAGTCGAGCAACGACTCGACTTGGCGATCGAGGCAGGCGCTCCGCTCGTCTCGAGACGCGAGTCACCGCCGCGAATCCGTCGCGCTCGAGACCTGCGCGTTTGTCGGACCGGGCCGGCGTCGACGAAGCGTCGCGCGGACCACCCTGCGCCAGCGCCCATCAAATGCAGCCGCTCGAGCTCGTCCGCGTCAGCCTCGGGATGGCTCGCGAGATCGCGGTTGGCCGTGAACGGCTCGGAGCGTCGTCGTCACGTCGACGGGCTGCCGCTCGGTGGTCCTCGACGAAGCTCGGGCGGAGCTACTCGCGTGTGACTGCGGCGTCCGCGCTCGCTAGGGCGCCCTCGAGTCCCGTCCAGGGGTTGGCAGGCCCCCGGGAGCTCGCGAGGCGCTCCCCCTCGCCTCGGACCGTCCCCATTCTCGAGTTGCGCTCGGGATCCGCCTCTAGGAGGTAGCCAGTGAAACACTGGGCTTGGTGTGCAGCGTTGATTCTCGCGCCGTTGTCCGCCGTCGGAAGCGCGCAGAGCGTTCTGAGTTCGACCGCCCAGGTCCTGGGGATCGACGACGGAGCGATCACCCCGGATGGGCGCTACGCGGTGGTGCGACAGAACACCATCGACGTGTCGGCGCGCATCTACGACATGAGCACCGGACAGTTCGTGGCGGAGCACCGCGCCGCGCAGACGAGCTGGTGGACAGGCCCGGTGCAGGACGCGGTCGAGCTGACCAACACACGCGCTGTGGTGCTGGGCAACCGCGCGCTGATCCTCGACCTGACCAATCCGACGGCGCCTCCGCTCGGCGATCACCTCGTCGGCGCCGAGTCGCGCGACATCGCCATCACACCCAGCGGAGATCTGGCCGTCATCCGCGGCGGCAACTCCGTCCCCGGCGCCCCGGGCGGCAGCTTCGTCGTCGACCTGGCGAGCGGGGCCATGCTCGCATCGCACCCCGGCGAGATCGGGCTGGGCTTGAGCAGCGCGCAGATCTACAGCGTCGACAGCGTTGTCGCCTCGGACGAGTACGCGGTCTGCCTGTCGCTCAGGACGCAGTCCACCGAGCAACGCACTCGCGTGACCATCTGGAAGCTCCGACCGGCCGGCGGAGGGGTTCCCACGGTCGCGTACGAGACCACCGCCGTCGTCGGTCCGAACCAGGACCAGATCGGCGCGCCGCACGACGTCACCTTGACTCCCGACGGCCGCTTCGCAGCCGTGCGCTCCGAGTTCTCCACCTCGCTCTACGACATCAGCGGCGCGACGCCGACGCGCGTGTGGCACCACCGACTGATCGGCAACCCGGGCGCGATGGGCTTCACCTCGATGGACTCCGTCGAGGCCTCGAACACGCTGATCGCGACCGCCAGCCGCTGGAGCGACGGGGCGACCTTCGCCACGCAGGTCAACGTGTTCGACCTCGCGGGCAATCAGTGGCACGCGCGGCCCGACGGCGATCCGCACGACCTCGCGCTGACCCCCGACGCGACCAAGCTGCTCGTTCGCACGCACATCGCGCTGTACTTGTACGACCTCACTGCGCTCCCGCCGCAGCCGGCGCAGTTCACGCACGTCGATCGCCACGTCACGACCTCGACCAACACGTTCTTCGGCGCGGGCTACGACTCCGTCGAAGTGACGAATGAGCTGGTGGTCGCCGGCGCGCGCAACGGTCAGAGCACGCGCCTCAAGGTGTTCGACATCAGCGGCGGCGCGCTCGAGTTGAAGCTGTTCGAGACGATGCCCTCGATGCTCGTCGACATGGCGATCTCGCCCGACGAGGAGTGGCTCGCCGTGAGCGGCACGACGCTCGTGCAGGTGTACGACCTCAACACCTTCCGCCTGGTCAAGCAGCACAACCCCTGCCCGGCCTTTCAGAACTACTTCCCCTGGTGCGACGGCGTCGAGATCAACGACGGCCGCTTGCTCGCCTGGGGTTGGTGGGAAGCGCAGAGCGGCTGGGTGTCGATCCTCTCGCTGTTCCCCGAGGCGCAGAACTACTGCACGGGCGGGATCAACTCGACGGGTGAAGCGGCGCACCTCAACGCCAACGGCTCGAACTCGATCGCGAGCGACGACCTGCAGATCTGGTGCAGCTCGCTGCCCGACCAGACCACGGGCTACATGGTTTACGGCGTGGGCCAGAACAACGTCCCGTTCGGCAACGGCACGTTGTGCATCAGCGGCCAGCGCTACTTCATGCCGCTGCAGCCGGTGCTCGGCGGGTTGGTGCAGCGCGTGTTCGACTACAACGGACCGAACAGCGCGGGCGGCGCGATCACTGCGGGCTCGACCTGGAACTTCCAGTTCTACTACCGCGACTCCGCCGCGGGCGGCGCGCTCTTCAACCTGAGCGACGGACTCAACATCCCGTTCGTGAACTGACGCTGCTTCAGCGCCAGTGACTCCAGAAGATCCCGCAGCCGACGACCACCAGCAAGGCGCTGAACGCGCGCTGGAGCGAACGCTGCGGGATCCAGGTCGACAGCCGGCCGCCGAGAAGGCTGCCGGCGATGCCGAACGCGGTGAACAGCGCGAGCACGTTCCAGTCGACGCGCAGTCCGAGGTCTCCGAGCACGTCGACGTACTTCGCGAAGCCCACGACCGACTTGAGCGTGATGATCACGAGGCTCGTGCCGACGGCGCGACGCATCGGCAGGCCGCCTAGCAGGACGAGCGCCGGCACGATCAGGAAGCCGCCGCCGACGCCGACCAGGCCGGTGAGCACGCCCACGGCGAGACCCTCGAGCACGACGAGCCAGCTCGCGTGTTCACGGCCTTCATGCGCGTCGTCGCGCTTGCTGCGCAGCATGAGCACCGCCGCGAGCACCATCACCGCGGCGAGCAGCTCCAACTGGAAGCGCGCGCTGACCAGGCGCGCGAGCCAGGCGCCGGCGAACGTGCCCACGACGCCCGGAACGCCGAAGCGCACCACGCTGCGCCAGTCGATCTCACCGCGCCGCGCGTAAGGAACCGCCGCGACCACGCTGATGCCGGCGACGATGCCGAGTGAGCTGGCGATGGCGACCTTCTCGTCCTGTCCGGCGAGGTAGATCAACGCCGGCACGGTGAGGATCGAGCCGCCCGATCCGAGCAGGCCCAGACCCACGCCGATCGCGATCGCGCCGAGCAGTGCGAGGAACACGGTGGATCTCCTTCAGCTGGCCTGCGCTGGTTTGACGGCGGGCGCGGCGACGCGTTGACGCAGCCACGTGCCGAAGAGGACGCCGAGCACGGTGGCGAGCGCGTAGAGCTTGCCCTCGCCCAGTTGCGCCAAGGCCGTTCCCGGGCACGCGCCGGAGAGCGCCCAGCCAACTCCGAACACCAGACCGCCCGCGAAGATCGCCTTGTGGTACGGCTTGGGGCTCACGTTGATGCGCTCGCCGTTGAGCGCAGTGCTCGCGCCGCGCCGCAGCCACGCAAGTCCGGCGGCCGCGGTTGCGATCGCCACGCCGATCACGCCGAACAGATGCAGGTCCGTCAGCGTGAACATGCCGTGGATCGCGGCGTAGTCGGTCGCGCGCGCCTGCGACAGCAGGAAGCCGAACAGCGCGCCCGCGGAGAGAAACACGACCGGCTTCATTGCGCGCCTCCTGCGAGCAGGACCGCGATCCAGGTCGCGGCGAACCCTCCGACCATGAAACCGGCGGTCGCGACCAGGCTCGACTTCGCGCCCTGCGCGACGCCGACGATCGAGTGACCGCTGGTGCATCCGCCCGCCATGCGAGCTCCGAAGCCGATGAACGCGCCGCCGAGCGCGAGCAGGGCGAGTTGCGCGGCGCCGTTCAGTCCGAGCGCGCTCGCCATCTCCGGCGAACTCGCGCTTGCGTGGGGACCGCCTCCGATCAGCGCGGACGCCAGTCCGCCCAGCGGCAGTCCGAGCGCGAACCACAGCTTCCAACGCTCGGCGCCCGCCGGCTTGGCGAGCGCGCACATCTCGGAGTACCCCGACGAGATGCCGAGCGCTTTGCCGGTCGTCAGGGCGAACAGTGGAACGAACGCGCCGATCCCGAGTCCGGCGAGCCAGAAGGGCCAGGTTTCCATGGGTGCTTCTCCAGATTGAAGGGTCGAGATGGCGCTCACGCGTGGGTCGGCGTGACGATGGGCAGCGAGCTCGAGTTCCAGGCCTCCATGCCGCCGACGACGTCGAGCAACTGCTCGAAGCCTGCGTTGGCGAGTCGGCTGGTCGCGATCGACGAGCGGTAGCCGCTGCGGCACACGACGGCCATCCGCCGGCGCGAGTCGAGCTTCGACAACTGCGCATCGAGCTTGTTGAGCGGCACGTTGACCGAGCCCTCGATGTGGCCCGCGTTCCACTCGGCGCGAGTGCGCACGTCGAGCACCAGCGGCGCGTTCGGGCCGGCGAGCAGCTCGGCGAGCGCTTGAACGGTGGTGCGCTCCGTTCGCTTCACGAGGTCAGGTCGCTCGGCGAGCGCCGCCATGCCGCGCTCGAGGTAGCCCACGACGCGATCGAAGCCGATGCGGCCCAGGCGCACGATGGCCTCGTTCTCGCGCCCCGCTTCCGCGATCACGATCACCGGACGCCGCGGGTCGAGCAGCGTGCCCACCCAGGTCGCGAAGCTGCCTTCGAGGCTGATGTTCACGCTGCCGTCGACGTGCGCCGCGGCGAAGTCGGCGGGCGAACGAACGTCCAGCAGTTGCGCGCCCTGATTGGCGAGCAGCAGCGCCGCGCTGAGCGAAACGGGGGCGACGCTCGTCGACAGGCGCTCGTCGAGAGTGACGCGCTCCTGCCGGTTGAGCACCGCGTTGTAGACGAAGTACGCCGG
Organism: uncultured Planctomycetia bacterium; assembly: GCA_938003765.1. Taxonomy (GTDB): domain Bacteria; phylum Planctomycetota; class UBA1135; order UBA1135; genus WYBT01. The sequence continues at coordinate 4,874 of CALKYE010000130.1, forward strand.
AGCGTCGGGTTGATCCGCGGTCACCAGCGCAACGAAGTCGGCCTCCGACATCGGTTGCAGCGCGTAGTTGTAGCGGCGCTGCTCGCCCATGGTTGAGTAGCGCTCGGTCGAGAGCTTCTTGCCGCACATCGAGCCCGCGCCGTGCGCAGGGAACACCAGCGTCTCGTCCGGGAGCTTCAAGAGCTTGTCGTGGAGCGAGTGGTAGAGCATCGAGCCCAGCTCGGGCGCGCTCACGCCGACCGACGCCAGCAGGTCGGGCCGGCCGACGTCGCCGATGAACAGCGTGTCGCCGGTCAACACGGCGTGCGGCGCGCGATCGCTCTTGCTCAGGTCGTAGGCGACGATCGAAATGCCCTCGGGCGTGTGGCCGGGCGTTTCGAGGATCGAGAGGCGCACGTCGCCGAACTCCAGCGCGTCGCCGTCCTTGAGCGGAGTGAACTCGTACTCGGCCTTCGCGCGCGCGCCGAGGTAGATGCGCGCGCCGGTGCGCGAGCGCAGCTCGAGGTGCCCGGCCACGAAGTCGGCGTGGAAGTGCGTGAGGATCACATGGCGGATCTCGAGCCCCAGGCGCGCCGCATCGGCCACGTACTGGTCGATGTCGCGCTGCGGATCGACGACGGCGGCGACCTTCGTGCGCTCGTCGCCGATCAGGTAGGAAGCGTGGGCGAGGCAACCGAGGTAGTACTGCTGGAAGATCATGACGAGCGTCTCGCGAAGGTTGGGGGCGCGCTGGCGCCCAGGTTCGCCGGACCCAAGTCAATCCGCGTGCCGAAGCGTGAGGCCGCGCGCAGAGGGCGCCAACGCGGTTGAGGCGCTCAGCGATTGACGCTTTGTCAACCCGCGCCGTTGACGAACCGTCAAGCTCCGTCGCTCTCGGCGCGCGAGCCTTCGATCAGCCCGTAGCGCTTCATCTTCTTCCACAGGGTCATGCGGCTCACACCGAGCGCCTGCGCCGCCAGAGTCCTGTTCCAGCGCGTCCGCTCGAGGGTCGAGACGATCGAGGCGCGTTCGGCGGACTGCTCGGGCGGGAGCGCCGGCCCGCTGAAGCGCGCGCTCGCGCCGTCGCGCGCCTCGCGCACCTCGCCGGGCAGGTCCAGCAGCGTGATCTTGTCCGTGGCGGCGAGCACCAGCGCGTGCTCGATCGCGTTGCGCAGCTCGCGCACGTTTCCGGGCCACGGCGCCTCGACCAGACACTCGAGCGCCTCGCGCGTGAGGCCGCGCACCGGCTTCTTGTAGCGCGGCGCGAGCTCATCGATGAAGTGCTGTGCGAGGAGCGGGATGTCGACGCGGCGCTCGCGCAGCGCGGGCAGCTCGATCTCGAACACCCGCACGCGGTAGTAGAAGTCCTCGCGGAACGCGCCCTGCTCGATGCGCTGTTTGAGATCGCGGTGCGTGGCGCACAAGAGGCGCACGTCGACCTCGACTTCGCGCGTCGCGCCCACGGGACGCACGCGGCGCTCTTGCAGCACGCGCAAGAGCTTGGCCTGCAAGCCGACGGGCAGCTCGCCGATCTCGTCGAGCAGGAGCGTGCCGCCGTGAGCCTGCTCGAACACTCCCTTGTGGTCGCGCACAGCGCCCGTGAACGCTCCACGCGCGTGGCCGAACAGCTCGCTCTCGAGCAGCGACTCGGGCACGGCCGTGACGTTGATCGCCACGAAGGGCGCGGCCTTGCGCGCCGAGAGCTCGTGGATCGCGCGCGCCACCAGCTCCTTGCCGGCGCCGGACTCGCCGCGGATGAGCGTGCTCACGTCGCTCTGCGACGCGAGGTCGATGCGCCGCATCACCTCGAGCATCGGCTTCGAGCGACCGACCAGGCCCGCGTAGTGCGCTTGACCCGTGCGCTCCGGTGCGGGAGCGCTCGACTGTTGCACGATCCAGGCGCTCAGGTCGGCGAACGTGCCCACGGCGCCGCGCACCTGAGCCGACTCGTCGCGCAGGAGGCGCAGGTTGCCGAGCAAGTGCAGCGGTCGTCCATCGCGCGCGACGATGCGGCACTCCTCGTCGGTGATGCCGTCGCGGCCCCCTGGAGCGGCGAGCAGCTCGGCGATCTTGCCGAACCCGCGGCATCCAGGGCCTTCGAGCGTCGCTGCGGGCTTGCCGATGAGCTCTTCGCGCTTCCAGCCGGTGATGCGCTCGGCGCCTGCGCTCCACGCGGCGAAGCGTCCGGCCATGTCGACGGTGAACACGCCGTCGGCCATCGCGTCGATCACTTGCGCGAGCAACGCCGGGTTCTTGTAGAAGTCCAGCTCCATGGGAAGTTCGCTGCGCGATAGATACCAAACCGCGCTGTCTGCGCCCGAGCGAGCGGTCCAAGTCGCGCCGACGCAGGCGCCGAGCCCGTGAGCCCGCATCGCGCTGCGGGCGCGATTTCGTGCGGCGCTGCAGCCGTGCGTCGCAATCGTCGCGCGTCGTCGGATCGCGCAGAGCTCATCGCGAGTCGCCGCGCCGATCCTCGCAGCGCACGAGAGCTTCCGGCGCCGCGAGCTCGTGTTGGGGGAGCTTTCATTGACCCCCGCGGCCCTGACTTCGACAATCGCCCGATCATGTTGCTCACCCTCCGAGTGCTACCGCTCTGTGTCGCCGTCGCGCTCGTCACCGGGTGTGAGAAGCCGTCGCCCGCCCCGCGTTCAGCGATCCTGATCACGCTCGACACGACCCGCGCGGACGCGGTCTCGTGCCTGGGCGGACGTCCGGGGCTGACGCCGAACATCGATCGACTCGCGGCCGAAGGCGTGCTGTACGAGCGCGCGTTCGCGGTCGCGCCGATCACCGCGCCGTCGCACAGCTCGATGCTCACCGGCCTGTACCCGCCGCGGCACGGCGTGCGCGACAACGGTCTGTTCCGACTGCCGGATTCCGCCGTCACGATCGCCGAGGTCGCGCGCGACGCGGGCGTGCAGACCGCGGCCTTCGTCGCCGCCTCGGTGCTCGAGCCGCGCTTCGGCATGGCGCAGGGCTTCGAGCGCTACGACGCTCCGCAAACCAAGACCGACGCTTCGGGCGAGCACGGCGCCGAGCGTCCGGGCGCCGAGGTGGTCGAGCTAGCGATCGCGTGGCTCCGTCAACGCGACCCCAAGCGACCGTTCTTCCTGTGGGTGCACCTGTTCGATCCGCACGCGCCGTACGCGCCGCCGCCCGAGCTCCGCTCGGGACCCGCGGGCGGCAATCCGTACCTCGGCGACGTCGCGCTCGCCGACCGCGAGATCGGCAAGCTGCTCGAGTTCCTGCGGCGCGACTCGGCGCTCGAGCAAGCTGCGATCGTTCTCGCGGGCGACCACGGCGAAGCGTTCGGCGAGCACGACGAGTACTCGCACGGTCCGTACGTCTGGCAGACCACGCTGCACGTTCCGCTGATCGTTCGCAGCGGCGCCCGCGCGGGTCAGCGCTCGCGCGCCACGGTGAGCGGCGTCGACGTCTTCGCGACGCTCGCCGAGCTGCTCGACCTGCCGCTGCCTTCGGGCGTCGACGGAGTGAGCCTGGTGTCGACGGACCCCGCCGAGGACCGCGGCGTCTACTTCGAGTCGTACACCGGCTTCCTCGCCTTCGAGTGGAGCCAGCTCGCAGGTTGGGCGGACCGGCGCGGCAAGTACGTGCACAGCTCGGAGCCGCAGTTCTTCGACCTCGCCGCCGATCCCAAGGAAGCGCGCAACGTCATCGAAGCGCGCGCCGCGGAGGCTCGCCGCTATCTCGAAGCGCTGCACCAGCTCTCGGCGCTGCCGGCGCTGGGCGAGGCTCGCACCGATCCGGGGGCGCGGCCCGATCTCGCGGCGTTGGGCTACGTGACCGGCGCGACGCCCGACGGCGCTCTGCCGGCGCCCCACGCGACGCTCCAGCGGCCCAGTCCTCAGTCGCGCGCCCGCTCGCACGCGCGCTGCATCGAGGCGCAGTCGCTCGCGGCGCGGCGTCAACTGCCGGCGGCCGTCGCGATCCTCGAGGAGATCGCCGCGCGCGAGCCGGACAACTGGTTCGCGCTCGATCTGCTGGCCGGGTTCTGGATGACGCTCGGCCGCGTCGGTGACGCGCACGGACTGCTCGAGCGCATGGCGCAGCAGGGTCCGCCGTGGGGCAAGGTCTGGTTCAAGCTCGGAATGTGCCGCAAGGCCGCGGGCAACCTGAGCGGGACGATCGAGGCGCTCGAGCGCGCGTACGTGCTCGACCCGAGCCAGGCGCAGTGCCGGCAGATGTTGATCGAGAGCCTGCGCGCCGCGGGTCGGAACGCTGAGGCGGAGCGCTACGCCCTGCCGGCCGCGCCTGCGAAGTAGTCGAGATCGAGCCGCGCGTCGACGATCCGAGTTCACGCGCCCGGCGGGCGTTGGAAGACGGGTTGAGTCAGGAGATCGATGCTCCGGCTCAACGTGCGCTCGCGCCAGCGCCATCGCCCTCTGCGGCGGGGTGGCGCAACGCTTCGCGCGACGGCGGCGAAGCGAACGCCGACAGCAAGACTGCGCCGTCGACGCAGCGCGCACGCTACGCTCCGCGCGCTTGAAGCCCCGACGCACGCTCGAGTGGATCGCGATCGCCTGGCTGACCGCGCTGGTGGGCGCCTGCGCCGCGCTCGCGCCGACGCAACCTGCGCCCGCGCAACGAGAGGTTCGCGCCGTCGAGGCCAGCCTCGAGGCGCTCTACCGCGCGTTCTGCTTCGACCCCGGCGGCGAACCCGACTGGGCCGCGATGCGCGAGCTGTTCGTCGACGGCGCCGCCTTCACCGCGCCGTTCGCGCCGGGTGAACGTCCGCGCGCCGTCGGCGTGGAGCCGTTCTTCGCCGACTTCCGCGCCTTCGCCGCGTCCGCCTCGGTGCGCGACACGGGATTGCACGAGCTGATCCTGCGCTCGCGCGTCGAGCTGTACGGCGTCATCGCGCACGCCTTCGTGGCCTTCGAGGGCTTCGAACCGCGCACGGGCAAGCTCCGCACGCGCGGTGTCGACAGCATCCAACTCCTGCTCGACCGCGGCCGCTGGCGCGTCGTGTCGTTCACGACGCAGTACGCCTCGCCCCAGGCGCCGCTGCCCGAGCGCTTTCTCGTGGAGTAGCGCCGACTAGCGCCGCCCCTCGGCCCAGGCCAGCGGCAGCCAGAACGACGCGTCGTCGCGCTGCGCCCACGCGTCGAACTCGAACAGGCCGGCGTCGAACTCGCCGGGAGCGAGGTGGCGCTCGATCGCCTCGCGCGCGCCGAGCAGGATGCCGCGGCAGTTGTCGATGACGAGTCGCCAGTCCGCCGTCCCAGCGCAACTGCCGAAGAACAGCCAATCGTTGCGCGTGGGCGTTGCGCCGGCCGCACGGATCAGGCGCGGCAGGCGCCGGCCGATGAGCGGGTCGTTGCCCAGCGCGGAGTAGGTGCTCAGGTAGGCGTTCCACACGCGCTCGAAGCGCGGCGTCGGTGGATCGAGCCGCAACACGTCGTGGTCGTCGTCGCACAGCACGAGGCGTCCGCCGGGAGCGAGCGCTCGCGCCATCGCGTCGACGACGCGCTGCGGCTCGGCGACGTGCTCGAGCAGGAAGCGCGCCCAGACGAGATCGAAGCTGCCCCACTCGTGCGCGGCGAGCGGGAAGTCGTATGCGTCCCCGGCGCGGAGCTCGACGCGCGCGCCCCGCTCGTCGCTCGCGAGACGCTGGCGTCCGGCCGCGAGTTGATGCTCATCGCGCTCGAGCGCCAGCACGCTGCCCGCGCCGGCTCGCGCCAGTTCGAGCGCGAACCGCGCCGTCCCTGCGCCGACGTCGAGTACGCGCTCACCCCCGCGCAACGCCAGGCGCTCGAGGCAACGCCGGTTGAGGATCTCGTTCATCAGCTCGAGGCGCGCCTGCTCCTCGGGCGTCGAGCCGTGCACGTACTGCGAGCGCTGCGGCGAGGTGCTCATCGAGTGAGACCCGAGTCTGTCGCACCCGGTCGTCGCCAGCAATGCGCCAACCGACCTCGCGCCCGCATCTGTTCGTCCGCACCGTCGAGGATCGGTAAGGCGCGTCGCAAGCGCCCGCGCTGTGCGCATGTTCGGCCGGCCAGGTAAGCGCGCTCTGCGCGGGCCGCCCCGTCTCGACGATCCAGCTCGAGGCACGTCTGCGTCGTTGCGGGACACGTCGAAGTCGAACTCGGAGTGAGTCACCGACTGAAGTCGTGCTCCGCGGAACGGAAGGACGGTCGACACTTGCGCTCGTTCGCACTTCGCACGGGAGCTCACCGAGCCGCTCGAGTGCTCGTCGATTCCACGTGCGCGCCAGAGCGCTCGACGAACGGCGTTGCTCGCGGCGGCGCGCTCGCTCGCGCGCCCGAAGTCGGTCGCTGGAGCATCGACACACCCGTTCCACGGCCCGTGAGCCGCGTCCGATCGAACTTCCGCGATCCGCAGCGCCCCGCGCGGGCGCAGCGCGAGTACCATGAGGCGCTCAAATCACCAGACCCAGACGGAGCGCTCCCTTCCACTTGAACGTGCGAGTCGATCGGTTCCTTCCGTCGCCAGAAGAGGACGATCGAACACGATGTCGCGGATCTATGTCGGCAACTTGGACAAGAGCACAACGGAAGAGGGACTGCGCAACTTCGTCGCTCAGGAAGGCCGGACGGTCACCAAGGTCCTGATGAAGCTCGACGCCCAGACCGGCAAGTCGCGCGGGTTCGCGTTCGTCGACCTGGGTTCGCCCGAAGAGGCCCAAGCCGCCATCGCGGCGCTCAACGGCGCCACGCTCGACGGCGCGGTGGTCAAGGTCAACGTCGCCAAGGATCTGCCCGAACCGCGTCGCCCCTCGAGCAGCGGCTACGGCGGCGGCGGTCGCTCCGGCGGCGGTCGGCGCTGGTAAGCCGCCCGCGCGCTGCGCGCCAGGTCACTGCGTGCGAAAGCGCGGCGGCGGCAAGGCGAGCGTGCGGCTCTCGACGGTCTCGCCGGCCAGGAAGCGCGCGAGCAGCTCGCGGTACTCCGGCGAGAGCAGCTCGATCGATTCGTGGCCCGCGCTGTCCGCGATCACGTGCGCGTGATTGGGGAAGCCGGCGCTGAGCTCCTCGACATTCGAAGGCGGCGTGCGCGCATCGATCCCGCCGCTCACGAACAGAACGCGCGCGTCGCTCTCGAGCGGCGCGCGCAGTCGTTCTCCGACCGGCGTCGGACCGCAGGCGGCGCAGGCGGCCGGATAGGGCGCGTTGACGGCGTCGGACAGCAAGTTGGACGCGTCCGCGCGCTCCGCGGCGATGCGCGCCAGTCGCGCGGGGGACGCGCCGGACGAACAGTCCATCATCAGCGCCATCGCTGAGCCGACTTCGCCCCGCCGCAGCATCAACGCGCTGTCCGCGAGCGCGCCCCAATCGCCGCGTCGCATGCGCGACAGCCCCGCCGGCACGTCGCGCAACTCGAACGCCAGTCCCAGCGCGTTGGCGAGGTGGAACTGCAAGTCGAAGGGTCCGATCAGGAACTCGAGCTCGCTGCCCGCGTGCGTGGCCGTGAGCTTCACGGGCTTCTCGGTGAGCTGAGCGAGCAACTCGCGAACGGCGCCGAGCGTGTCGGGCAACAGCTTCGACGCCTCCGGATCCGCCGCGACCAACGTGTGCAGTTGCTCGAGGTAGCGCTGCGTCGTGCTCGGCAACTTCAACGTCTGGTCGGGCCCCTCCGTGCGCACCAGCACGGCGCCTGCGACGCGGTCCGAGTGCCTGCGCAGGTATTCGAGCGCGAGGTGCGTGCCGTAGCTCTCGCCCCACAGCACGATCTGCTCGAGCCCGAGCGCCGCGCGCACGGACTCGAGGTCCTCGGCGCTCTCGAACGTGTTGTACGCGCTCGGATCGACGCCCTGCGCGCGCCAATGCGCCAGACAACGCTCCGCAGCAGCGCGATACGCCGCGTCGAAGCTCTCGCGCGTCGCCGGGCGATCGAGCGGCAGCTCGTAGTGGAACTGCGGACCTTCGGCGAGGTTCGGTCTGCTCGCGCCGGTGCCGCGCTGGTCGATGCCGATCACGTCCCGCGTGTCGAGCAGGCGCAAGTGACGTCCCGCGGCCGGCCGGACGCAGTACTCGATGCCCGACGGTCCGGGGCCGCCGACGAGGTAGAAGCACGGCGGCGCGGGTTTGGGATGGCTGGTGCGCAGCCTCACGAAGGCGAGCTCGATCTGCGCGCCGTCGGGCTTGCTGCGAGTCTCGGGAACGCGCAGTCGGCCGAGCTCGCACTCGAGCGGCTTGCCGTCGGGCCCGGTGAGTTCGTGCGGCGTCCAGCGGATCTGCGCGAGCGCGCGCGTGGGCGCAGTCAGCGCGAGGAGGCCGACGAGAACGACTTGCGCGAAGCGACTGGGCATCACGACGACTCCATCGAAGGGGTGTGGCGCACGGGGCTGAGCCACGCGCCGAGGAAGGCGAGGACGGGAAGCGCCACGACGCAGGCCGCGAGCTGCGGCCACGGCGTGTGGAACTCGAGGCGCGCGTCGGCGAACTCGATCAGCCCCCAGCTCGGCGCCAGACCGGCCGGAACCGCGAGGAGCGCGCCCAGCAGCGCGAGGTACGCCGCGCGTGCGCCAGCGAGCTTGCGTTGCTCGCGCGGCGCCGCGCCGACCGCGTCGAGGACGCGCGCGTCGGCCGCCGACTCGACGCCGGCGAGCGCCGTCGCCAGGAACACGACGATCAGACTCGTGGCGAGGCTCGCGACGAGCGCGAGATCGATCAGAGCGCGCTCGGCGCCTGCTCCGCCTGCGCCGTTCTGCGCGACGAGCGCATCGATGCTGCCGGCGAGCGACGCGAGCAGCACGCTGATCGAGAGCGCGGCGAGCACCGCCGTCACGACCGGGCCATTGCGTGCGCCGAAGCGGCCTGCGTCGCGCGCGGCGAGTCGCCACGCGAGCGGGAGCGGCGCCGCTTGCTTCGCGAGCGCGCTCAGCAGCCACGGCGAGCACGCGCCGAGTCCCAGCACGCAGGCGATCGAACCGCCGAGCACCGACGCGGCTGCGGCGGCGTCCTCGGCTCGCGTTCCGACGACCAGCGCTCCGCCGCCGATCAGCAAGAGCGTCGCACCGACGACGAGCCAGCCGCGCGCTGCGGTGTGGGTCGGACGACGTCCGCTCAGCGCCACGAGCACGGGGAGTCGCGCCGCGCTGACGGCGGGCGCGAGCGTTGCGAGGAGCGCGCTCGAAGGGCCGAGCAGCGCGGCGGCGAGCAGGTGCGCGCGAGAGAGCTCGAGCGCGCCGTTCCAGCGGCCGTTCCAGCCGTCGAGCCACGGCGAGAGCGCGTGCGCCGCACCGAGCCCCAGCGCCAGGCCGAGCAGCACGCCGACGCCCGCGAGGATCACGGTCGCGACGCACAGCGCGCGCGCCACGTCGGCGACCGTCGCGCCGTTCGCGCCGACCAGCCCGATCTCGCGCTGACGACGCCGCACGCCGACCGCGAACACGGCTGCGATCACGAGCGCGGCCTCGAAGAACGCGAAGCCGCCCAGGACGAACGTCACGAGCGCCTCGAACTCGTCGCGCTGGCCCAGTTCGCTGCGGCGGATCACGCGCTGGCCTCGCGCGAACAGCGCGTCGGCCAACGCCTCGACACGCTGCGGCTGCGCATCGACGAGCCACAGACGGGTCGCGCGTTCGGGGTCGAACTCGACCCACGCGACGGCGCGCTCGAGCTCTTCGGGGCGCGCGGCGAGGCCCACGACCTCGCGCGAGCGGCCGTCGAGCTGCACTTCGGCGCCGAGCTCGACTCCGAGCGCACGCGCGGCGCTCGGCGAGAGCGCGCACTCGTCCGCGGACTGGGGCGCGCGGCCTGCGAGCAAGCGCAGCAAGCCCTCGGCGAGCTGGCCGTGGTCGAGGGCGCCGCGCTCGAAGCTCCAGCCCTCGACTTGAGCCTCGCTGCCCGCCGCGCGAACGGTCACGCTGCGCTGTGCGAAGGCGGAGCAGCGCGCGTCGCCGCCGAGCAACCCCTCGAACTCGCGCCGTTCGAGCGCGTCGTAGGTCTCGACCCGCAGCGCTGCGGCGCCCAGCACGTTCGCACGCAGTTCCTCCGGCGTCGCGCGCGCGGTTGCGAACACCGCGCCGCCGCCGCTCATCGCGGCGACGCACAGCGCGAGCAGTGCGACCACGAGCCAGGAGCGCGCCGCGTGGCGTCGGGCCGAGCGCAACTCGATGCGCACGAGGGCTCGAAACGCGCTCCAGGCTCTCACGCGCCGCGCTCCGCGGGGTTTCGCGCGCCCACCAAGGTCGCGCGGGCGGCGTCGCTGAAGCGCCCGTCGCGCAGGTGCAGCACGCGGTCGGCCCAGGCCGCGTGAGCGGCGTCGTGGGTGACGAGCACGGCGCTGCGGCCGGCATCGCATTGCTCGCGCAGGAGCCGCATCACCAGCTCGCCGCTCAGCGAGTCGAGCGCGCCCGTCGGTTCGTCCGCGAGCAGCAGCGCACGTTGGCCCACGAACGCGCGCGCGATGGCGACGCGTTGTTGCTCGCCGCCCGAGAGCTCGTCGGGGAAGCGCTGCGCCAGTTCGCCGAGGCGCACGCGCGCCAACGCTTCGCTCGCCTGCGCGCGGGCCGCCGCCAGCGCGGCCCCGTCGAGCTCGAGCGGCAACGCTACGTTCTCGAGCGCGGTCAGGCCGGGCAGCAGGTTGAGCGCCTGGAAGACGTAGCCGACGGTGCGCCGCCGCAGGCTCGCGAGTTCATCGCGCGAGCGTGTCGCGAGGTCGACTCCGCCGATCGACACTCGCCCCTGCGTGGGCTGGTCGAGCGCGCCGGCCAGCGCCAGCAGCGTCGATTTGCCGGCGCCCGACGGCCCCATGATCGCGACCAGCTCGCCCGGCTCGACCGCGAACGACACCGGCCCGAGCGCGCGCACCGCGGCGGGTCCGCTGCCGTGCACGCGCGTGACGGCGTCGAACTCGAGGATCGCGCTCACCGCTGGCTCCGCTCGCGCAGGCGCGCTTCGCACAGCTCGATCCAGTCGAGTTCGGCCTTCGCCTTGAGGATCAGCGCGTCGAGCAGCAACACCCACGGCAGCTCCCGCTCGGGGTCCGCGCGCTGCTTCTGGCGCGTGAGCTCGCCCATGCGCTCGAGCGTCGCGGCGCGTTGGGCGTCGAGGATCGCGCTGACGTCGTCGCGGTCGGCGGCGATCGCGAGCAGCACCTTGATGGCGAGCTCGTCGCGCGGCGGGGGATCGCTCTCGACGGGCTCGCCGAACCAGCGCGAGAGCTCGCCCCGCCCGGCGTCGGTGATGCGCCAGGTCTGACGCGGGCCGTCGTCGCTCGCGCCCTGGGGCTCGACCAGGCCGTCGCGTTCGAGCCGCGCGAGGGTGGTGTAGACCTGCCCGATGTTGAGCGGCCACGCGCCCGACGTGTTGCGCTCGAAGTCGGCCTTGAGGCCGTAGCCGTGGGTCGGTTGGGCGGCGAGGATCGCGAGCAGGCTGTTGCGGACCGACATGGGGCTCTCGCCGCGGCGGGGCGAGCTGTTCGAGGCGCGGGGAGCGGGTTTGCATACTAAGTATGCATACGCGGTAGGCACGCGCAAGCCCCTCGGGAGGGCCTGGCGGGGCCGGTCGGCGCTCTCGGACGCTCGGCGGGGTCCGCCCAGGCCCGCCCCCGCGCGCTCGACTCAGGCCGGAGTTCCGAGCGGCTTGACGGTCGTGTGGCCGCCCGCGCCTCGATCCCGCGCGAGCACTCCGCCGCGCTTCTGGTCTCGTCGGGAGTTGCCTGAGCGAACCGCGCTCGCGGCGAGTGGAGAAGCCACGTCACGCGCCTTCTCGCCAGCCGCGTCGAGCTCCGCGGTCCGTCATCGGCCGCGCGCCCCGGCTGAACGCGGCGTCCTCGCGCGCGCTCGCTGGCTAGTGATCGAGCTCGAGCACGGCGACGGCGCTGTCTCCGTGCTTCAACAGCACGGGCGCCTCGCGCGCGACGCGACGCAGCGACAACGCCGGATCGACCTGCAACGACAACTTCTCGAGCACGCCGACGCAGCGGAACAGCGCCACGCCTCCGCGCAGACGCTCCTCGGGCGCGCATCCACCGTCTGCGCGAACCGTGCTGCGCAGCGACCAGTTCCGATCTCCCAGCGCGATGCGACCGGCGCCGGCAAACAGTCCACCGGCGCGATCGCGCACCTCGATGCGCACCGAGCCGTACGAGCTGACGCGGAAGACGAGCGGCTCCCGCGGCGGTGAGAGGGGGTCGACGTGATAGCTGCGGGGCTCGGCTCGCACGAGCAGCGGCTCGATGGTCCAGCGCGATTCGTACTCCGGGGCGTGCGACTCGACATCGCGCAGCACGGCGAGCCCGCGTGCGTCCGTGCGCGCGACGAGTGCGGGCGTGCGCTCGTCCTCGGACACGGTCCACAGCCGATTCGGCAAGGTGAGAGCGACGAACGCGCCTTCGATCGGCCGGTCGGCCAGGTCGACGAAGCGCACGCTCACGTCGTGCGATGGCGCGAGCTGCACGACGCACTCGGTGTCGGCCGTGGAGACCACCGTGCAGCCCGCACGACCCGGCGCGCGCGCGCCGACGCGCACCGCCCGACGCGGGGTCGGCGCAACGGCGCGACCCTCGGAGTCGAGCTGCAGTTCGAGCCCGAGTCCGGCGGCGAGCTCGTGCACGTCGGAGCGGTGCTCCTCCGCGAAGTTCAGGACCGTCGCGCGACTCGCGTACTCGTCCTCGATCCAGGCCCGGGCCTGCGGCGCGGGCGCGCCCAGATCGTCGAGCACCTGGATGCGCAACTCGCCGCGCGGGAGCTCGTCCGACTCGCGAACGCTCGGGTTGAGAACCTCGTTGCGCGCGAGCGTGGTCTCGCCCTCTCTCTCGCGCGGTTCCGCAGCGTCGAGATCGGTCGCGCCGCCATCGAGCGCGCTCGTCGACGCGGCGCGCGGCGCGGCTGCCGCAGCGCCCGACGAAGGCTCGGCCAGCCAGAGAGCCGTCCAGATCAGCGACGCGATGAGCAGCGCGAGCGCCGCCGCCCAGCTCAATGCGGTGCGAGTGCGAACCATTGGGCGAACGCGTTCCAGCATAGGCGCAGGACTCGGCGGCGAGTTGGCCGGCCGCGTAAGGTCCGCTCGCACGATCGTTGATCGCGCCGCAGTCCGTGTGGGAACCGCTGACGTCGCGCGCGGCCGGCCAACGGCCGGTTTTCGCGGCGCAGTTCGCGAACGGGGCGGGCTAACGTGTCCGGCGCATGGCCGACATCGTGCTCGCGACGCTCAACGCGAAGTGGATCCACGCCTCGTTCGGGCTGCGCTGCCTGCGCGCCAACCTGGGTGAGCTGCGCGAGCGCTCGACGATCGTCGAAGGCGTGATCGCCGAGCGGCCGCTCGACTTCGTCGAACGCATCCTCGCGCACGGGCCGCGCATCGTGGGCCTGGGCGTGTACGTGTGGAACGCGCACGAGAGCGAACTCGTCGTGGCGACGCTCGCGCGTGTGGCGCCGCACGTGACGGTCGTGCTCGGCGGGCCGGAGGTCAGCCACGAGCTCGACGCGCAGCCCATCGTCGCGCTGGCGGACTACGTCGTGCGCGGCGAAGGCGAACGCGCCTTCGCGCCGCTGTGCGAGCAGCTCCTCGCGGGCGAGCGACCCGCGGAGCGGATCGTCGACGGCGGACTGCCCGACCTGGCGCTCCTCGAGCCGGCCTATCCCGAGTACGACCAGGACGACGTCGCGCACCGCGTGGTGTACGTCGAGGCCTCGCGCGGCTGCCCGTACGAGTGTGAGTTCTGCCTGTCGGCGCTCGATGAGAAGGTGCGCTCGTTCCCGCTCCCGCGCTTCCTGGCCGAGATGGAGAGCCTGCTCGCGCGCGGCCTGAGGCACTTCAAGTTCGTCGATCGCACCTTCAACCTCTCGATCGCGTCGAGCGCGGCGATCCTCGAGTTCTTCCTAGAACGCGCGACGCCGGGGTTGCTGCTGCACTTCGAGCTGATCCCCGACCGACTGCCCGAGCGACTGCGAGAGCTGCTCGCGCGCTTTCCCGCCGGCATGGTGCAGCTCGAGGTCGGCCTGCAGAGCTTCGATGTGGCGACGACCGAGCGCATCTCACGCCGCCAGGACAACGCCAAGGCCGAGGCCAACCTGCGCTGGCTGCGCGAGTCGACGGGCGTGCACCTGCACACGGACTTGATCGTCGGACTGCCGGGCGAGGACCTCGAGAGCTTCGCGCGCGGCTTCGACCGGCTGCTCGCGTTGCGACCGCACGAGATCCAGGTCGGGATCCTCAAACGACTTCGCGGGGCGCCGATCGCGAGGCACGACGAGGCCTTCGCCATGCGCTACGCGGCGCACCCGCCGTACGAGGTGCTCTCCACGAGTTCGATTCCGTTCGACCAGATGCAGCGCATGCGGCGCTTCGCTCGCGTGTGGGATCTGGTCGGCAACAGCGGCAACTTCGAGCGCGCGGTCCCGCTCCTGTGGGAATCGGCGAGTCCGTTCCAGCGCGTGCTCGGGTTCAGTGACGCGCTCTTCGCGCACTGCGGCGCCGTTCACTCGATCGGCCTCGAACGCCTCGCGCGCGAGCTGTTCGAGCACCTGCTCGAGCTGGGCGTCGCTCGCGAGCGCGCCGGAACAGCCTTGTTCGAGGACTTCGCCCGCACTCGACCGGACCAGTGGCCGCCGTTCCTCGCCGAGTTCTCCGGCGGAGCGCCGCGCCGCAAGCGCTCAGTGGCGCTGCACAAGGCCGCTGTGCGCCAGCAGCGCCGCACCTGAGCGCGTCAGAGCCCTTCGACTCCGCCCATCATTCGCGCGAACGCATCGGGCGCGATGCCGTGCGTCACCTCGAGCCCGTGCACGCGCGCGAGGTACTCCTCGATCGGGATCCAGGCCTCGCCCAAACGCACTCGTTTGCTCCAGGCGCACACCGTCAACAGCTCACGGTTGCTCGCGGACTCCGCGGGGTGGAGCGCCGTCATGAACGAGCAATGCAGGCCCGGGACGAAGTTCGCGCGCGCGTGGAAGTGAACGCGTTGCGATGCGCCGGACGGCAGGACGATCTCGAACACGCCGGACTGCTCCCCGTCGCGAAGGAAGGCCTGCCACTGCACTTCGACCACGGCGCGCGCGTTGGGCGCGATGACGTCACTGACGGCGGCGCCGATCAGCTCCTCGCGCTGGCGCTGGAACAGCGTGCACGCGGACTTGTTGGCGTCGACGTAGCACGCGCGATCGTCCGCCAGGAGCACGGCGATGGGCAGGGAGTCGAAGAGCGCTCTGAGGTGGGTGTTCGTCGACACGGACACGGTGACTCCTTGCGGGTTCGGTCCAACGGGCGGCGCAGCGGCGCGTGCTCTCCCGGGGCCAAGTACCATAGTTCCCATGCAGTCCAAAGCCTCTAACGTCGCCGACTATCTGGCCAGTCTTCCCGACGACCGCCGCCGCGCGCTCGAAGCGCTGCGCAAGGTGATCCTCGCCAACCTCGACAAGGACATCGAGGAGGGCATGCAGTACGGAATGATCGGCTACTACGTGCCGCACAGCGTCTTTCCGGCCGGCTACCACTGCGATCCCCGCCAACCGCTGCCGTTCGCCGGGCTCGCCTCGCAGAAGAACCACATGTCGATGTACTTCCTCGCGTTGTACGCGCATGGCGACAGCGAGAACGAACTCACGCGCGCGTTCCAGCAGGCGTGGACGAAGACCGGCAAGAAGCTCGACATGGGCAAGGCCTGCATCCGCTTCAAGAAGCTCGAGGACGTGCCGCTCGAGGTCGTGGGCGCGACCGTCAAGAAGCTGACGGCCAAGAGCTACATCGGCGCCTACCTCAAGGCGCGCGAGGACGACAAGTCGCGTCCCCGCGGGAAGCCCGCGACGAGCGCGAGCGCCAAGCCCAAGGCCAAAGCCAAGCCCGCCGCCGGGGTGCGCAAGCCCGCCGCGCGCGCCAAGGCGAAGCGTGCGTGACACGATTGTTCGTTGAGCGGCGATCCACGCGTGATTTGATCCGCGGGGCCGCCTGCGAGCGTCGCGTGGGGTAGGGTTCCAGACTGCACTCGAGATCGAATGAAACTACGCGGCACATTCGCAGCGCTCACGGGCTGGGCTAGCGCGGGCATCCTGTTCGGCGCGGTGGTCAGCGCCCTGACCGTGCGCGGCAACGCGAGCCTGCAGGGCGCCGGTCAGGCGTTGCCGACGATGTGCTGGCTCGAGGCGCTCTACGTGGGCGCGTCGACCCTCGCCGGACTGATCATCGGGCTCTCCGCGCCCCGACGTCTCGCGACCGAGGGCTTCCGCGCGCACTGGACCGCCGGCGCCTTGGCCGGACTCACGTGCTTCGCCGCGCTCTCGTTCACCCAGTGGGCGATCACGCGCCTGACGTGGCACGGGCCCGAGGACGGCTACAACGAACTCGCTTCGAGCGTGGCCGCCCTGCTCGCGGCTTCGATCGCGAACTTCCTCCTGGCGCGCCACGCGCAGCTCACCTCCGCGGCCGTCACGCGCACGCTCGTGATCGCGCTGCTCGCAGGCGTTTCGATCTGCGCCGCGCTCGTGATCAACGCCACGCCGCAGCGCCCGACCGCATCCGCGACTCAGACGACGCCGATCGCCGCGGCCGCGCCGTCCTCGCGCGTCATGGTCATCGGCATCGACGGACTGGATTGGGATCGACTCGATCCGCTCGTCGCGCAGGGCCGTTGTCCGAACTTCGCGAAGCTCATCCGCGGCGGTTATCGCGCGCCGCTGACCACGATCGAGCCGACGTTCTCGCCGATCATCTGGAACACGATCGCGACCGGCCTGGGCTGGGAGCTGCACGGCATCGAGGGCTTCACGCAGATCGAGATCCCGCTGCTCGAGCGCGGCGCGCAGAGCCTGTACACGAGCGGCGGATCGCGGCCGCGCATCCCGGCCTACTGCGGCCTGCGCTACCTGCTGAGCACGCTCGTGCGGAGCCATCTGCTGCACGAGGTCCCGATCAGCGGCGATCACCGGCGCGCGAAGGCGTTCTGGAACATCCTCTCCGACGCGGGCGTCGACGTCGGAGTCGTTCGCTGGTGGGCCACCTGGCCGGCGGAGACCCTGCGCGGACACGTGGTGAGCGACAACGACCCGCTCTCGCACCAGCTCGCCAAGTCCAAGCTGCACGGCGACGAGGCGGCGCTGCAGCTCGAGCACATGACCTCGCCCAACTCGCTCGCGCTCGAGCTCATCCCGCTCGTGGATCCGGCCATCGGCGATCCGGTGACGTCGAGCGAAGCGCTCGAGGCCGTGTTGGCGGATCCGATGCTCGCGGACCTCACCGAGGAAGAGCGCGCCCGCCACCGCGCGGATCCGATGAACCTGCGCGTGTTCGAGATCCTGCGCCGCGGCGATCGCTTCTCGACACGAGCGGCGCTCAATCTGTGGAAGGAGAAGAAGGTCTCGATGTGCGCGGTGTACCTGCGCGCCGTCGACAACATCAGCCATCGCTTCTGGAGCAACACGGGCGTCGTCGATCACGTCTACGAGTTCACCGACGTCCTGCTGGGCGATCTGTTGGCGGAGGTCGACGAGTCGACGACCGTCGTGTTGGTGTCCGACCACGGCTGGTGCTACGAGCCCGGCCCGCGCTTCGCCCATCCCGATGCGCCGGACGGCGTGCTCATCGTGAGCGGGCCCGGCGTCGCTGCCGGCGCACTGGAGGACGGCGCACCCAAGCCCTCGGTCTTCGACATCGCTCCGACCGTGCTGGCGCTCTACGGACTGCCGCAGGACCGCCATCAAACGGGCCACACGCTCGTGGATGCGTTCACGGCGGACTCGCCGGTGCGCGAGACGCCCGCGGCGATCGAGAGCTGGGGCGCGCACCACCCGCGCTGGACGCGCAGCACGAGCGACGCCGAGCAGTCCGGCCGCGAGGAAGCCGTGCGCCTGCTGCGGCACCTGGGTTACCTCGACTGAGCGACGCGTCAGCTCACGAGTCGATCCAGCCGAGCCAGAACTCGATCGGCGCGAGCGGGTCGAGCAGCGCGCCGTCGCGCCAGTTGACGACGTCGATCTGACAGCGCGCGAGGCTCGTGGCCTCGAGTCGTTGCGGCGCCAGGTCGGCGATCAACAGGCCGAGGCCATCCGCGTCGGTTCGCAACAACACCTGGCCGTTGTCGTGGATCTTGGCGCCTGCGAGCAGCTCCGCGCGCTCGCGCCGCAGTTGGCTCTCGTGACCGATGCCAGGCGTGCGCAGGAGCGCGTCGCCGTCTCGCGTCACGAGCAGCGCGCCCCAGCCGGCGGAGAGCTCGATGTCCAGCTCGATCCAACCCTCGCGTGCGTCGTGCGTCCCGACCTCGAATTCGCGCGGCCGACAATCCGAGGCGACGGCGAACCAGCGTCGCTCGTCTCCACGCTCGAGCTTCACGGTAGCCCGGCCTTCATCGGTCCGATGCGATTGGAAGCGCCGGGTTCGACGGCTGAACGACAGCACCGCGCTTCGACGCTCCGCGGAGGACGGCGCCGGCGTACGCAGCTGGATGCGCAGCTCCAACTGCGTTGTCGCGGCGCGCTCGAACACGATCTCCGCGCCGGGCACGCTGACACGCTGGGTGTCGACGCGCACGCCGAGCGGATCGTCGGCGAACAGGCGCACCTCGTAGTCGCCCGCGGGCAGGTGCTCGAAGCAGAACGACGACGACCCCTGCGGGTCGAGTCGCGAGCGCTTGGACCTCCCCAGGTAGCTCCAGCGGTCGACCGCCAACGAGTCGATGGATCGCAGCCACAGCACGCCGCTCAGCGGCGGCTCACGCTCGGGCGCGCGAACGCACACGGAGCCGGCTTCGTCGATCACCGGGAACACGAGCTCTCCGAGGTCGTGCAGTCCCTCGCGCAACTCGACACGCATCGACTGCGGCTCGCAGTACGTCGGCGCGAACATCAGCCGCCACCAGCCGGGCGTGAGCTCGCGCTCGTCGATCTCGCCCTTGGAGTCGCTCACGCGTTCGATCCAGCGCTCGCGCTCGCGCGCGCAGTAGTTGGGGTCGAGCGGAGTCAGCAGGTAGCTCGAGTTCGGTTTGACGCGACCGGCCGCGTCGACCAGTCGAGCTCGCAACCTCACGCCCGTCGGCGCGACGCCGGGCGGGACACTGGGCGGGATCGCGGAGCTTTCGCGCTCGCTGCGCACGGTCTCGATCGGCGGCTGCTCCGCCGTCATCGCGACTCGCAGATCGTGCGGCGGAGGAGCAGTTCCAGCGCTGGTCTCGCCGTCGCCGCTTGAACTCGCCGGCGCGCCTCGGGGGATCTCGAAGCGCAGCACGAGCGCGACCACGAGCGCGCAGCCCACCACGAGCATCAGCCACCGCACGACGATCAGCGTAGCGCTAGACTCGCAGCGACAATGGCGACGATCGTGTTCGACATCGAGGTGGCGGGCTTCCCCTGGGAGGAGGTCGACGAGATCACGCGCGGCTACCTCCTGTCGCGCGCGAAGTCGCCCGAGGAGCGCGACGCGGTTCCCGAGCGCAACGCGCTCGTGCCCGGTCTGGGCAAGGTGATCGCGATCGGAATGTGGCTCGCCGGCAAGGACGCCAAGGGCGCGGAACTCGACCGCGGGATGCTCCTGCTCGAAGGCGAGAGCGAGGACGAGCACGCCTGGGAGAAGGTGCCCGGCTCGAAGATCTTCCGCGGCGACGAGCGGGCGCTGCTCACTCGCTTCTGGGAGACCATCGCGCCCGCGGGCAAGCCCAAGCCGCAGCTCGTGTCGTTCAACGGCCGCGGGTACGACGGCCCGATCCTCTCGATCCGCTCAGCGCAGCTCGGCGTGCGGCCGTCGCGCCAGCTCGTGCCCAACCGCTACGCGGTGGGGGATCACTGCGATCTGTCGGACGTGTTGACGTTCTTCGGCGCGACGCGCGAGCACTACAAGCTCGACTACTGGTGTCGACGCTTCGACATCGAGAGCCCCAAGGGTTCGATCGACGGCAGCCAGGTCGGCCGCGCGTACCGCGAGGGCAAGATCGAGGACATCGGCGAGTACTGCCTGCGCGACGTGCGCGCGACGGCGCAGCTCTACCGCAAGCTCGAGTCGACGCTGCTGCCGCTGTTCCTGCGCTGATCGAGCCTCGGCCGCTCGACGGAGCGAGACCCGGCTCTCCGGCGCGGGGAAGTGCGCCCCGCGCCGATCGACGTCACCGCGCCTGCGCCTTCGAGGCGTCGCAGGACGCGCGCTACGGACAGGTCGTGTAGCTGAGTCCGTCGCTGAGCGTCGTGGAGTTCGGCGGCGCGAACCCCGGATCGCGGCCCCAGAACTGGCAGTGCACGGACGTGCCCGCGAGGCTCAGCACGGGATGCGGGCTGCCGCCGAGCGCGCCCGCGGCGAAGGCCGCCATGTCGAAGCGGTACACGCCGGAGCAGTTGTTCGCCGGCGGTGCGTCGCCGCCCGAATCGATCGGGACCGCGCGCAGGACCGGACCCTGGACGCACAACACGCCGCCTTGGAACGGCGTCGAGGTCGGGCCGTTGATGCCGTAGAAGAGCACGCCCGCCTTCAGGTTGCGGACGAAGTGCGCGTTGACCTCGAACCCGGACGTCGCCGTGACGCTCGGCTCGCCGTAGAACCCGATCTCGGGCGTGCACCCGAGCGAGTTGGTCTTCGCCGTGCAGTAGATCGTCGCCCCACTGGAGCACGACGTCGTGTTCAACCACACGTTCGTCGAGGCGCAGCGTCCCAGCACCATGTCCAGGTCGCCGTCGTTGTCGAGGTCGAACACGGCGATGTCGTGTGTGCTCGACAAGTCGGCGGGGAACATGCCGACCACTCCGCGCCAGGGGTTGCCGCCGCTGCCGGCCTCCTCGCGCAGCGTGATCTGCGAGCCGACCGCGCCGCCGGGGTTGTGGTAGATGTGCAGGCGGCCCGAGCCGCAGTTGGCGATGTCGACGTCGACGTCGGTGATGGCGACGTCGTTCCAGCCGTCGCCGTCGAGGTCGACGACATGCGCTTCGCCGCCGAAGCCGTCGTCTGCGCCGGTCACGAAGCTGAACACCTTCTCCGGTCCCCAGATCACGCGGCCGAGCGGATCGTTGCCGGTGTTGTAGAGGTAGCGGTCCTGGCCGTCGTCGCTGACCACCAGGTCGAGGCGTCCGTCGCGGTTGAGGTCGCCGCTGGTCACGTGGTACGCGGCGCCGCCGTAGACGAACTGCTGGATGAAGAAGAAGCCCTGGTTGTTGGGGTTGTTGTAGATCGCGCTGACCTCGCTCGGCATGTCCTTGACGAGGTCGTTGCGCCCGTCGCCGTTGAGGTCGCGGATCTCACCCGAGGTGCCGAAGCCGGTCGAAGCGCTCATCGTCGAGCTCATGCGCGCCGCGGTCTGGTCGCTGAAGAACCCGTTGCCGTCGTTGATCAACAGGCGGTCGTTCGTCTCGCCGTAGTCGATGAAATACAGGTCCGGATAACCGTCGCCCGTGACGTCGCCGGCCGAGACCGCGCAGAAGTCGGGCGTCGCCGGATTGGCGCCGTTCAAGAGCTGCGGGATGCGCGCCGACTCGTAGTGCAGGCCGAGCCACTCCCCGGTCGGTCCCATGCCGAGGTTGATGTAGACGCGCGGGTGGTTGACCGCCTTGGGCAGGTTGTCGCCGTAGGTCACCGCCGTCACCACGTCGAGCCAACCGTCGAGGTTGACGTCGGTCATGACAACGTCGCGATCGTTGGTCGGCGTCAGGAAGCCCTGATCGCCCGGGACGTCGGAGGTCGCCGCGAACTGCGCCGTGAGGTCGACCAGCGTGCCGCGCTGGTTCATGAACAGGACGTTGCGCCGCCGACCGGGCGTGGAGAAGGGCTCCTTGCGCACGCAGACCAGATCGACCCAGCCGTCGCGGTCGAGATCGCCCGCGGCGTAGTCCTTCTCGTCGATGTCCGTCGCGCCGACGCCGCCGGCCGCGACCAGTCGCGAGGGATCCTGAGTGAAGCCCACCCAGTTGACGTCGAACTGGGCGCTCGCCAACTGCGCGCACACGCTCGCGACAACGACACCCAAGCCGGCTCGATGCATGACCGACATTGCAGATCTCCGATCGAAGTAGGGGGCCTGCCCAACCCGCCGCGGCGTTCCCGCGGCCGAAGGCCGCTAGTTCGCCAAGGCCGGTCAGGCTACTCGATTTCTCGAGGTGCGGCCGGCGCGTTCAGCGCCCGACTCCCATGCGCAGCACGTCGCGATAGAAGTCGGCTTCGGCCGTCAGCCCGCGCTCTCGCAGAGCTCGCGAGAGACCCGCGAGGTCGCGCGCTTGCCCGAACAGCCACGTGGCGCCGGGCCACGAGCTGCGCTGGCGCGGGTCGTGGGGTTGCAGACCGTAAGCGCGGGCGTCGACGAGCACGCGTTCGCTCGGAAGCGGCCCCAAGTAGAGGATCTGCGCCGTGCCCGTGGAGTCCACCAGCACGCTCAACGGCAGCGTGAGCGAACCGGGTCGCGCGAGGACGTGGCGCACGAGCAGATCGACGAGATCCGCTGTCTGAGCGCTCGCGAACACGCTGACCACGCCGGGTGCGGAAGCGCTCGTTGCGATCTCGCGCTGGAACAGCTCCTCGGCCGCGGCGC
The DNA here is from genome assembly GCA_938003765.1 of uncultured Planctomycetia bacterium. Taxonomy (GTDB): domain Bacteria; phylum Planctomycetota; class UBA1135; order UBA1135; genus WYBT01. Next base: position 27,263 of record CALKYE010000130.1, read on the forward strand.
GGTGCTCGGCGTCGTCAACGCACAGCGCGGTGACGTCGAGGCCCTGCTCCGCCCACTCGGCCGCGCGACGCGCCGAGTCTGCGAGCTGTTCGACGCACTCCGCGCAGTCGTGCGCCCAGACCTGGATCAAGCGCGCGCGGCCCGAGCGCACGCCGCCCGCGGCGCGATTGAGCGTCGCCGGCAGAGGCAGCGGCGTGCGCAGCACGACCGTCGAGGACTTCGGCGTTTCGTCTGCGAACACCCGCGACGGAGCGCCTGCGAACGGCGTCGCGGGATTCGCGTCTTTCGCGCCGCTGCCCTGCACGATTCGACGCCGGTCGCCGATCTCGAGCCCGCTGATCGACTCGTGCTCGCCACCCGGCCAGCGCACGGTGACTTCCTCGATCGACGTCGCCGACCCGAGTCCGAACACCAGCCAGCGGCTGGACTGCGACAGGAAGCCGTCGCCGGCCACCACCTCGCGCACGTACGTGGCGCCGCCCGCTCGCACGGTGACGCGCGCGCCGATCGCGTCGCGATTGCAGCTCACGCCTTCGAGCAGCAGCGACAGCGCGCCCGGACCACCCGCGGCCGCTCCAGCGCGTTCGTTGCGCCACATGCGGAGCAGCGGGGCCGTGCGGTTCTTGAACCACAGGTCGAGGTCGCCGTCTCCGTCCCAGTCGCACTGCGCGACGCAGCGCGCGTCGTCCGGCACGTCGAGTCCGCTCAACGCCGAAACGTCGGAGAAGCGGTTGTCGCCCGTGTTCACGAAGGCGCAGTTGCGCTCGCGGCCGCTCCACGAGGCGCCGCTCTCGATCATGCGCGAGATCGCGAGCCAGCCGTTCTCGTACTCACGGCTCGCGCTCGGCTCCAGCGGTGATTGCGACGCCACGCGCCGCCAGAAGTAGCTTCACAAGTCGTCCAAGCGTGCGTTCGTCACGAAGCCGTTCGGCACGACCATGTCGGGCAGGCCGTTGCCGTCGAAGTCGCAGAACTCAGCGCCCCAGGCCCAGCGGCCCATGCGCACGCCCGCGGCCTGGGATTGGTCGGTGAAGCGACCTTCGCCCGCGTTGACGAACAAGCTGTTGCCCAGCGCGTGGTGGCGGAACTCCGCGCGCACCTCGCGGCTGTCGCCGGCGCGGAAGCGCGGCTGCGACGTGATGCGCTGGCCGGCGGACGAGAACATGTTGCTGACGAGCAGGTCGAGATCGCCGTCGGCGTCGCTGTCGCCCCACGCCACGCCCATGCCAGCCGCCTGATCCTCGACGCCGACGAGCGCCGCCACGTCCACGAAGCGTCCGCCGTCGTTGCGGTACAGGTTGTTGCGCCCGAAGTCGTTCGAGACGTACAGGTCGGGGTCGCCGTCGGAGTCGTAGTCCGCCCAGCTCGCCGCCGTGCTGAAGCGATCGTTGTTGACGTCGAGCCCCGCCTCGCGCGTCGCGTCGGCGAAGCCCTTGTCGCCGTCGTTGCGCAGCAAGTGGTTGGGCGGCCCGTTGCGCGCGTCGTGGTACGGCAGCGGGTAGTTCTCGCCGTAGCGCGTCGTGACGTAGCGCGTCGCGTAGAGGTCGAGGTCTCCGTCGAGGTCGTAGTCCGCGGCGGCGAGCGAGTAGAACGCGGCCGGAGTCGCCGCGCGCAGCGTGTGCTTCACGGTGAAGTGGCCCTTGCCGTCGTTCACGCTGACGACGATCGCTGCGCCGACCGCTGCGAACAGGTCGCTGTCGCCGTCGTTGTCGTAGTCGATGAGCAGCGCGCCCTTGGTGTCGTCGAGCCAGGCGAGTCCGGCTTCCCGCGCGCCATCGCGCACGGTCCCGTCCGCTCCGTGGAGCAGGAGCAGGTTCGGAAGCCCGCTCGGCAGCGCGACGAACAAGTCCTCGCGCCCGTCGCCGTCGACGTCGCCCAGAGCGAGTCCGTTGTGGCCGAGGAAGTTCCACTCGCCGGCCGAATCGGTGCGGCCGAACCAGGAGTCGCTCCCCAGTGCGAGCGCGGGCGACGCCGCGAGCTCGGGGCCGAGCACGGAGCCGGTGCACTCGCGGAACAGCGGCGCGGGCGTGCTCAGCTCTTCGAACTCGTCGACCTCGATGGCGCGGACAAGCGGCGCGGCCTCGGGCGAGGCGCGCACCCACTCGACGGACCAGACGGCGTTGAGCTGCGTGCGCGCGGCCGGCGTCGACCCGAAGGCGTGGAACAACAGGCGCGTCGTGAACTCACTCTCGGAGCGCAGCTCGACGCCGACGGTCTTGAACTCCAGTCGAAGGTCGCGCGCGCCTGCGAACGGCGCGAGCAGTGCTTCGAAGGCCGCTTTGGCCTCGGTCTTCGGTTGGTCCTCGAACCCGCTCGGTCCTGCGCGGCGCAGCGTGATGGCGCCGACTCGTCGCGACTCGCCGCCGAGCTTGCGCAGCGCGCTCAAACGTGCGCCTTCGACTACGAACGGACTGAGATCGAGCGTCGCACCGCCCGCGCCCGCGACGAGCGCGGTGCTCAGCTCCTTCCAGCGCTGCGTCGTGGCGTCCCACGCGCGCTCGCTGTCCCAGTCGTCCTCCGACGGCTGACCCGTTGGCCGTTGCGCTTCGTTCGCGGGCGGTCGCGCGGTCGAGTCCTGCTGCGGAGCGGCGAGCACCGCCACGCCGAGCATCAACGCTGATGTCGCCGTCAGCATGTCGCGCTCAGCATGTCACGAGCCTCGCTTCGCGGCCCCGCGCTCAGGGGCAGACCGTGAACGACAGGCCTCCGCTGAGGCCGACACCGCTCCCGTCGGGGTGCGCCGGATCGCGGTAGATCCACTGCAGGTACGCGGACGAACCCGCGCTCAGACCCGCGCTCTGCATCCACGCGTGGGTCACGTCGAACGCGAGCTGGCCCGAGCAGTCGAGCGCGGCGGAGCTCCCGCGCGAGCTCAACTTGGCGACGCGCGCGATCGGCTGCGCGACGCACAACAGCCCGCCGCGGAACGGCGACTGGTTGGGGCCGACGCCGCGGGCCAGGATGCCGAACGCGTGGCTGCGCACCGACGTCGCGCGGACGACGAAGTCATCCGGTCCGCTGAGACTCGGCGCGCCGGTGAACGTGAACACGGGCGAGCAGCCGACGGAGTCGACCTTGGCCGTGCAGTAGGCGGCGACGCTGCAGCCGCCGACGTCGACGCGCAGGTGCGTGACGACGCCGGGCTGCGCAGCCTCCGCGCGCCAGAACGGGACGCCGGTCTCTCCGAGCAGGATCACGGTCGCCGCGGGCTCGCGGATGCGCAGGAAGTACGTGCCGGGCGCGCTGGGCGCGGTGAGTGAGCCGCTCACGACGGCGACGGGGCCTGCGTTGCCGAGCTGCTCGATCACCGCGCCGCTGGGCTTGGGAGCGAACACGTTGCGGATCGTGTTCTGCGCGCCGCCGACCTGCAGCAGTTCACCCGCGACGGGCGTGCCGCCGAACCCCGCAGGATTGGAGAGCCCGCTCGGACTCGCGAAGCCGTTGAAGCTGGGCGTCGCCGGTGCGCCGAGCGGACTGAGCGCACCGCCGTCGAAGACCAGATCGAACGTGACGCCGGCCAGGCCGTCGGAAGGCTGTCCGCCGAGCTCGACCACGATCTCGAACGGCACGTTCGCGCCCGGCGCCACGCTCACCGCGGTCTGCCCGGCGCTGCGCGCGGTCAAGTTCACGAGCGTCGGCGGCGCGGGCGCGCGAGGCGGGGGATCCGCGTCACCGGTGAAGGCGGCCTGCATGACGAGGAAGTCGCGCAGGTCGAAGTCGCCGCCCTGCTCGACGTCGGCGATCGCGCGCGGATCGTCGGCGCCGAAGAACACGCCCGGACCGGTCAGCGAAGGCTCGAGGAAGAACCAGTCGAACTCGTCGACGTCGTTGTCGTGCTCGAAGTCGAACTCGGACTGGCCCAGCGAGCCGAGGAACGCGATCACGGCGTCGCGCTGCGGCTGCGACAGCGCGAGGAACGCGTCGCGCGAGGCCGCGGCCTCGCCGTCGTGGAAGCCGATCGCCGAGCTCATGTTCGCCGCGAACGTCCCGCCGGTCGCGCGGCCGTCGTGCAGGAACGAGGTGCGCAGGCGCAGTCCCCACAGCGCGCGCGTCGCCATCTCGCGCTCGGTCCCAGCGCCCTGGACGATGCCGTCGCCGAGCGCGCCCATGTCGTGCAGGAGGAAATCCGAGTAGGGCTTGAGCGCGACCTGCGACAGCGCGGCCTCGCTCGTCACGCCGGTTACGAACGGCGCAGCGACGTGGCACGCCGCGCAACCGATCGACTGGAACAGCGCCTCGCCGCTCATGCCGCCGCGCGGAGTCTGCGGCGGCGGCGCGAGGTAGCGCTGGAAGTGCGTGACGCGCTCGAAGAAGTGCAGGCCCTGGCCATCGGGCAGGTCTTCGGGATCGGGAACGCCGTCGCACTGCGCGAGCAGCGCCAGGTTGCCGTTGGGCGCGTTCTCCGTCGGCGCCAGCGGGTTGGTGAAGCCGAGCTCGTTCTTCGAGGCATCCGCGGAGAACGTCGTCACCGTCGCGACCTGGTTCTTCCAACCAAAGCGACCGGCGCGCAGCGGCCCGCCCGGAGTCTCGAGCGGCTGCACCCAGTGCACGCGTCCGCTCACTCCGGCCGGCGGCGTCTGCGCGAGCGCGTCGATGTCGCCGTCGAGGATCGCTTCGACCAGTCCCGCGCCGAAGGTGTGCGGCGTGAGCCGCGCGGCGGTCACGTTGGCCTGCGGAGGGATGAGCTCCGCGCAGCCGGGGCTGTTCGCCTGGGACTGCAGCAGCGAGCCGCCGAGGTTGTCGAGCGGATCGAACGCCGAGCCCGCGGTCGCGCTGAGTCCAAAACGCGTCACCGTGCGGGTGCTGGCGCCGCCGATCGCCGGCTGCACGTGGCACGTGCCGCAGCCCACGTCGTTGAAGATCGGTCCGCGACCCTGCGCCGGAGTGAGGTCGAGATCGAACGCCGTGCGGCCGGCGAGGAACAGCGCGAACTCGCTGGGCGTGAGTCCGGGCAGTGGTTCGCCCATGCGGGGCTGAAACGTGACCTGCGCTTCGGCCGCGCTCGCCAGAGCGACGACGGTCAGCAGAATTCGTAGCGCGGCGCGCATGGGGCGGACTCCTCGGGGACGATGGCCGGTGACTCCGGTCCTAGAGCGCTGACGTGCAGCAGTAACTGTTCGAAGTGGCGCGAGCGTTCGAGCATAA
>CALKYE010000131.1 GCA_938003765.1 uncultured Planctomycetia bacterium
GGCTGGCTGGAGCGCTCGAACGAGGCCGGTGCTCCGCCGCGCACGCTGGCCGTGTTCCCCGAGGGCGTGACGCTCAACTACCTCGCGCGGCTCGCGAACCCGACGCCGTACATCAACTTCATGCCGCCCGAGATCGTGCTGTTCGGCGAGGCGCGCATGCTCGAGGCCTTCCGCGCGGCCCCGCCCGACGTGGTGGTCATCACGCACAAGGACACGAGCGAGTACGGCTACCGCTTCTTCGGCGTGGACTACGCGCGCGAGCTCGGCGCTTGGATCCGAGCGGAGTACCAGGCCGTGCAGGTCTTCGGCGACCCGCCGCTGCAACCGGGCTCGCGCTTCGGGGCCGCGGTTCTCGTGCGCAAGCGCTGAGCCCGGCGAGCGCGCCGAACAATCCGAGCGACCCGCCGCCGCGCCTACATCAGCTCGCGCAAACGCGCCTCGGCGCGGTTGCACTGCATGCGCGCGGCGTCGGGGCTCACGTGGAGCGCCTCGCCGATCTGCGCGAAGGACAGCTCGCCGAAGTAGCGCAGCTCGAGCACGCGGCGATCGCTCTCGCGCAACTTACCCAGCGCTCGCCGCAGCGATTCGTCGGCCTCCATCTCGACCAGCGAGTTCAGCGGAAGCTCCTGCCGACTCATCGGCGCCGCGTGGCTGCCGCTCTGCATGGCCTGCTCGCGCGCCATGTCGCGGCACTGCGCGCGGACGTGGTCGTGGAAGGCGCGGATGACGTTCTCGACAATCCGCGCCATGAGCGCGCGGAACTGCTCACGGCCGTCGACGCGCACGTTGGGCCGATAGCGCAGCACTTCGACCATCGTCGACTGCACCAGGTCGACGGTTTCGGCCTTGCTGCGCAGCCCGGGGCCCAGGCGTTCCCTCACACGCCGGCGCACCCACTCCTGGTCGCGCTCGAGCAACTCGTGGAAGGCGCCTTCATCGCCGCGGTTCAAGCGCGCGATCAGCTCGTTCGTGCGGTCGGGCGGAGGAGGGCGCAAGGTGGTGGAAGCGGCGCTCATGGCGATGGATGGAGACAGGCGCGTGCGCCCGCGAAACGAACATCCCCAGGGCGAGATTTCCCGCGCGTCGCCGTTGGCGCGGCCTCAACGGGCTTTACGACGGAGGCGACGGACACGCCAGTAGGATCCGGACGCGATGCCTGATGTCACGTCCATCGATCCTGTGTGCGGAATGCGCGTGGCGGCCGACGCGCCGCTGCGGCACGAGCACGATGGCGTGACGTACCTGTTCTGCGCCGAGTCTTGCCTGCGGCGCTTCCGCGAGGACCCAGCGCGCTTTCTCGCCGGCGCGCGCGAGGCGATGCCAGCCGATCCGTCGCTCGCGAACGTTCCGCACATCTGCCCCATGTGTCCGGGCGTGCGCGCGATCGGACCGGGGATCTGCCCCAAGTGCGGCATGGCGCTCGAGCCCGAGGGCGTGTTCGCGGGAGACCCGTTCGAAGCCGAGCACCGATCGATGCGGCGTCGGCTGGCGCTCGCCGTCAGCCTCACCGCGCCGCTGGTCGCGCTGGCGATGGGCGGCATGCTCATCGGTCGCGCGCGTCATGCGTTGCTCGACGAGCCCTGGAACGGCGCGCTGCAGGTCGCGCTGTCGAGCGCGGCGGTGTTCGGCGCGGGCTATCCGATCCTCGCGCGCGGGTGGGACTCGCTGCGCGCTCGCTCCGCGAACATGTTCACGCTGCTCACGCTCGGCATCCTCGTCGCGTGGGGCGCGAGCGTCGCCGCGCTGATCGAACCGGCGCTGGCGCTCGAGCTCTACTTCGAGTCGGCGGCGATGGTCACGACGCTCGCGCTCGCGGGGCAGGTGCTCGAGCTCTCCGCGCGCCGCAAGACGGGCGCGGCGCTGCGCGAGCTGCTCGACCTAGCGCCGCCCACGGCCATCCGCCTCGATCCGCTCGGGCAGGAGAGCGAAGTGAAGCTCGCCGACGTGCGCGAGGGTCACGTGCTGCTGGTCAAGCCCGGCGCGCGCGTGCCGGTCGACGGAGTGGTGCTCGAGGGCGAGGCCTACGTCGACGAGTCGATGCTCACCGGCGAGGCGGCCCCCGCTCGCAAGCGCGGTGGCGACGCGCTCACCGCGGGGACGGTGGCGTCGCGCGGTTCGCTGAAGATGCTCGCCGAGCGCGTGGGCGCAGACACCACGCTCGCGCGCATCGTCGAGCTGGTCGCGAAGGCCCAGCGCTCGCGCGCTCCGGTGCAACAGCTCGTCGACCGCGTCGCGGCGTGGTTCACGCCTGCGGTGGTCGTGCTCGCCGCGCTCGCGTGGCTCGCCTGGAGCTTCAGCGGAGTGGAGCACGGCGCGCAGAAGGGCCTGGTCGCCGCGGTGTCGGTGCTGGTGATCGCGTGTCCGTGCGCGCTCGGCCTGGCGACGCCGATGTCGATCGTCGTCGCGACTTCGCGCGCGGCGCGCGAAGGCGTGCTCGTGCGCGATGCGCAGGCGCTGCAAGCGCTGGCGGGCATCGACGTGCTCGTCGTCGACAAGACCGGCACGCTCACGGAGGGCAAGCCGCGCGTGACTCGCGTCGTCGCGGCGCAGGGACTCGACGAGCGCCGGCTGCTCCAGCTCGCGGCGGCGGTCGAGCGCCACAGTGAACATCCGCTGGCCGCAGCGATCGTCGCCGAGGCGCAGGAGCGCGGCCTCGTGGTCGGCATGGCGCAACGTTTCGAGAGCGTCGTCGGCCGCGGCGCGACGGGTGTCGTGGACGGCCTCGAGGTCGTGCTCGGCAACACGGCGCTGCTGGTCGAGCGCGGCGTGGCGCTCGACGCGTTCGGAGGCGAGCTCGAGCAGGTCGAGCGCGCCGGACGCTCGCTCGTGCTCGTCGCGGTCGACGGTGCGTTCGCGGGCGCGATCGCGGTGGAAGACCCCGTGCGCCCTTCCGCGAGAGCTGCGCGCGAAGCGCTCGAAGCCGATGGCGTCGAAGTGCGCGTGCTGAGCGGCGATCGCGCGGCGGCGGTCGAAGCGCTCGCGCGCGAGCTGGGTCTCGAACACTTCGAAGGCGACGCCTCGCCCGAGCGCAAGGCGCGCGCGATCGAGGAGCTGCGACGCGCCGGCAAGCGCGTGGCGATGGCGGGCGACGGCGTCAACGACGCTCCCGCGCTGGCCCTGGCCGACGTCGGCATCGCCATGGGCGGCGGAACCGACATCGCCAAGCAGACGGCGGCGATCACGCTCGTGCGCGGCGACCTGACCACGATCGCCAAGGCGCGCGCGCTCTCCCGCGCGACGCTGCGCAACATCCGCCAGAACCTGTGGCTCGCGTTCGGCTACAACGCGCTGTGCCTCCCGCTCGCCGCGGGCGCGCTGGCGCCGTTCACGGGCTGGCTGCTCTCCCCCACGCTCGCGGCGCTCGCGATGACGTTCAGTTCCGCCAGCGTGATCGGCAATGCGCTGCGGCTCCGGCGGCCCCGCTCGGCGTAACCGTCGCGAGAGCGCTCGCTTGGACCTCGTCGACCCGCATCAACCGCGCAAGACGGAGGGAAGGCTCGCTCCGCTGCACCCGTTGCGGCGCCTGGAGCTACTCAATGCGTTCCCGCGCTCGATGACGTCACAGCCGGGGGCCACGCACGTGCGGCGCGCCGTCAGCGATGGAGTCCGAACCGTTCGAATAGCTGTTGGTCGACTTCGTCCGCGCTGACGTGCGCTTCTCGGCCGTGAGCTGAGTCGCGTGCGCCACACGAGTCCGGATCTCAGCCACGTCGACGCCCCGCGAGCGCGCCCCGAACGTCGCCGGAGTGCGTCGGTCCGCGCAAACGCGGTCTTGACGCGGTCCTGGCCCGTCGGGCGGGTCGTGAGCTCCGCGGCGCGCCGAGTACACTCACGCGCTTCATGATCGCTCTCTCGAATGTCGCCAAGCACTACGGCCGGCGCGCGCTGCTGGTCGACGCGTCCTTCCAGCTCAATCCCGGCGAAAAGGTGGGCCTGGTCGGCCCCAACGGGTCGGGCAAGACCACGCTCTTCCGCCTGCTGGTCGGCGAGGAGAAGCCCGACGACGGCGAGGTGCTCGCGCCCAAGCGCGTCAGCGTCGGCTACTTCCGCCAGGATGCGGGCGAGATGAGCGGGCGACGCGTGCTCGACGAGGCCATCGCCGGCGCCGGACGACTGGGCGAGCTGCACATCGAGCTGTCCGAGCTCGAGCGCGCCATGAGCGACCCCGAGCGCATGGACGAGCTCGACGCGACGCTGGCGCGCTTCGGCGAGGTGCAGGGCGAGTACGGACAGCTCGGCGGCTACGACCTCGAGGCGCGCGCGCGGGAGATCCTGCACGGCCTGG
>CALKYE010000132.1 GCA_938003765.1 uncultured Planctomycetia bacterium
GCGCTTGGCTCCAGCGGCAGGCTGGAAGCTGGCGTGCGCCGAAGGACGCGGTGATACTCGCGCGCCCTCCAGCTACGGCGACACCCATGGCACCGATCCTTCAAGTCCGCGAGCTCTACAAGTTCTTCGACAAGCGCGAAGGTGCGGCGCCCGTGCTGCGCGACGTCAGCTTCGCGGTCGAGGCCGGTGAGTTCGTCTGCATCATGGGGCCGAGCGGTTCGGGCAAGTCGACCTTGCTGCACATGCTGTCGGGGCTCGACTCGCCGACGGCTGGCTCGATCGAGCTCGCCGGCAAGAACCTCAAGACCCTCTCGGACGGCGAGCGCACCCTGCTGCGCCGGACGCAGATCGGGTACGTGTTCCAGTTCTTCAACCTGATGCCCAACCTGAACCTGCTCGAGAACGTGGGGCTTCCGCTGGCGATCCAGGGGGAGCACCCGTCCAGTCACGCGGAGACGATCCGCGGACTGCTCGCGCGCCTGGGGCTGAAGGGCAAGGAGGAGCAGTTCCCTCACCAGCTCTCCGGCGGCGAGATGCAACGCACCTCGATCGCGCGCGCGTTGGCCGGCGGACAGCCGCTGCTGCTGTGCGACGAGCCGACGGGCAACCTCTCGCAAAAGGCCGGGGCCGAGGTGATGAGCTTCCTGCGTCAGATCTGCGACCAGGACCACAAGACCGTCGTGCTCGTGACTCACAATCCGCGCGACGCGACCTTTGCAGACCGCGTGCTGTTCCTGGTCGACGGGGCGCTGGACCAGGAGCACGCCCTGCGTGGCCCGGGCCTCACGGTGGAGCGCATCCACGAGCAGCTCGCCGCGCTGCACATCTGAAGCCGTTCCGAACAGATTCGTTCGTCACACACTAGCGGCGGGTGTCGTATTCTCCCCATGCCGCTGGCCCCTGGGCCCGGCGCGATTCCACGGCAACACTCGCGCTCTGCGCGCGACTTCAGAAAGTCGAGTTGATCATGAACTCCAAGTCTCTATCCACGCTCGCGTTCCTCGCGGCGCTGGCGCTCCCGGGCGCGGCGTTGCAGGACAAGCCTGCCCAACCCGAGTCGAAGCCCGCGCCGGCTGCGCCCGACGAGAAGCTCAAGCTCGGCTCCACGGTCGCGGAGACGGTCGAATTGCGCGACATGGACGGCAAGGCCATCACCTTCAAGGAACTGCGCGGCAAGGTCGTGCTGATCCACTTCTGGTCGGACCGCTGCCCGGCGGAGAAGCACGCCGATCCGGTGATGAAGTCGCTGGAGGCCTACTACAAGGACAAGAAGGACGTGGTCCTGGTCGGCATCGCTTCGAACCAGAACGAGATCGGCCCCAAGCCCGAGCCCGATGCGGACTTCTCGAAGCTCTACGAGAACTACCGCAAGAAGCTCAAGGACCTGGGCTTCACCCACAAGATCTACATCGACCACGGCAACAAGATCAGCGCGCTGTTCGGCGCTCGCTCGACGCCGCACTGCTTCGTGATCGACGCCAAGGGCGTGGTCAGCTACGCCGGCGCGCTCGACAACAACCTCAACGAGGACAAGGGCGACGAGGCGAAGATCTACGTGCGCGACGCAGTAGACGCGCTGCTGGCCGGCAAGGACATCGAGGTCAAGGAAACGCGCCCGTACGGGTGAAGCATCAAGACCAAGTGAGTCCCGTGCGGACTCCATCGATTTGAACCAACGCGGCCCGCGACGAGCGGGCCGCAGCCTTGGAGCTGTCTCATGCGAACCCTCTTCCCGTTGGTGCTTGCCCTGTTGTCGCCGCTGAGCGCATGCGGCGGAAGCGACACTCCCGAGCCGTCGCCGCCGGCCGCGCGCGCTGCGCAGGTTGCGCTCGTCGACGCAGAGCAACTGGCGGCGAAGATCGCGGCCGCCAAGGGGCGCGGTCTGCTCGTGAACCTGTGGGCGATGTGGTGAGCGACCTGCATCGAAGAGATGCCCGACCTCGTGAAGGTCGCCAACGAGAACCGTGAGAAGGGCCTGGACGTGCTGCTGGTCGACTACGACCTCCAGACGCCCAAGGCCGATCCCGACAAGACGCTCGAGCGCGTGCAGCGCTTCGTCACCGCGCGCAAGTGGGGGCTCGACGTCGCGATCCTGCGCGCCGATCAGATCGACGCGTTCCACGACCGCTACGACCTCCCCGGTCCGATTCCGGTCACGCTCGCCTTCGACAAGCAGGGCCAGCTCGTCGATCGACAGGAAGGCGAGTGCGACGCCGCGCGCTTCGAGGAACTCGCGCAGCGCGCGCTCGCGGTCCGCTGAGCGTCGACACGACTCGCACGCTCCCGCTCGGCAGCCGCCGACGGTGCGCAAGCCCTGGACGCGGGTGATCGATCGCAGCCAGCGACGACGCGCCCGACGGAACACTGCGACACGAGCGGCGCACCGAAGTTGCGCTCTCGACGCGACCGCTCACAGTTCTGAGCGCATCCACCAGCCGGCGTGGGGCAGCGGCAGCTCGCGCCAAACTCGCGCCGCGCGCGAACTGCGCCCGCCGCCGAAGCGCGCAGCGACAGTAGAGTCTCGCGGCCGCTACGCGCAGTTCGCGTGCGCGCACCCTCTCGCCGAGGGCCGCGCGCCGACGAACTCGACGGGAGCGAGCACACTCCAACTCCATGGGACTGGCCGCCACGATCGCGCGCCGCAGCCTCTTCCAGAGGCCCGGCCGCACGCTGTTCTCGATCCTCGGCATCGCGGTGGGCATCGCCACCGTCGTCGGGATCTTCACGCTCGATCACAACACGCTGCGCGTGCGCTCGCACTCCGCCGACCCCGACTGGCGCGCGGAGATCGAGGTCAGCCCGAGCAAGGCGCTCGAGGATCCGCGCGCCGCACTGAGCGCCGTGCCCGGTGTCACGGACATCAGCGCTGCGTTCCAGTCGCAAGCTTCACTGTGGACGGGGGATCCGTCGCGCGGCGCGGGCACGCGCGTCGCCCTGATCGCGATGGAGCCCGACAGCGCGCGCGAGCTGGGCGGCTACTTCCTCGCCGCGGGTCGCGACCTCGCGCCGCGGGCCGCGCGCAACGAAGTGCTGATCGGCGAACGGCTGGCCGAGGAACTGGAGATCGAGATCGGCCAGCAGATCCAGATTGCGCCGCCGCGGCGTGCGCCGGCTCGCGACTGCGTCGACGGCGAGTGGAAGGTGCGCGAGCGCGAGGTCGGCGCCCGGCCCTCGCCCACCAGCTTCGAAGTCGTCGGCGTGATGGGGCGCGAGGGCATCGGCCGCAAGGGCGGCGGCGAGGTCGTGCTGATCGACTTCGCCGTGGCGCGCCAGATCTACGTCGGCTCGCACATCGACCCGCGCTACTGGGTCAAGCGCGACCCCGCGATCAATCTGGAGACGCTGCAGTCCAACCTGGGCGAGGCCTGGTCCTACGACCTCAAGAAGAGCGTGATCATCGGTCAGGCCGCCGACGAGCGCGCCTTCCGCAACGGCGTGCGCTTCGCGGGCCTGATGGCGCTCGTGCTGGGGCTGTTCGTGATCTTCCACTCGCTGTCCATGTCGCTGCTCGAGCGCGTGCGCGAGGTCGGGATCCTGCACGCGCTCGGATCCTCGCGAGCACAGGTCGCGCGCGTGTTCTTCACCGAGGCCGTGCTCGTCGCCGGCGCCGGCGGACTCCTGGGACTCACGCTCGGCGTCGCGTTGGCGTGGCGCCTGCTGCGCTGGAACATCACCACCGTCGGCATCGGCGGCGTCGATTCGAACGTGCTGCGGCAAGTGTTCGAAGTGCCCTGGCCGGTGGTGGCGCCGCTGGTCGGCGCCGGAGTCGCGATCGCGCTCGTCGGCTCGGTCTATCCGCTCGCCAAGGCGCACAGCGCCAACGCGGTCGCGGCGTTGCGTGGCGAGGAACTCGCCGGCGGGCGCAAGGGCTCGCGCGGCTTCCAGTTGCTCGCCGCGGCGCTGCTCGCGCTGGTGATCCCCGGCGTGTACTTCGGCGTCGTGCCGGTGATCGGCGAGCAGGAGAGCGAGCTGGTCGGAGTGATCCTGCTCGGCATGGCCGTGCTCGCCATGCTCGTCGCCGCCCCGCTCGTGGCGCCCAGCGTGATCGCGTGGGTGTGCAGCGGGCTCGCGCGACCGTTCGAGCGCGCCTGGCCGCTGTCGGGTCAGCTCGCGGCGCGCGCGATCCGCAACGGTCCGGCGCGCGTCGCTGGCGGCGTGGCCGGACTGGCGCTGGTGACGGCCGGGTTCGTCGGTCTGCACGGCATGACGGGCGCGCTCGAGGCGGAGATCGACGTGTGGAGCGCCGAGGCGTTTCGCGACAAGGTCTACGTGCGCCAGATCGAGCCGCGCAGCCTCGCCGACCTGCGCGCTGCGTTCGCTCAGCATCCGGAAGTGCTCGGGATCGAGCCCAACGAGGCGCGCACGTATTCGCCGTTCCTGCTGGTGGGTTTGAGCGAGGACGAGCTCGCGCGCTACGGCCCGTGCAAGGAGGACCCGAGCCTGATGGCGGCGCTGCGCGACCAGAAGGGCGTGATCCTGTCGCGCCGTGTGGCCAAGCACCGCAACTACGCCGTGGGCGACGCGGTGCACGTCGACACCCCCGGCGGACGCGTGCAGAGCTTCCCGGTCGTGGCGATCAGCGACGCGTACGGTTACTTCCCGCGCCCCGACGAGCGTCTGTACGGCGTGGTGAGCGAGCGCTGGATGCGCGAGCTGTTCTGCATCGACGCGCAGGAGTCGGTCGGCGCCTTCGCCGTGCGCTTCGTCGACGGGTTCGACCAGGGCGAGGCCGAGCGCATCGTGCGCGAGACGCTGGGCGTGCCCCCCAACTCGGGCGCGGGGGTGGTGGAGACCGGCGCGTTCCTCTACGGCTGGCACTCCAAGGACATCGCGCGCGACTTCGTGCTGTTCGACATCATCATCCTGCTGACGGTGATGCTCGCGGGGTTGGGCGTGCTCAACGGCCAGCTCCTCTCCGCGCTCGAGCGTTCGAAGGAACTCGGCGTGCTGAAGGCGCTGGGCGCGTCGCGCGCGCAGATCGCCGGTCACGTGTTGCTCGAGAGCTTGGTCGTCGGCGCGATCGGCGGGGGACTCGGCGCGGCGCTCGGCGCCGGCCTGACGCCGGTGATCGTGCGCGCGCTGCGCGTCGTCTCGGGCCTGCCGCTGCCGTCCGTCGGCCCGGGCTGGTGGTCGCTGGCGGGCTGGGGTGGCGCGGTCGTCGTCGCCGTGCTCGCCGCGCTGTACCCGATCTGGCGCATGAACCGGGGCAACGCCGTCGCCGCCGTTCGAACGGGCTGAGCCCTCGCCGAGGGGCGCGTTTGCGCGCGCGACCACGCTCGCCGGAGGCGGACTTCCGAGCGCGGTTCCGAGTCGCGCGCGAAGCTCTCGCGCACCCCTTTACGCCCACCCCGCGCGCCGCTAGGATCTCCGCCCCCAAAGGCGGGGACGTAGCTCAATTGGTTAGAGTACCGGCCTGTCACGCCGGTGGTTGCGG
>CALKYE010000133.1 GCA_938003765.1 uncultured Planctomycetia bacterium
CGAGCGGTCTCGCCGGGCTTGGCGACGCGCAGGCGGTCGCGCGCGGCGAGCACGTCCCAACGGCCGCGGTCGATCTCGAGGCTCAGCGGAGCGCCGACGGACGAGCGCGCGAGCGGAGCGGCGAGCACGTGCGCGTCGATGGCGAGCTGGCACTCCAGGGCGCCGTCGCTCGCTCGCGCCGGTCGCGCCCACAGGATCAGTCCGTCGAGCGCGCTGGCGACGCGCGGCGCAATCGTGCCCGTGCGCGAGGCGATCTCGACGCTCGCATCGGTCACGAGCCGTCGCTCGCCGCCGTGCATCCACGCGCTGGTGTGGCCGATGGACAGCGCGGTTGCGCCCTCGGCCAACGTGCGCGCGTCGCCCGCGCCGCGTCGCCGCAGCGTCCAAGTGAAGTTCGCCGCCGCTGGCGCGCTCTCGGCGAACTGGCTCGCGGTCTCGAAGGGCGTCGCGTTCTCGTCGCTCAAGAGCGCGATCGCAAACGGACCGAAGCTGAGCATCTCGCTCGAGCGCCCGTCGAGGCGCGCGAGCAACTCGGTCAGCGGAGGTTGGCGCAAGCTGACGTCGATGCGCCGTTCGCCGCCGTGCGCCCATTCGGTGGAGCGCGAGTCGCCGACGACGCCGAAGCCGCTGCTCTCGCTGCTGAGCCAGGCGCTTGGCGCGGAGATCGCGGACGTGTCGAAGAGCTGCACGCTCGGATACCCGGCCAGCGCGACGGCGCCCGGCTGCGCGGTGTCGCCCGCAGTGCAGCGCAGCACCCACGTGCGCCTCGAGCGTCCCGCTTCGAGCTGGCTCGAGCAGTCGATCACCAGCGCGCGGCCCGCGGGGACGAAGCCGTTGAAGCCGCCGGCGAAGGCCAGCGTGCTCGGAAGCTGCATCTTCACCACGGCCGTCTGCGGCGTCGCCCCGGACTCGCCGGCGAGCATGCCGCCGAGCGTCAGTTCTCGATCGGCGAGCTCGACCAGCTCCACCGCTTGCACGCTGAGTGCGAGTTGAACGCCGGCGGCGCTCGGCGCGGCGCGCACCGCCCAGCGCTGACCCGTGCGGAGCGCTTCGACGCGCGGAGCGAACTGCGCCGCCATTTCGGCCACCTCGACGTCGTAGTCGCCGACGAAGCGCTGCAAGCTCGTCGCATCGACGACGCCCACGCGACCGCGCGGCGCGCGCAACGTCGCCGACCACTGCGCGCCGCGCGCGACGAGCTTGTCGGCCTCGGCCAGCGACATCACGCCGCCTCGCACCGGCGCATCCGCGGGCTGCTCGATCATGTCGATGCGGAGCTCGACGTTGCGGCGCAGTTGAGTCGACAGCGCGCTCAGCGCGGACTCGATCCGGCGCTGGACCGCGGCCGGAGCGATGACGTGCAACTGTTCGTCGTCCTCGAGGCGCAGCTCGCAGCCCGGGGCGTTGAGCTCGCGCGCGAACAGGAACGACACGACCCGTGCGGCGAGGTCGGCGCCGGACTCCAGCTCCAGCACCACGGTCTCCTGGTTGTCGTCGAACTCGCCCAGCAGCGGCGCGATGCGCGAGTCGAAGGAATTGGCGTGCGCCGGCTGCACGATCGCGGCGAGGTCGAACCTGCGCGTGGTCAGCGCCTCGGTCTGCGCGCCGACGGCGAGCGCTGCCTGCGGACTCACGGCCCAGGCCACGGCGCCGACGACGCCAAGCACCATTTTGTTCATCGCGAATTCCTCGTGATCGGGTTGCGAGAGCGAACGCGCTCCGGCGCGGCCGAGCATAGCGGTGCGCTAGTCACGGGCGCTCGCCAGTCACGCTCGCGTCACGAGTGCGTGACGTTCTGCGCGCCGTGTAAGGAATTCGAATTGGGGGTGAATCCTGCGGTTGCCTCCGGGATAGCTCTGCCACGCGCGACGCGAGCGCGGCGAGTTCATCGCCGCATGCGCCGCGCGCGGCTCTCGGACCGAACGACGCGCGCGCTACGCCGAACCTGAACGCGGCGCAGCGGCGCGCGCCGACGCGGCTCCAGCGCAACGAAACGCACAGCTCATCTCACGAGCAGATCGCGACCGGCAGGAACCGATCTGACTGGCGAGACGCGACGGATACGAAGCGACGGATACGAAACGACAGGCAGGAAGCGACAGGCAGGCTCAACGAGCGCAAACGCAGCATCGAACCGCGCAACTTCAGAACACGTCGGCGCTAGTGCGCTGGCGCAAAGAATGCGGGGGTCGGGTCAGGCAGTTCTCTGGGGGAGACTGTTCGACTCGGCCCTCCGTTCTTTTCTGCGCGAGCCTGGCGGGGCCGAGCGAGCGTGCTCGAACTCGTGTTGCGGACCCGCAAAGCGCGTCGCGCGAACGCACGCGCATCAAGCGGTCATGTGGAACTGCCGACGCCGCAGCGCGAGCGCGCCGACTCCCAGGGCGACGATCGCGATGCCGAGCAGCCAGCGAATCGCCTCAGGGCCGCTCAGCGCGTCACGCGGCATGACCTCTTCGATCTGCCTCCACGCGTCGGGGTGCTCGCTGACCAGGATGCAGCGCAGGTAGTACTGGATCGTCAGCGCCTGGTTCTTGCCCGGAAGGTTCGCGAGGAAGCCCTCGACCGTGAACGCGTAGCCCAGCCCGACGATCATCGGGTGCTTGAAGAACACGCCGAGCGCGGCGAACACGGCCGAGTAGGTCAGCACCGCCAGCGCGCTCGCGGTGACGACCGCGCCGCCCAGCCCCTCCGGGATCGCGTACTTGTCGGAGCTCGGCGGCGGGAACGACCCGGCGATCGCGCTCAGGGCCGCGGCGCTGCTCGCGAACAACACGACCAGGACCAGCGCGCTCGCGAGCCAACGTCCGACGAGGATCGCGGGCCGCGGAATCGGTCGCGTCACGAGGTAGGTGATCGTGCGGTCCTCGAGTTCCTCGCCGAGCACCGCCGCGCCGACGATCACGGCTGCGAGCGGGGCCATCAGATTGAGCAACACGAAGAAGCCGAGCGCGGTCAGCACGTCCAGCCCGCGCACGGGGCGCGGCGACTGCGCCACGACCCAGGCGACCAGCGGCGCGAGCGCAGCGCCCGCGGCGACCAGCCACATGCGACGGGCGCGCAGCGTGCGCACGACGTGCGCGCTGAACAGGATCCAGGTGACCCGCAGGAAGTTGGCCATCGTGCGCGACGGTTGGAGTGGGGGGCCGCTCTCAGGGCACCAGGTAGTCGAACACGGCTTCGAGGCTCGCATCGTGACTCTCGAGGCTCGTCACGCCGGCGCGCGCCTGCGCTGCGATGGGCGTGAGCTCGCCGAAGAAGCGCTCGAGGTCGGTGGTCTCGATGCTCACGCGGCCTTCTTGCTCCGCGATCTGCACGCTCGAGACGAAGTCGAGCTCGATCAGCGCCCGCGCGAGCCGACGCGGCGCGCGCGCACGCACTTCGACGCGTCGCGGGCGGCGCGAGAGCAGTTGGCGCACCTCGCCGACCGAGCCCTGCGCCAGCAGACGTCCGCGGTGGAGCAGCACCATCTGCCGCGTGAGCGCTTCGACTTCGTGCAGCACGTGCGTCGAGACGAGCACGCTCACGCCTTCGCGCCCCAGCTCGGCGAGCAGCGCGGTCATCTCGGCGCGACCCACGGGATCGAGTCCGTTGAACGGTTCGTCCGCGACGATCAGCTCCGGGCCGTGCGCGAGCGCTTGCGCGATCTTCGTGCGCTGGCGCATGCCCTTGGAGTAGCCGCCGACACGCCGCGTGCGCGCATCGGTCAGGCCCACGCGGTCGAGCGCCTCGTGCGCGCGGCGCGTCGCCTCACCCGCTGAGAAGCCGTGCAGGCGCAGCAGGAAGCGCACGACTTCCAGGCCGGTCATGTCCTCGTACAGCGCCTCTTGCTGCGGGCAGAATCCCGCGCGGCGGAACAGCTCGGCGTTGGCGAAGGGCTCGTAGCCGAGCACGCGGATCGAGCCGCGCGACGCGCGGATCTCGCCGGCGACCAGCTTGAGGAAGGTGCTCTTGCCCGCGCCGTTGGGGCCGACCAGGCCGCTCACGCCGCGCTCGATTTCGAGCGACAGGTCCGAGAGTCCGACCACCTGCCCGTACCAGCGGCCGAGTTGTTCGGCCTGGATCAGCGCGCCGCTCACGCGACGACCTCCATGCGCCGCACGCGCCAGGCGACGATCGCCAGCGCGATCCCGGTCAGTCCGAGCAGCACGCCCAGCGACCACCACGGATCCCAGCGGTGCATCGAACGCGACGCGCCGAGCCACCAGTCGGCGACGCGTTCGAAGTGGCTCGCGAGGCTCACCATCCAGAAGTCGCGCTTGCGCATCAACGCGCTCAGCGCGCCGCCGAGCGCGATGGTGCCCATGAACACGGCGAACACCGACGCCAGCGCGTAGGACTTGCGCTTGGAGAGCGCCGACACCGCGAGGATCAGCGCCGACAGCACGACCACGAACAGCAGCGAGTAGCCGATGGTGGCGACGATCACGTCCCACTTCTCGGTGAGGAAGATGAAGCCGGGCGAGTTGAACACGGCCACCAGGCAGATGAGCAAGCCCGGCGCGAGCACGGCGCAGCAGCCGAACGTGAACGCGGTCAGGAAGTGCGCGATCAGGTAGTCGGCGCGCGTGATGGGGCGCGCGAAGTACAACAGGTGCGCTCCGGCGCGGCGGTCCTCGCAGATCAGCCCGGCGCCGTACCACGCCATCGCGAGCAGCGCGAAGAAGCGCACGACCTTCATCGAGTAGATGATCAGGTTGTGGACCTCGAGCAGTTGCGCGGCCCACTGCGCTGCGAGCCCTGCGCCTGAGATCGGTCCCGCGGCGCCGGTCTCCTCGAGCGAGAAGCGCATGTAGACCATGAACGAGACGATGATCCCGGTCATCGCCGGCCCGAAGAACAGGATCAACAGCGGCAGCTTGCGCTTGGTCGCGACGGCCATCTGCGCGCGGTACAGCGGCAGGAAACGCCAGCGCGCGGGCCGCAGCTCACCCTTGAACGGTCGGTAGAGCTCTTCGTGCGTGGAGGGGATCACGCGCGTTCCTCGCGTGAGCGCTTGAGCACTTCGAGGAACACTTGGTCAAGCGTCGAGCGCAGTTCCTCCACGCCTTCGAGCCGCGCGCCGACGCGTCCGGCGTGCGCGAACAGCTCGTCGGTGTCCTCGCCGCGCACCTGCACGCGCAGCAGGCCCTCGGCCTCGCGCTCGAAGCCGATGTCGTGGCTCGCCAACTCGCGTTCGAAGGCCTCGGCCGCGCCGCCGACGCGCACGCGGGTCGAGCGCGACTCGCTGCGCGTGAGTTCCGCGATCGCGCCGCTCGCCGCCACGCGTCCGCGGTCGAGCACGACCACGTGATCGCAAGTGCGTTCGACGTCGGGGAGCAGGTGCGAGCACAACAGCACGCTCTTGCCACGCCCGTGGCCGAGGTCGGCGATCAGTTCGAGCATGTGTCGGCGGCCCTTGGGGTCGAGCCCGTTGGTCGGCTCGTCGAGGAGCAGCAGCGGCGGGTCGTGGGCCAGCGCCTGCGCGAGCTTCACGCGCTGCTTCATGCCGGTCGAGTACGAGGTGATGTCGCGGTAGCGCTGCTCGTCGAGCCCGACGTAGTCGAGCGCTTCGTGCGCGCGCGTCATCGCGTCGTTCGCGCTCAGCCCGGTGAGCTGCGCCAGCGTGCTGACCAGCTCGACCGCGTTCATCTGCGCAGGCAGGCAGTCGCTCTCGGGCATGTAGCCGACCTTGCGCCGCAGCCCGATGCAGTCGGCCGGCCGCCGCGGATCGAAGCCCAACAGGCGCGCTTCGCCGGCGTCGGGCTGCACCAGCCCGAGCAGCAGCTTGATCATGGTCGTCTTGCCCGCGCCGTTGGGGCCGAGCAGCGCGGTGGCGCCGGGCGCGAGCGACAAGTCGACACCCGCGAGCGCCTTGACTGCGCCGAAGTGCTTCTGGACTCCCTCGAGGGAGATCACCGGCGCTTGGGGGTCGGGGTCGATCATGCTCGCGGCGTCAGCGTCGAGGAGCATGACCGCACGGGGCGGCGCTGTGAAGCGCGCGCGCAGCCAGGTTTCAGCGCCTGGAGCGAGTTCGCTCGGAAGCGGAGCGAGCGGCGAGTCCAACTCGTTGCGCAGCGTGGCGCACTTCGCGTGGGCGCTTGCCGTCGTGTCCGCATTCGTCTCGATCTGCTCCTCTCGCGCCGCGTCGAGGCGCGCCCGCGCGCGTTCGACATCGGGTCGCTCGCCGGCGCGCGCGCGGTGGTCGAGGTCGAGTGTCGAGGTCGCGCTCGGGCGCGAAGGCGTTGCGCTCGTCCTCGGACATGTCGTCGCAGTCGCGGGTGAAGGGATTCAGCTCCCTCCAGCCGATCGGCTGGGTGTCGATGCTCCGCGCGCGCGATGGCGGCCTCGCACGAGCTGGCGAAGTGGAGCAGGAGCGAGTCGAGCTGTGGGGGGGCCG
Source organism: uncultured Planctomycetia bacterium (assembly GCA_938003765.1). GTDB lineage: Bacteria > Planctomycetota > UBA1135 > UBA1135 > WYBT01. Next base: position 6,377 of record CALKYE010000133.1, read on the forward strand.
TGGAGCCGATGAACTCGACTCGCGCCAAGACCCATGCGTCGCCACCCCCGAGCGGGACCGCGATGCGTGCAGTGGCGGGGCGGCGCGAAGCGGCTCCTGATCCGCGTCATCGGCGCGCCCCCGCGCCCGCCGTGTCTGCTCGAGCGATTGGAACGACCGAGCGGATGGCTGCCGTTGAGTCGCGGCCTCCCTCGACGGCAGAGTGGAGCCTCGCCGTGGCTGATTGCCCGGGGTCAGCTCCGCTTTGAGCCCGGGCTCGCGGCGGGGGGCGAGCGAGTCGGTGGTCACCTCGCGCCGTCGTTCCGCGCTGGGTCGGACCCGCCGCGCGCGCGAGGACCTGCCCGTCGGCGCGGTTGGACGGCGGACGGCTCGCCCGGCCAGGGGGGACCGCGCGAGGCGCTGACCTCGCGGATTTCACGCCTTGCGGTCTGTCCCAATTCGGAGAAGATCTCCCCGTTCTCGCGCGCGGCGCAGTTCGCAACCGACGCGGCCCTTCCCAGGCCCGGCCACCGCGCGCGAGGTTCGTCCCACGCCTTGCCCACGTCGAGCCTTCCCAGCTCGAGCTCGCCATGTTCTCCAAGCTCGCCCCGCGCGCCCTGGTCCACCGTAGAGAGTCCGCCGTGACTCTCAGGTGCGCGCGCACGCAGCTTCGAGCGCAGGCGCCAGCTCGCGCTGCTGCATTCGACTGCGCGCCGCCCCTCCGGCGTTCGCGCGCGATGCTCGTCGCGGTCCAGTCCCCGCCAGGCGTGGAGTGTCCCCACTCTCCTGAGCCCACGCGTCCTGTTGCGGTCGCCGTGAGAGCTCGTCCGCGAAAGACCTGCCTCCATGTCCCGTCTCCGTTCGTCCCTGCACGCTTGCGTGCGCGCTTCGACCCTCGCCTGCGGCGCGACGCTCCTCGCCGCCAGCGCCGCCGCTCAATCCCCCGGTGACATCGCGCTCATCGGGTGGATCGACAACGGCGCACCCGACACGTTCGCCTTCGCGACCCTCGCCCCGCTTCCCGCGGGCACGGTCATCTACTTCACGGACAACGGATGGGACGGCGCGCAGTTCCGCGGCGCCTCGGCCACCGACGGCGACGGCAACGAGAACCTGTGCCGCTGGACCGCGCTCAATGACGTGCCCGGCGGCGTGATCGTCCAGGCCTACGCGAGCACCGCCGACTGGAGCTGGACCACGGCGGGCCCCATCGCAGGGACGGTCTCGGGCAGCTACCAGCCGCTCGCGCTGTCGGCCTCTGGCGGCGAGCAGATCTATGCCTTCACCGCGGCCCCGAGCAACCCGCTCTTCAATCCGTCGGTGCACCTGTTCGTGCTCGACGACTCCAACGGATTCGAGGTCGCCACGAGCTCGAACACCGGCGGCATTCCGCCGGGACTGTCGCTCGCGGGCAACACCGCGGTGACGTTCAACCACTCGGGCTCGGGGCAGAACTTCATGGGCTTCAGCGTCGGCGCCGTCGCGGCGGGCTCGCTGAAGTCGGTCTGGCTGGCCGGCATCGCGAACGCTGCGAACTGGAGCTTCGCCGGATCGGGCAGCTTGCCCTCGGGCACGATCGACGTGTGCACGCCGCCCGCGCTCAGCCTGCAGCGCACGGACGTGACCGCGTGTCCCGGCGACACCGTTCAGTTCAGCGTGAACGCGACCGGCAGCGCAGTGCTGATGTACCAGTGGCGCAAGGACGGTTCGCCGCTGGCGGACGGAGGCGACATCTCAGGGGCGACGACCGATCTGCTGAGCATCGCCAATGTCGACGCCGCGGACCTGGGCAGCTACGACGTGCTCGTCTCGAACAGCTGCGGCTCGGTTTCGAGCAACACGGCTTCGCTCACGCTGCACCCGACGTTCGCGTTCTACCCCGACGCGGACGGCGACGGCTTCGGTGACGCCAGCGCGACCGCGGTCGTGACGTGCTTCGCTCCGCTCGGCCACGTGCTCGACAACACCGACTGCGACGACACGCGTGCAAACGTGAACCCGGGCGCGCCGGAGATCTGCGGCGACGGTCTGGACAACGACTGCAACGGACTCGTCGACGACGGCTTCCCGACGCCGCTGGTGGTGTACGTCGACGACGACTTCGCGAGCCTGATGGGCGGCGACGATCCGGCCGGTCCGGCGAACGCGTACCTGTGCGACGCCTTCGCGACGATCCAGCAGGGCATCGCAGCGGTCGCCGTGGGCGGTCAAGTCATCGTCGCGCCGGGCGCGTACCTCGAGGACGTGGCGGTGAACAAGAGCGTGTCGCTGCTCGGCTCGGGCGCTGGCGCGTCGGTCGTCTCCGGCCCGATCGGCGGCGGCGGCGCGACGTTCCAAGTGCAGGCGAGCAACGTGACGATCGCGGGCTTCACGATCACGCGCGAGGGCAACAACCTCACCGACTGGAACAACCCCGGCCTCAACTCGGCGGGCGTTGCGATCCAGGGCCTGGCGATCACGAACGCGCTGCTGCGCGACAACTTGATCACGGGCATGCGCACCGCGATCGACATCAACAACTCCGGCGGCCACGTCGTGCGCAACAACGTGATCGACTTCAACCGCACGGGTCTGATCCTGCGCAACCAGACCGACAACCTCTCGATCACCGAGAACGCGATCACCGACAACTGGACGGTGGGCGTGCTGTTCCTGGATGCGAGCAGCGGCACGAACGTGCCGGTGCAGCAGGCCTTGAACTGCACGATCGCGGGCAACTCGATCGCCGGCAACTGGTACGGCCAGATCGTCGATCGACAGGTCGGCGGCGCGCTGCCGGCAGCGGGCTCGAACCTCAAGAACTTCAGCGGCAACTGGCTGGGCAGCTCGACACCGACGATCGCTGCGGTGAACTCGACCGAGCCGGGCTACAGCGCGCAGATTCCCGTCGCTTACGGCGGAACGGCCACGCCTCCAGGCGGTCAGCCCGACGTGCTCGGCCTGGCCGTCGCGAACTTCGACATCACGCCGCGGCTGGCGTCGGGGATCGACACGGACGGCTTCGTGTTCGGCTTCCAGGGCGACACGAGCAGCCTGATCGTCAGCGACGAGCTGGCGCAAACGGGCGCGCTCGGCCGCATTCAGGAAGGCGTGAACAGCGTCGCCCTCGGCGGCCTGGTGAGCGTCGAAGCCGGCGCGTTCCCCGAGAGCGTGACCATGAGCCAGCGCTGCACGCTGGCGGGCGCGGGCTCCGGCGGCGCAGGCGCGACGAACTCGGCGCTGCAGACGGTGGTGCAACCGCCGTCGAGCTCGTTGCCGGGCATCGCGCTGGCGACGAGCGGACTGAGCCCGGCTCAGCCGCTCGAAGTGCGCGATCTGCGCGTCACCGGCGCCAGCGACGGCGTGAGCATCACGGCCGCGAGCGCGAGCTTCTTGCGCCTCGAGGACGTGACCTGCGTCAGCAACGGCAACGGCGTGCACTTCGGCGTGGCCGGCGGAGTCTCGAGCGAGATCGTGCTGCAGGACTGCGTCCTCGACTCGAACTCGAACTCGGGTCTGCGCGTCGCCACGGCGCACAGCTCGATCACGGGCCTGGACGTGTTCGGCGGGCAGATGCACTCGAACTCGATCTTCGGTTTCAGCTTCAACCCGACGGGTTCGGCGAGCTGCACCGGCGATGACCTGGTGTTCGACGGCGTGAGCTTCGCGAACAACGGCGCTCCGGCGACGACGGGCTCAGGCCACCTGAGCTTCTTCGTCTACAACGGCTCGGCGCAGCTTCGCAACCTCACGCTCAGCGGCCCGACGCGCGGTCCGATCCAGTTCCGCGGCGCCGGCACGAACGGCGTGCCCGCAACGTGGAGCCCGCTCGGCGCGGTGCTGTTCGACAACGTCGTGATCTCCGGCGCGACCAATCGGCCGGGCGTCTACCTCCAGCTCTACAGCGACATCAGCGCGGTGAGCTTGAGCGGGCTCGATCTGTCGGGCGTGAGCTCGACGAACGCGCCTGGAACGGGCTTCGCGGTCGGCATGCAGCTCGACCACACGGGCCCGGCGCTGGCGCTGAACGACACGATCTTCCCCTGTCAGGGGACGGGCTACGTCGGTCTCGCGGTGGTCAACACCGGCGGCGCCTTCGCGGACTGCAGCACGGTGTTCGGCGGCGCGCTGACGCACCCTGAGAAGGAGCTGTGCATCTTCGACGGCCAGGACTTCTCCGGACTCGCCGACGTGCTCGTCGAACCGTCCGCGCCGCTGTGGTACGCGGACGCCGACGGCGACGGCTTCGGCGATCCGCTGGTGAGCGTGCAGTCGTGCATCGCGCCGAGCGGCTACGTCGCGGACTCGACCGACCTGTGTCCCGTCGACGGCGGCAAGCAGGACCCGGGCGTGTGCGGCTGCGGCGTCAGCGATATCGACTCGGACGGCGACGGCGCCTCCGACTGCATCGACGGCTGCCCGGCTGACCCGTTCAAGCTCGCTCCCGGCGTGTGCGGTTGCGGCGTGAGCGATGTCGACACCGACGGCGACGGCGTGCCTGACTGCCTCGACGGTTGCCCGCTCGATCCCACCAAGATCGCGCCGGTCAGCTTCTACCCCGACGTGGACGGCGACGGCTTCGGTGACTCGACCGCCTCTGCGGTCTTGGCGTGCAGTGCGCCGCTCGGCCACGTGCTCGACAACACCGACTGCGACGACACGCGTGCAAACGTGAACCCGGGCGCGCCGGAGATCTGCGGCGACGGTCTGGACAACGACTGCAACGGACTCGTCGACGACGGCTTCCCGACGCCGCTGGTGGTGTACGTCGACGACGACTTCGCGAGCCTGATGGGCGGCGACGATCCGGCCGGTCCGGCGAACGCGTACCTGTGCGACGCCTTCGCGACGATCCAGCAGGGCATCGCAGCGGTCGCCGTGGGCGGTCAAGTCATCGTCGCGCCGGGCGCGTACCTCGAGGACGTGGCGGTGAACAAGAGCGTGTCGCTGCTCGGCTCGGGCGCTGGCGCGTCGGTCGTCTCCGGCCCGATCGGCGGCGGCGGCGCGACGTTCCAAGTGCAGGCGAGCAACGTGACGATCGCGGGCTTCACGATCACGCGCGAGGGCAACAACCTCACCGACTGGAACAACCCCGGCCTCAACTCGGCGGGCGTTGCGATCCAGGGCCTGGCGATCACGAACGCGCTGCTGCGCGACAACTTGATCACGGGCATGCGCACCGCGATCGACATCAACAACTCCGGCGGCCACGTCGTGCGCAACAACGTGATCGACTTCAACCGCACGGGTCTGATCCTGCGCAACCAGACCGACAACCTCTCGATCACCGAGAACGCGATCACCGACAACTGGACGGTGGGCGTGCTGTTCCTGGATGCGAGCAGCGGCACGAACGTGCCGGTGCAGCAGGCCTTGAACTGCACGATCGCGGGCAACTCGATCGCCGGCAACTGGTACGGCCAGATCGTCGATCGACAGGTCGGCGGCGCGCTGCCGGCAGCGGGCTCGAACCTCAAGAACTTCAGCGGCAACTGGCTGGGCAGCTCGACACCGACGATCGCTGCGGTGAACTCGACCGAGCCGGGCTACAGCGCGCAGATTCCCGTCGCTTACGGCGGAACGGCCACGCCTCCAGGCGGTCAGCCCGACGTGCTCGGCCTGGCCGTCGCGAACTTCGACATCACGCCGCGGCTGGCGTCGGGGATCGACACGGACGGCTTCGTGTTCGGCTTCCAGGGCGACACGAGCAGCCTGATCGTCAGCGACGAGCTGGCGCAAACGGGCGCGCTCGGCCGCATTCAGGAAGGCGTGAACAGCGTCGCCCTCGGCGGCCTGGTGAGCGTCGAAGCCGGCGCGTTCCCCGAGAGCGTGACCATGAGCCAGCGCTGCACGCTGGCGGGCGCGGGCTCCGGCGGCGCAGGCGCGACGAACTCGGCGCTGCAGACGGTGGTGCAACCGCCGTCGAGCTCGTTGCCGGGCATCGCGCTGGCGACGAGCGGACTGAGCCCGGCTCAGCCGCTCGAAGTGCGCGATCTGCGCGTCACCGGCGCCAGCGACGGCGTGAGCATCACGGCCGCGAGCGCGAGCTTCTTGCGCCTCGAGGACGTGACCTGCGTCAGCAACGGCAACGGCGTGCACTTCGGCGTGGCCGGCGGAGTCTCGAGCGAGATCGTGCTGCAGGACTGCGTCCTCGACTCGAACTCGAACTCGGGTCTGCGCGTCGCCACGGCGCACAGCTCGATCACGGGCCTGGACGTGTTCGGCGGGCAGATGCACTCGAACTCGATCTTCGGTTTCAGCTTCAACCCGACGGGTTCGGCGAGCTGCACCGGCGATGACCTGGTGTTCGACGGCGTGAGCTTCGCGAACAACGGCGCTCCGGCGACGACGGGCTCAGGCCACCTGAGCTTCTTCGTCTACAACGGCTCGGCGCAGCTTCGCAACCTCACGCTCAGCGGCCCGACGCGCGGTCCGATCCAGTTCCGCGGCGCCGGCACGAACGGCGTGCCCGCAACGTGGAGCCCGCTCGGCGCGGTGCTGTTCGACAACGTCGTGATCTCCGGCGCGACCAATCGGCCGGGCGTCTACCTCCAGCTCTACAGCGACATCAGCGCGGTGAGCTTGAGCGGGCTCGATCTGTCGGGCGTGAGCTCGACGAACGCGCCTGGAACGGGCTTCGCGGTCGGCATGCAGCTCGACCACACGGGCCCGGCGCTGGCGCTGAACGACACGATCTTCCCCTGTCAGGGGACGGGCTACGTCGGTCTCGCGGTGGTCAACACCGGCGGCGCCTTCGCGGACTGCAGCACGGTGTTCGGCGGCGCGCTGACGCACCCTGAGAAGGAGCTGTGCATCTTCGACGGCCAGGACTTCTCCGGACTCGCCGACGTGCTCGTCGAACCGTCCGCGCCGCTGTGGTACGCGGACGCCGACGGCGACGGCTTCGGCGATCCGCTGGTGAGCGTGCAGTCGTGCATCGCGCCGAGCGGCTACGTCGCGGACTCGACCGACCTGTGTCCCGTCGACGGCGGCAAGCAGGACCCGGGCGTGTGCGGCTGCGGCGTCAGCGATATCGACTCGGACGGCGACGGCGCCTCCGACTGCATCGACGGCTGCCCGGCTGACCCGTTCAAGCTCGCTCCCGGCGTGTGCGGTTGCGGCGTGAGCGATGTCGACACCGACGGCGACGGCGTGCCTGACTGCCTCGACGGTTGCCCGACCGATCCGGCGAAGACTGATCCGGGCGTGTGCGGCTGCGGAGTGAGCGACGTCGACTCGGACGGCGACAGCGTGGCCGACTGCAACGACGGCTGCCCGCTCGATCCGGCGAAGACCTCGCCGGGCGCGTGCGGCTGCGGTGTGAGCGATGTCGACAGCGACGGCGACGGCGCGGCCGACTGCAACGACGGTTGCCCGTTCGATCCGGCGAAGGTTTCGCCGGGCGCGTGCGGCTGCGGCGTTGCGGACATCGACGGCGACTTCGACGGCGTGCTCGACTGCTTCGACAACTGCCCCACGGTCGCCAACACGAGCCAAGCCGACAACGACGGCGATGGCGTGGGCAACCTGTGCGACAACTGTCCGGTCAACGCCAATCCGAATCAGGAGGACTGCGACAACGACACGGTCGGTGACGTGTGTGCGATCGTGCTCGGCATCGCGCTGGACTGCAACCTCAACGGGTTGCCGGACAACTGCGAGGTCGCGTTGATGGATTGCAACGGCAACGGCGTGCCGGACGACTGCGACATCGCGTCGGCCACCAGCCTGGACCTCAACCTCAATCTCGTCCCGGACGAGTGCGAGGTCTCGAACGGGGTTCCGGTGTGCTTCGGCGACGGCACGGGCACGCCCTGTCCGTGCGCGAACTCCGTACCCGGCGAGGGCTGCCGCAACTCGACGGGAGTCGGCGCGAAGCTCGTCAACATCGGAGGCAACGACTACTCCGCGGATGACGCGTTCCTCGTGGCGACGGGCATGGTGCCCAACACCAACGGCCTGTTCTTCGCGGGTGTGACCCTCGTGAACGGAGGCGCAGGCGCGCCGCTCAGCGCTGGCCTGCTGTGCGTGAACCCCATCAAACGCCTGGGAGTTCAGGCCGCCTCTGCGGGCGGTGTGATGACTCTGCAGATGCCGATCGCGGCCTCGAACGGAGTGCTCACGCTGGGCCAGCCGTGGTACTTCCAGGCTTGGTATCGCGACCCGATGGGCGCGTGCCAACCGATCCGCACGGCCAACTTCTCGAGCGCGCTCCAACTCGTGTTCGTCCCCTGAGCTCGTGAGCCACGGCGCTCGCCCTCGGGCGCGCGCGCTTCGACGCCGGCGCGTCGGCCCTTCGCGGGTCGGCGCGCCGGCGCCTTGTTCAGGGCGAGAGGCGCGTGATGGTTGCGCCGTCGAGTTCGCTGCGCGGGAGCTCGGAGTCGCTCGAAGGTTCGGCGAGCGCCGACCTCAGCCTTCGCGATGGAGATGGCTTGGCGCGCGCGGCGAGGACTCAGCGCTTCGAGCGCGTTCGCTTGGACGCCGAGCGAGCGGCGAGTCCGGCGCGTTGCGCGGCGTGGCACACCTCGCACTGGTCCTCGCCGTCGGGGAACACGCCGGCCGCGATCTCCTCAGCACGCGCCGCATCGAAACGCGCCCGCGCGCGCTTGACGTCGGGACGCTCGACGGCGCGCCCGCGGTGGTCGAGGTACAGCTCGGGCGCGATGGCGCTGCGCTCGTCCTCGGGGATGTCTTCGCAGTCGCGGGTGAAGCGGTACAGCTCCCACCAGCCGATCGGCTCGGTCTCGATGCTCCGCGCGCGCGCGATGGCGGCCTCGCACGAGCTCGCGACGTGGAACAAGAGCGAGTCGAGCCGCGGGTGCGCTGTGCAGCCCATGAACTCGACGTGCACCAAGACCCACGCGTCGCTGCCCCCGAGCGGGGCCGCGACGCGTGCGGTGCGCTTGGGACGGGAGCGTCCCCGAGTCGAGGTCCTCGTCGAGTTCTTCGTCGTGCTCTTGATCGGGCTCATGGGCGCGCTTTCGCGCCCGCAGCCTACTTCAACGCCTTCTCGATCGCGTCGCGCAGTTCCGCCGACTCCGGAGTGACCTTCGAGGGATAGAACGCGATCGGCTGGCCGTCCTTGCCGACGAGGTACTTGCAGAAGTTCCAGTTCGGCAGCTTGCCCGTCGCGCCTTCGAGCGCGGCGTACACGGGGCTCTGGCTCGCGCCGGTCTTGGTCTCGCACTTGGCGAACATCGGGAACGCCACGCCGAACTTCGACGAGCAGAACTCGGCGATCTCCGCCGCGCTGCCCGGCTCCTGCCCGCCGAACTCGTTGCTCGGGAAGCCCAGCACGGCGAAGCCGCGGTCCGCGAACTCGGCGTGCAGCTTCTGCAGGCCGGCGTACTGCGGCGTGTAGCCGCACGCGCTGGCGACGTTGACGATCAGCGTCACCTTGCCGCGGTAGTTGGAGAGCTCAGCGGGCGCTCCGTCGAGGGAGTTGGCGCTCAGGGCGTAGACGTCGTTCTTCATGGCGGGGGTGCTGGGCGCGGGCGCGGCCGCGGGAGTAGCGGCCGAAGTAGCGGCCGAAGTTGCGATCGGAGTCGGAGTGGCGGCGGGGGGTGCGGCCGGTTGAGCGGCGGCCTTGGCGTCGGCCGAGGGCGTCGGATTCGAGGCGGACTCGGCGGGGGCGTTCGTTCCGCAGGCGGAGACGAGCGCGAGGGCGCCGACGACGAGCATTGAGCGGCAGATCATCTGAGCTTGGCTCCAGGAGGATGCGTTGGGGAATCCGCGTCGAAGCGCCGCGGTGACGAGCAGGCTATTCGATGCCCGCAGGGCTTTGGATCCAACGCGTCTGGAACTCTCTCTCGCCGCGCGTCTACGTCGATTGGCGCAGCGCCGGATCGCGCACGCGCCAGGGATACTGCGCGGATGAAGAAGTCCAAGAGCCGCGCCACTCGCGCCCCGGTCCGACGCGCCGACGACGATCTCGAGCGCCTGTTCCGGCCGCGCTCGGTGGCGGTGATCGGGGCCTCGCGACGGCCCGGTTCGATCGGCTGGCAGGTGCTCCACAACCTCGTCGCGGGCGGATTCGAGGGCAAGGTCTTCCCCGTCAACCCCAACGCCGAGGTGGCGCACTCGATCAAGTGCCACAAGAGCGTCGCGGCGATCCCCGACGCGGTCGACCTCGCGATCGTGACCGTGCCCAAGGCGCTCGTGCCGCGCGCGCTCGCCGACTGCGCGCGCAAGGGCGTCGGCGCGGTGGTCGTGATCACAGCGGGCTTCAAGGAGACCGGCCCCGAGGGCGCGCGAGTCGAAGCGCGGCTCGTGGCGCACGCGCGCAAGCACGGCATGCGCATCGTCGGCCCCAACTGCATGGGCATTCAGAACGCGCAGGAGGGCGTGCGCCTCAACGCCTCGTTCTCGCGCTCGTTCCCGCGCAGCGGTCCGGTCGCGTTCGTGTCGCAGTCCGGCGCGATGGGCGAGGCGATCCTGGCGCAGGCCGACCACCTGAACCTGGGCGTGTCGATGTTCGTCTCGATGGGCAATCGCGCCGACGTCAGCGCCAACGATCTGATCGCGTACTGGGGACGCGACGAGTCGATTCGCTGCGTGCTGCTGTACCTCGAGTCCTTCGGCAACCCGCGCAACTTCGTGCCCACCGCGCGGCGCGTGAGCCGCGACAAGGCGCTCGTGACGGTCAAGGCCGGGCGCTCGGCCGCGGGCGCGCGCGCGGCGACGAGCCACACGGGCGCGCTCGCCGGCGCCGACGTGGCGGCGGATGCGCTGCTCAAGGAGTGCGGCGTGCAGCGCGTGGGTTCGGTGGAAGAGCTCTTCGACGTCGGACTCGCGCTCTCGAAGCTGCCGCTGCCCAAGGGCAAGCGCGTGGCGGTGCTCACCAACGCCGGCGGGCCCGCGATCCTCGCGACGGACGCGCTGGTGAGCTGGGGGCTCGAGTTGGCGAGCTTGTCCGAGTCGACGCGCGCCACGCTGCGCGGCCTGCTCGTGCCCGAGGCCTCGATCGCCAATCCGATCGACATGGTCGCGAGCGCGACGGCGGAGAACTACCGCCGCGCTCTGGGCGTGCTGCTCGCCGACCGCGGCGTCGACAGCGTGCTCGTGATCTTCGTGCCGCCGATCACGCACGATCCGGTCGTGGTCGCGCGCACGGTGTTCGAAGCGGCGCGCGGATCGTCGAAGCCCGTCGTGAGCTGCTTCATGTCGCGCGACGAAGTCCTCGCGGACATCGCGCGTCAAGCGGAGCAGGACTGGACGCCGGTGTACCTGTACCCCGAGTCCGCAGTGCGAGCGCTCGCGGCGCTCGACGAGCGCAGGCGCTGGCTCGCGCGGCCCGAGGGTGTCGTCGCGCGCTACGACGTCGACTTCGCCGCCGCGCGCAAGGTCTTGAAGCCCGGTTGGCTCGGCGTGCGCGCGCGACGCGCGATCGCGGCGGCCTACGGTCTGCCCGCGGTGCCCGGCGGACTCGCGCGCAGCGCGCGTGAAGCCGTCGCGATCGCCGAGCGCGTGGGCTATCCGGTCGTCGCGAAGGTCTCGGCGCCTTCCGTCGTGCACAAGTCCGACGTCGGAGGCGTCCTGCTCGACCTCGCCGACGAAGCGGCCGTGCGCGCGGCCTTCGCGCGACTTCAACGCCCCGACGCGGAGGGCGTGAACATCCAGAAGATGCTCGAGCGCGGCCGCGAGGTGGTGCTCGGCTTCACGCAGGACCCGGCCTACGGACCGCTGCTGATGTTCGGCCTGGGCGGCATTTACGTGGAGGTGCTCAAGGACGTGTCCTTCGCGCTCTGCCCGGTGAGCGACGTGCGCGCGCACGAACTGCTGCGCGAGATCCGCGGCTGGCCGATCCTCGCCGGCGTGCGCGGTCAGGCCGGCATCGACGAGCCCGCGCTGATCGACGTGATCCAGCGGCTCTCGCAACTCGCCGTGGACCACCCGCAGATCGCCGAGCTCGAGATCAACCCGCTGCTCGCGTACTCGAACGGCGTGTGCGCCGTCGACATGCGCGTGCGGGTGAGCTGAGGCCGGCGACGCGGCGCGGTCGGCGAGGGTCGACGCG
>CALKYE010000134.1 GCA_938003765.1 uncultured Planctomycetia bacterium
GAGCACGAGGTCGTGCCGGCCGCTGGCGAGCTCCCCGAGGAGTTTCACGGCGCGCGCTACGGCGCGAGCAGCCCCACACAACGCTTCACGACCGGCTTTCTGCCGGACGGGATCCGTGTCCAGCCTTGGGGCGAGGACTCCGACGACGCGCAAGTCGCATCCGACGAAGCGAGTTGGACTTGGGGTCTGCAACTCATCGCTCACGGCCGCGAGGGCGCGCGCATCCCCGCTTCTCCGGCGACGCTCGTCGTGCAAGGCGCGCGCGTCGAGTACCGCCGCGGCGAGCTCGTCGAGTGGTACGAGAACACCGACCAGGGCCTGGAGCAGGGCTTCACGCTCGCGCGCCGCCCCGAAGGCGGTGGCCTGCTGCGCGTCGAAATGTCGATCGTCGGAACGTTGAGCGGCGTGCTGTCCGCCGACGCGCGCTCGGTTCGCTTCCACGAGCTCGATGCGGAGTCGAGCGTTCTGCACTTCGAGAAGCTGATGGCCTTCGACGCCGACGGGCGCTTCCTGGACGCGCGCTTCGAGCTGTGCGGCGACGTGCTCGCGATCGCGGTCGACGACAGCAGCGCGCAGTACCCGCTGACGATCGATCCGTTGGCGACGACTCCCAACTGGACGGCGAAGGGCGGCCAGTTCTTCGCGGAGTACGGAACCAGTGTCGCCACGGCGGGCGACGTCAACGGCGACGGCTACAGCGACGTGATCGTCGGCGCACCCATGCACGACAACGGGTTCACGCAGAACGTCGGGCGTGCGGTGGTCTATCACGGCTCCGCAAGCGGCCTGAGTCTCACCGCGAACTGGTCGTACCTCGGCCCCACGGCGCAAGCGCGACTTGGCTACTCGGTTTCGACGGCGGGCGACGTCAACGGCGACGGCTACAGCGATGTGATCATCGGCGCGCCGCGCTACACCAATGGTCAGACGGATGAAGGCGCCGCCTACGTGTTCCTCGGGTCGCCGACGGGACTGAGCGCGACGCCGCACATCGTCTGGGAGAGCAACCAGGCCTCAGCCAACTTCGGATGGTCCGTAGCGACGCTCGGCGACGCGAACGGCGACGGGTACAGCGATGTGATCGTCGGCGCGCCCCTTTGGGACAACGGTCAGACGGACGAAGGCGGCGCGTGGGCCTATCACGGCTCGCCGTCGGGGCCTTCAGCGACCGCGAACTGGTCGGCCGACGGGGGGCAGGGCAGCGCCAACTTCGGCTGGTGCGTCGCTGCCGCAGGCGACGTGAATGGCGACGGGTACGGCGACGCCATCGTCGGTGCGCCTTTGCATGACACGGTGGGGCTGAACAACAGGGGCAGGGCCTATGTGTTCCACGGCGGCGCTGGCGGCCTGGGGAGTGCGGTATGGATCCGAGCCGGCGTCACGGACAACGAACAGTTCGGCTTCGCCGTCTCGGGCGCCGGCGACCTGAACGGTGACGGCTACTGCGATGTCGCCATTGGCGCTCCCTACTACTCGGCGGGAGGTTTGGGCGGATTGGTTTGGGTCTACCACGGGACGAGCAGCGGCGTCGCGAGTGCGCATGAGTTCGACGTCGGCGTTGTGGAGCCGGGAGCAGAGTGGGGCTTCTCTCTTGCGCTTGCTGGAGACCTGAACGGCGATGGATATGGAGATCTGCTCATCGGCGCTCCTGGCCTGGACGATGGGGCTGGCTCGTTCGGCGCCGCCTACGTGATGTTCGGCTCCTCGGTCGGCCTGACGTACGCGGACTACTGGGCAACCAGCGCGGCGACTCCGCAACGGCACGGTCGCAGCGTCGGCGCGGCCGGCGACGTGAACGGCGACGGCGTGAGCGACCTGATCATCGGGGCCCCGAACTACAACGGAGGACTGAGCGGCGAAGGCGGCGCCTTCGTGCATCACGGTGTGCGCAGCACACTGAGCGACACTCCCGGTTGGAGCACCGCTGGTGTCCTCAGCCAGCAAGGCCTCGGTGCAGGCGTCGCGTCCGCCGGCGACGTCAACGGCGATGGCTATGGCGACGTGATCGTGGCCTCGTCGGGCAGCCTCAGCGTGGCCGGCGACGGCCGAATCGAGCTGTTTTTCGGCAGTGCGAGCGGTCTGCCGGCGTCGGCGAACGTCGCCCTCACCGAGAGCCCTTTCGAACTCGGTCTGGGATTCGGTCCTGTCTCGACAGCTGGCGATCTGAACGGAGATGGCTACGACGAAGTCGTGTTCGGCATCCCGCGGTTTTCTCAAGGCGAGACCGACGAGGGCGGCTTTTATGTCATTGCTGGCTCGTCGTCCGGCTCGGGCTTCATCACCGCGTTCTTCGAGAGCGACGTCGCCTCGGCCCAAATGGGCTCCACGGTGTCAACCGCCGGCGACGTCAACGGCGACGGATACGCCGACCTCGTGGTTGGCGCGCCGCTCTTGACCAACGGACACACGAGCGAGGGGCGCGTCTACGTGTTCCACGGTTCGTCCACGGGCTTGGTGCTCACTCCCGCGTGGACGTTCGAACCCGACATCAGCAATCGCAACTTGGGCTCTTCCGTGTCGGGCGGCGGAGACTTCAATGGCGATGGATACAGCGACATTCTGGTCGGTGCGCCGGACGCCACGAACCCGCTTGCTCCTGGCAGCACCTACGTGTTCTACGGCTCGCCGAGCGGCATCACGACCACCGGAATGCAGGTCTTCGACGGCATCGGCCTGCTCGATGGCTGCGGACAATCCGTCGCGTACGTGGGCGACATGAACGGTGACGGATTCGCGGACGCAGCGTGGACGCGCAAGCAGGCCGTGATCTTGGCCCGAGGCACTCCCACGGGCTTGATCGTAGAGGACCTCATCTCGTCCGCGACTTCGGTGGTCGATCCCGTCACGTTCCTCGGCGACGTCGATGGCGACGGACTGAGCGATGTCGTGTACCAAGAGTCCGTCGTGTTCTCGCAAGGGACCACCAGGTACCTGCTGCGCGGCTCGAGCAGCACTCCCGGCTCGCTGTACGGCGCCAGCACCGTGTGGGCGCCCTCCACCGGCTACGTGACACTCAACTGCGCGGGCGACGTGAACGGAGACGGCTACAGCGACGTGATCGCTGGGACCGGCGCCGTGAATGGATCGGTCGTCACGGGCGACGCGTGGCTGTACTACGGCAACGCGCGGCCCGGCGCGCCGATCCGGCCGCGACAGCGCCAGCCCGATGACTCCGGCCCGATCGCGCTGCGCGGCTGGTCCGACGATCCGTTCTCGGTGCGCTTCGCGGCGAGTCCGCGCACGCCCTACGGCCGCGTCGGAGTGAAGCTCGAAGTCGAGCTCGAGTCCCATGGCGACACGTTCGACGGCGCGGGCCTCGTCGCTTCGCCGAACTTCGTGTCACTGCCGGCCGCCACGCCCGCGATCTCCGAGCTGCGCGACACCACCGGCCGCCGCCAGCATTGGCGCATGCGCTTGCGCTACAACCCGGCGAACGCGCCGCTCCAGCGCTTCGGCCGCTGGGTCACGATGCAGGGCGCGGGTTGGAACGAGGGCAAGGTCAACCCGCCGGAGTCGACGCCCGTGACGTACTGCACCTCGGGCACGTCGAGCGGTGGATGCGTCCCAACGCTCAGCGCCAGCGGTTCCCCCAGCGTCTCCGCGGGCTCGGGCTTCACCCTCATGGCCGCACAGATCGAGAGCCAGAAGATCGGCCGCTTCTACTACGGAGTGAACGGTCGCAGCGCGTCGACCTGGGGCACGAGCGACAGCTTCCTGTGCGTGAAGGCGCCGACTCAGCGCATGGGTGCGCTCAACTCCGGAGGCGGTTTCGTCCCGTGCGACGGCACGTACGTCCAGGACTGGCTGGGATACATCGCGGCGAATCCGGGCGCGCTCGGAACGCCCTTCGCTCCGGGCCAGGTGGTGAACGTCCAGGCTTGGTATCGCGATCCGGCGAGCCCCAAGACCACGAGCCTCACCGGAGGTCTCGAATTCGCCGTGCTTCCGTAGGGATGCGGGCGCCGCCCTCGCGCCACGCCGTCTACCCTCCAGCGGTCCCATGAGCCGCGTGAGCACCTGGGC
>CALKYE010000135.1 GCA_938003765.1 uncultured Planctomycetia bacterium
ACGTCGCAGCACGGATCTGCAGACACGGCGCGTGTGCTCGAGTTCTACCAGCGGGCCGACGTGAGCCTCCGCGGAGTGGGTGCGCAGCTCGAGCCCTGCGAGCCACCGGGCGATCCCGCCAGAGGTCGGACGCAGCTCCCGCGAACCGACAGCGCGCGCGTTCCGAGACGTCCGCGGTCGCCGTCCAGCGGCCTGATGGGACCGGCTCGGGCAAGCGCGATCGATGCGACGCTCATTGTCGATGACCCGCTTGAACGCGCCGACCACGGCCCGCGCGCGGATCACCCCAGTCGAACGAGCCGAACCCATTCATCGGACTCTCGCGCGGCGCACCCCGTTCGGCGTCGCTCCGCAGAACCATGCGTCGTCGGTCGAATGCGCTCCCGATGCCTCGCACCGGCGCTGAACGCGACCGAGCACTCGTGATCGATTCCGGTTCCGCGCGGCGCGTCGCGGAGGCATGCAGGGACTGCGGCGTCGGGTTCGTCGATCCGCGCGAAGCGCTTCGTGCATCACGACTCGTCCCGCTCGACGCCACGCGACGCGCCGGCGGCAAAGAGGCAAAGCGTCCATCAAGATGCGACGCCATCGGACAACAGTGCGAACCGCATGAGGGAGGCAGAGAAGCTGCGAGCAACGCCCAGGCTGCGGGCGAATTCACGCGCCTGAGAAGTGCTCCGTCTCTGAAGTCCCGCCGGAGCACGGAGCGAATGATCCGCCGTTGCTACGACGAGCGTCGCGATTGGGCGACGGTGCGCTTGCCTCGCAGGCGCGCCCACCGACGCAGCAATCTCCAGAATCTCGAAGACTCGCGGTGGTCGCAGCGGAGCTCGAGCGCGACGCCGACTGAGGCTGGGACTTTTCGTGTTGTTCTTGCCACTGAACAGATGCGCCGTGGGCGAATGCGCCGGCGGACCCAAACCACGGATGGCAACACAAATGATCTCCAATGCGCCTCATGAATTCTCCCGAGCTGCGGCCCAGGTCGGCGCGCAGCTCATGTCCTTCCTCCCTCTCGTCACGCTTCTGGCGTTCGCCGGGAGCGCGCGCGCCGGCGCGACGATCACCGGAGTCGTCGAAGCCGAGTCGGGCATGATCACGAATGGCGGCGTCTCCGAGAGCGACACCGCCAGCGGCGGGGCCTACGTCAAACTCTCGGAGGGCGGATCGATCGAGTTCGAGGTGGAAGCGACCGAGGAAACACAGTCGCTCACCGTCAAGTTCGCTTCGCAGTCTGCAACGCGTCTTCTGGAAGTCACCGTCAACGGGGTCGACATCGGCGTTCTCATCTGCGGAGAGTCGACGGATGGCGCGTGGGACAGCGTCTCGCTCCCCAACCCCTTTCCGGGTCCCGGTCCGTTCTTGGTGGGTCTGCACATGAGTGTCGACTCGCCTGGAGGCTTGCACATCGACACGATGGCGACGTGCGACACGCCGGCGGGACAAGCTTGCGGCGGATGCTCGGTTGCGCCGCTGGCGCCTCCGACTGTGGTCAACAACAAGGTCGGCCTGCTGTTGCCGCCCATTCCTGGCTTGGGCGGCAAACTCGGCGGTGGTCTGGCCAAGAAGGTCAAGATGAGCACGGTCTCGCTCTGGGGCCCGATCGGCGCCGTCGGTGGGGATGGCGAGTGTGAACTCAAGCCCAAGGATCCGGAGAAGCCTTGCGGCGAAACGGAGTGCGTCGAGAAGAAGGGTTGCAACGTCACTCTGAACGTGAACTTCTACGTCAACGACTATGCGCGACCGCCGTTCTGGGACTCGACGGAAACGGTCGTGTTCCCCGACGGAACGTCCAAGGACTATCGCCGGTTCGGTTCTCCGCTGAAGAACTACACGGGCACCACCGCCGGAAAGTGCGGCAAGGGCTCGAACGTCGTTCTGAAGTTCGAGAACGGCAGCATCACGCAGCCGCTGTCGTGCAATGTGTGTCAGTGAACATCTGAACCGCTCCAATTCACTTCTCTCCAGTCACTTTCCAACACGTCATTTGGTGATTCCTCCCATGAACAAGCTTTCAGCTCTCTGTTTCCTCACGCTCGCGACTCTCTCGGGTCGATCCGCCTCGGCTCAGTTCGCCAGCACCGAACTGCGCGAGGTGCATCAGGCTGTGTACGACGCTTCGAGCACCCCCACGAACCACTATGGCGCCCTGCGCTCCATGCCCAATGGCGCGTCCGGCTTCGCGCAGATCGCTTGGGACTTCGAGAACCCGAGCGGCGGCGGCGCGACCACGTACGTGATGACCACGACGCTGAATCGCATCGGCTACCTCACTCGAGTCAGCAGCACGGACTTCCTGGTCGCGGGCCAGCGGTTCCTCTCGGGCGGCGGCTACGTCGGGCACTTGGCCCTCGTGCGGCTCGACCTGGTGAATCCGGCGCTGAACACAGTGCAGTCGGGCGACGTGGGCGCCGTCGACCTCATCGATCTCCACTACGACAAGCTAGGCGGTCGTCTGTTCGGCATCGATGCACGCGGACGTCGTCTCGTCGCATCGCCCTGGACACCTACTGGCTCGCTGCCGAGCTCCTTCTCCCAGGTATTCGGCTACGCCACCCTTCCCGCGCTCGCCAATCCGCTGATGGCGTCGCTCGAAGCCAACGGTGATGCAGCGGGCGTCCGCGTGTACCACTCCGACGGCGTTCGCTACGCGCGCTGCACTTCCTCGAGCAGCGGTTGGAGCTGCGACACGACCAGTTGGCAGTCGGAACTGCGCCGTCCCGTGATCACGACCGACAGCCGTTTCCTGGCGTTGAACCAGCCGTGGCCCCTTCGCGTCTACGGACCTGGCGCTCTGCCGAGCAGCGCGTCGGTTCAAGCCGAAGGCTTCGCGCAGGCCTCGGTCGCGGTCAACGGCGTGAACCCGATCGCTTGCCCGATTCCGACGAACGCCTCGCCGGGCGCGTTCGGCTCGATCGAACTCGGCACGACCGAGCTGTCCGAGCCGCTCGACTTCCGCACGTGCGTCCGCTACGGCGTCGCGCAGAACACCGCCTTCTACCCGCTCGGCGAAACCTACTGCGACGTGTTCGGCCCCTTCACGAACCGCACCAACTTGGTGATCAGCGCCAAGGTGTTGCCGCACGCGACCAACGGTGTCACCCAGGCGCCGGCGATCGTGGGCGAGCTTCGCATCGGATTCCGCGACGCCAACGGAGTCGATCCTGTCGTGATGAACGGCAACTCGGCGACGCTCAGCGCGGCGCTGGCGATCCCGTTCAGCGTGCCCGGCGGCGATCTTCCGCGCGATCTCAGCGTGTCGATCCCGCAGATCCCTGGCGGTCTCGAGGGAGTGACGACTCTGTTCCAGTTCGTGGTGACGGACGGTTCGCAGTTCTCGCAAACCGATGTGTTCGGCATCGAGATCCGCGCCACGGATCCCTGGAACTAGCGGCTGGGTCGCGTCTCACGACGCAGCCTGGAGATCGGCCCATCTCGGCGAACGCGTCCGAGGTGGGCCGATCGTCGCTTTCGCCGCGACTGCGGCGCCCGCAGTGCGTCGACCGCGAGGCCTGGTCCCTGCGCGCGGAGGTGCTCGCACTCGCCGGTGAGCTTGAGCGGCTCGAGCGTCTCTGCCGTTCTGTGGCCCGGCAGCCGGCACGAAGCAGCGCTCTGCTCTCGCGAGCCATGGCCTCGACGTCTGCGGCGCCAGACGCCACTGACCTGGCCGCGCGCTGGCCTCCGCCTTCGACGCGCACGTGCTCGCCGCGCGCGACCGCCTGCGCGTCGCCAAGCCCGGCGAGACCGCTCG
>CALKYE010000136.1 GCA_938003765.1 uncultured Planctomycetia bacterium
CGATGATGCGCCACCAACTCGCCTTTGCGCTCGTGCACGGTCACGCCGACGTCTGGTCCACTATCCTGAGTCTCTCGGGGCTGGTCGCCGCGTTCGGCGTCGGATGGCGCTGCGGTTCCTACGCCTCGAAACAGCTCCACATGCCGGCGCCGAGCTTGAGCTGGAACACGTTCTCCGCGCTGGTGGCCGCACTCCTTGCCCTGCTCGCCGTGCTCCCGAACGCCGCCGAGTTCTTGAACGCGCAACTCGCCGCCGCCGACAACCCGATGGCGGCCGCGAGCACCGCGCTCGACGCCGTCCGCGAGCGAGCGCGCGCCAACTGGTTCGGCGGAGCCCTGATTCTGTACGTCGTGCTCCTCACGTTGAGCGCCGCCAGCGGGTTCGTCATCGGGACCACGCCACGCGGCTGGGTCTTCGCCATGGGCTTCGCGCCGCTGTGGATCATCATCGCGGTGCTCGCGCTCGGACTCGCGCAGGACCGCTCGGCGCTCTCCCCTGCAATCAGCCCCGCAACCAGCGCGGAGCGTTGACGCGCGCACGCGTCGCTTGACGCTCCGCACATTGATCGCATCTGTCGCCCCAACCTCCCAGACCCGCCATGAAGCGTTCGCTCGTTCTCGCTCTCCTCGCCAGCTCGCTGCCCTCGACCGTCGTCGCGCAGACCGCGGCGCTGTTCCCGCTCGAGCACGTCTGGGCCGGTCCCTTCGGCCCGCGCGTCGCGGCGTCGTCTGACCTCGACGGCGATGGTCAACTCGACCTGCTCGCGGTCAACGCTGTTGGACCGCCCAGCGTTTCGCCCGCGTTCGTCGGCATGGTGATCCTGAACGGCCGGCCGGGCGAGCGCTTCGAGTTCGGCCAGACCCTGCCCGTCCCGGGCTTCGCGCTCGACGCCACGTTGGCGGACGTCGACGGCGACGGTCGTCTCGACGTCGTCGCGACCACGAATCCACCGCAGCCCTCGCTCGTGGTCCTGCGCGGAACGCCCGGTGGCGCGTTCTCTGCGCCGGTCAGCGTTCCCACCGGCCTCGGCAGCGGCGGGCGGCTGCGGGTGTTCGACCTCGACGGCGACGCGGATCTGGACGCGCTCGTGTCGAGCACCGGCCCCGGCGCCGCGAGCGCCGTGAGCCTGCTCAACGACGGCGCGGGCGTGTTCAGCGCGGCGAGCACGACTTCGCTTGGGTCCGTCGTGGTCGCAACGACGCGCGTGTGCTCACTCAATGGCGACCCGCACGCGGATCTGGTCACCGCGCTGCAAGCGGCTGGCAACGTGAACCGGCTCGAGGTGCGCCTCGGCGCAGGCGGCGGAGCGTTCGGCAGCGCGCAGACGTGGTCGCTCCCGAGCAGCGTTCGCGATCTGGAGTGCGCTGACCTGAACGCAGACGGGCGCACCGATGTCGTCGCGTTCACAGGCGCGGCGCTGTTCCCGTTCGCGGCGCAGGCGAACGTCTTCCTCGGCGCGCCGTCGGGAGTGTTCGCGGCGCCCACCAGCCTCGCCTGCGGCTTCGATCTGACGGACGGCGTGCTCGCCGACTTCGACAGCGACGGTCGCCTGGACATCCTCGGCGGGAGCTTCCAGGAGTTCGGCGTCTGGCTGCGCGGCCTTCCCGGCGGAACGTACGAGCCCGCGCGTCAGCTCTACCTCGGCCGCGAGTCCTACGCCGTGTCGCCCGTCGATCTCTCGGGCGACGGCGACATCGACCTGATCGCGAGCGGCGCGCGCTGGATCACCGTGGCGCGCGCGAGCGCGCCCGCTCAGCTCGAGGGTTCGGCCGGCGCGACGGTCCTCGCCAGCGGCGGGATCGGCGTCGGTGACATCGACGGCGACGGGCTCGACGACTTCGCGGCGCCGCGCGAGTCCGCGCGTCTGGTCGACGTGTGGCGCTCCCTGGGCGACGGCCAGGCGCAACTGGTCACACAGCTCTCGAGCACGCTGTTCCCCGTCGCAGTCGAGTCCGGCGACTTCGACGGCGATGGAGCGCTGGATCTCGTCGTCGGCGGGCGCGTCTCGCCTGTCGGGCACGCGTGCGCGGTCGAGCTGTGGCGACGCAGCGGCGCGAGTTGGACGCGCACGTTCACGACGCCGGTCGGTCGCACGCTCAACGAATTCGTCGTCGCCGATCTCGACCTCGACGGGCGCGACGACGTGCTCGCGCTGCACCTCTCGAGCGGTTGCATCGAGGTGCTGCACGGACAGCCCAACGGAACCTTCGCGGCCGCGGAGGAACTCGAGAGCGCGCGCAGCGCCCGACATGCGGTGGTCGGCGACTTCAACGGCGATCAGCGGCCCGACATCGTCGTCGCGGACGAGGTGGACGGCGCGCTGCACGCGTTCACCGGGTCGCCCGGCGGAGGCTTCGCGCACGCGCTGCGCCAGCGGACGGGCAATGATCCGCTCGGACTGGCGGCCGGTGATCTCGACCTCGACGGCGATCTCGACCTCGTGGTCGCTGGCTTCGGGCCCAAGGCCGTGCTCGCCCTCGAGAACGACGGCGCGATGGAGTTCACCTTCCACGCGCTCGACGGGAACGAGTTCGGGCTGTGGTTCGGCGTCGGCGTCGCCGATCTCGACGGCGACCTGGCGCCCGACGTATTCGCGACGACAGGAGACGTCGGGGCCGCGCTGGGCGTGTGGCGCGGTCGCGGCGGCTTCCAGTTCACCGCGCGCGAGAACTACGCCGGCTTCGGCGCGCGCGTGCGGACTGCGCGCCTCAACGCGGACTCTCGGCCCGACGCAGTGATGTTCCCGTCGTTCGGCGGCGGCGGTCTGCGCTTCGCCATCGGGCGCTGAGCGCCGCCTCGCAGCCTTCAACACGAGCTGAGTCCATGAACACGATCCATCGAGCGCTGATCGCCCTCGCGTCGTTCGCCGCGCCCGCGCTCGCGCAGAACCACTTCACGCTGCTCCCCTACAACTGGCAGGGAACGAAGCCAGTCATCCCGTTCTACGTGAGCACCAACCTCGCCGGCCGCATGCCGAACGCGGGCCCCGAGAGTTTCGAGGACGCGGTCGCGGCGATCGTCGCCGGCGCCGAGGCGTGGAACCGCATCCCCGGCGCCAACGCGCGACTGGAGTACGTCGGGCTCACCAGCGTCGCTTCCGCGGCGGACGACGGACTCAACGTCGTGATGTGGAGCGCGGGCGTTTCGCCCGTGGGCGGCGTCGCCATCACGCGCTCGTGGGTCAGCGGTTCGACCTACCGCGGCTTCGACATCGAGTTCTTCGAGAAGCTCAACGCGACCTCGAGCATCAACTGGACGATCCACACTCAGACGGAGAGCGGATCGGGCTTCCTCGGACGCGACATCTGGACCTTCGCGGCGCACGAGTTCGGGCACGCGCTCGGCCTCGGTCACACTTCGCAGCCCGACTCCGGCGCGCTGATGAACGCGGGCACGACGGGTCAGTTGGTGCGCACGCCGGGCGCGGTGGACATCAACGCCATCGCAGCTCGGTTCCCGACGCCGACTGGGCCCGCGTTGAGCGCGGGCAACCTGACTCCCGCGCCCGGAGAGTGGGTCGATCTCGAGCTGTACTTCCCCGCGCGCGCCGGCAAGCCCTATCGCCTGTACGCAGGCGCGAGCGGCGACGCACCGGGCGTCAACGTCTCGCAACTGGTGACGAACTCAGCCAACCAGTCGGAGCAGTTGCTCGTCGCGCAGCCGCATCTTTCGACGGCCGATCCGCTGCACTTCGAGAACTTCGAGGGAGCGCTCGACGGCGCCGGACGCGCGACGGCTCGCCTGCGCATTCCCAGCAACGCCAACGCGAGCTACTCCGTCGCGGCTCTCGTGTACGAGCCCGCCGCGCAGCCGAACTCGACGCGCTTCCTCGAGTGCAGCGCCGTCGTGCGCCTCGACACGGGCTTGCCCGTCGTGCGCGTGCCCTTCGACTTCGCCAGCATTCAAGCCGCGGTGAACTCCATCCCTGCGGGGCGCTTCGGCGCGACCGTGCTGGTCGGGCCCGGCGAGTACTACGAGAACCTCGAGTTGGGCGGCAAGCGCGTGCACGTGCGCAGCGAAGCCGGACCGCTCGCGACCACCATCGACGGCTCGTTCAGCGGAAGCGTGGTGCGCTACAGCGCGCCGGTTTCCGGCGATTGCTCGCTCGAGGGCTTCACGCTGCGCAATGGACTGGCGGACTTCGGCGCCGGAGTGTTGTGCTCGCGGCTGGCGACGCCGCGGCTGGAGCAACTGCACCTGGTCGCGAACGTCGCGGGCTCAGGAGGAGGCGCGCTAGCCTGCCGCGGCCTGTCGCGACCGACGCTCGTGGAGTGCTGGCTCGCGGGCAACAGCGCGCCGCGCGGCGCCGGAGTGCTCGTGCAAGGCATCTCGTCGGCCTGGATCGGGAGCTGCGACATCGCGAGCAACAGCGCGAGCCAGGACGGCGGCGGCGTGCTGGCGCGCGACCCGATCGGGCCGAGCCTGTGGGCCCCGCCGGTGATCGTGAACTGCAGAGTGCGGAACAACTCGGCGGCGGGCGCGGGAGGTGGCTTGCGGCTGGAGACCAACGCAACGGTGAAGGTCGCGAACTGCACGATCGTGGCCAACACCGCCGGCGGCGTCGGCGGCGGAATCGCAGCGGGACGCGCAGGGCAGTTCGGTTGGACCTCGGTCGAGGTGGTCAACTCGATCCTGTGGAACAACGCGCCGACGCAAGTCGCGCAGGTCGATGGTCTCGCCGCGCTCGCGCACTGCGACGTCGAACTGGGCTGGCCGGGCGCCGGCAACCTCGACCTCGATCCGCAGTTCGTCGACCCCGCGACGAACAACTGGCGCCTCGCGTGCTCGTCGCCGCTGCTCGACTCGGGCTCGAGCGCGCTGCTGCCGGCCGACGAAGCGGATCTCGACGGAGACGGCGATCGCGGTGAGCCGCTGCCGCTCGACTTCGCCGGCGCGCCGCGTGCGGGCGGCGCAGAGGTCGACATGGGCGCGCACGAGTTCGAGAGCAGCTACTCGTACTGCGAGCCGGGCGTCTCCGCTGCGCAGTGCCGCGCGACGATCGCGGGTTCAGGAGTGGCGAGCGCCAGCGCCGCGAGCGGTTTCGTCGTGACCGTGTCGGGCGTGGACGGCCAACGCCTGGGGCTGCTGTTCTACGGCGTCAGCGGGAGCGCGTGGTCCGCGTGGGGAGCGAACAGCACGCTGTGCGTGAAGGCGCCGACGCAACGCACGAACGTGCAGAACTCCGGCGGTCTGAGCGGGCAGTGCAACGGCTCGTTCCAGCTCGACTGGAACGCGTGGCGCGCCGCGCACCCCGGCGCTCTCGGTCAACCCTTCGCCTGGGGTGACCACGTGTGGCTCCAGGCCTGGTACCGCGATCCGGCGACGCCCAAGACCACCGCTCTGTCCGACGCGCTGGCCGCTCCGATCTGTCCTTGAGGTTGGCGTGCGCGCGCTCGCTCCGTAGCTTGCGCGCGATGACCCTCTCCTCTCTCACGAGTCGACTCCGCGTCGGCGATCCGCTGCTCGCGCCGTGCGCCGAGCTGGCGGTCGCGCGTCGGATGCTGAGCGCGTTCGACGCCCGCGATGCAGCGCAGGAGGAGTTCCGCCAGCGCATGCTCGCGCTGATCGATCGCCATCCGAACGTGGCGCACCTGCGCTCGACGCTCGAAGGGCACCTCACGGCCAGCGCGCTGATCGTCGACGAGCGGCGGACCTGCGCGTTGCTCACGCACCACCGCAAGCTGGACAAGTGGTTGCAGATGGGCGGCCACTGCGACGGCGACGCGAACCTCGCGGGCGTCGCGCTGCGCGAGTGCATCGAGGAGAGCGGCATCGCGGAGCTCGCGGTGCTGCCGACGCCGATCGACCTCGACGTCCACCCGATTCCCGCGCGCCCGGGCGAGCCGGAGCACTTGCACTACGACACGCGCTTCGTCGTCGTCGCGCCCGAGCGCTCGACGTTCGCGGTCAGCGACGAGTCGCACGCGCTCGCGTGGGTGCGGCCGGACGAACTCGAGCGCTATCGGCCCGACGCCTCCCTGCGTCGGCTGTTCGAGCTCGTGTTCGGCGCGTGAAGCGCGGCCCACGGCTCGCGTCGGCGCACGGGCGCGCGCGCCGCTAGACTCCGCCGCGCCATGGACACGAGCGCGACACCGAGCTTCGAGGGACTGGGCACGTTCTACCTGGGCGCGAGCTACGACCTCGAGCAGCGCGCGCGCACCAGCGAGGTGGTGCTGTTCGACAGCAAGGACCTGGTGACGCACGCCGTCGTGGTCGGCATGACCGGCAGCGGCAAGACCGGCCTGGGCGTCGTGCTGCTCGAAGAAGCGGCGCTCGACGGCATCCCGGCGATCGTGATCGACCCCAAGGGCGACCTCGCGAACCTGCTGCTGGCGTTCCCGCGGCTCGCGCCCGAGGACTTCGAGCCCTGGGTCGACCCCGACCAGGCGCGGGTGAAGGGGCTGAGCGTCGGCGAGCTCGCGGCGCAGACGTCACAGCGCTGGCGCGAGGGACTGGCGAGCTGGGGGCAGGACAGCGCGCGCATCCAGCGCTTGCGCGATGCGGCCGAGTACGCGGTCTACACGCCGGGTTCGAGCGCCGGACGTTCCGTGTCGATCGTGGCGAGCTTCGCCGCGCCGCCGGAGAGCGAGCGCGAGGACGCCGAGCTGTTCGCCGAACGCGTGCAGAGCACCGTGTCGAGTTTGCTCGGGCTGGCGGGCGTCGACGCCGACCCGGTCCAGTCGCGCGAGCACATCTTCCTGTCGACGCTCGTGCAGCGCGCGTGGAGCGCCGGTCAGGACCTCGACCTGGGCGCGTTGATCGCGCAGATCCAGAAGCCCGCGCTCGAGCGCATCGGCGTGCTCGACCTGGAGTCGTTCTATCCCGCGAAGGATCGCTTCGCGCTGGCGCTCGCGCTCAACAACCTGCTCGCCAGTCCCGGCTTCTCGGCGTGGATGCAGGGCGAAGCGCTCGACATCGATTCGCTGCTCTACACGCGCGAGGGCAAGCCGCGCGTGGCGATCTTCTCGATCGCGCACCTCTCCGACTCGCAGCGCATGTTCTTCGTGTCGCTGCTGCTCAACCAGACGCTCGGCTGGGTCCGCCGCCAGCGCGGGGCGTCGAGTCTGCGCGCGCTGCTCTACATGGACGAGATCGCGGGCTACTTCCCGCCGACGGCGAACCCGCCTTCGAAGGGCCCGCTGCTCACGTTGATGAAGCAGGCGCGCGCGTTCGGCTTCGGCGTCGTGCTCGCCACGCAGAACCCAGTCGACCTCGACTACAAGGGGCTGTCGAACGCGGGCGCGTGGTTCATCGGGCGGCTGCAGACCGAGCGCGACAAAGCGCGGCTGCTCGACGGACTCGAAGGCGCGAGCTCGCACGCGGGCGCGGGGTTCGATCGCGCGGCGGTGGAGCGCACGATCTCCGGGCTGGGGGCGCGCGTGTTCCTCCTGAACAACATCCACGACCAGCGGCCGACCTTGTTCGAGACGCGCTGGGCGCTGTCGTACCTGCGCGGGCCGTTGACGCGCGCGGAGCTCAAGCGCCTGAACGGACCGATCGCTGCGCCGTCCACGCCGAGTGAAAGCGCCAGCGCGCCCGCTGTGAGCTCCGACGCAGCGCCTGTCGCGTCCTCGCCGAGTTCCACGCCCACTTCCGGCGCGAGCGAGACGCGTGCTGTGCTTCCCGCAGAACTCGCGGAGTTCTTCCTCGCGCCGCGCGCGAGCGGTCGCAGCCTCGAGTACCGCCCGGCCTTGCTGGCCAGCGCGCGCATCGGTGTGCGCGACGCCAAGCTCGGACTCGACCTCGAGCGCGAACTGCGCTTGCTGTGCCTGCGACAGGAGGGACTCGCTCCGTTCGAGTGGGAGCAGGCGCGAGAGCTCGACGCCGAGCAACCCGCGCTGGAGTCGTCGCCGCGCGCCGGCGCCGCGTTCGCGGCCATGCCGCCTGAGTGCGCTCGACCGAAGTCGTACGACGCGTGGCGCAAGCAACTCGTCGAACACCTCGCGCGCAACTGGAAGCTGGAGTTGAGCGAGAGCGAGCTCAGCGGACTGGTCTCTGCGCCCGGCGAGAGCGAACGCGAACTGCGCTTGCGCTCCGCGCAGGAGCTGCGCGAACGACGCGACGCGGCCGTGGCCAAGCTGCGCGACAAGTTCGCGCCGAAGCTCGCAGCGCTCGAGGAACGCCGGCGGAGGCGCGAACAGGCGCTCGAGGTGCAGCGCGAGCAAGCTCAGGGCGCCAAGGTGTCGACGGCGCTCTCGTTCGGATCGGCGCTGCTCAACGCGTTCCTCGGCGGACGCCGCAGCGTCTCGGGTCACGTCGGACGCGCGGCGAGCGCGGCGCGCAGCGCCAGTCGCAGCTCCAAGGAAGCTTCGGACGTGGGCCGCGCCGAACAGGACCTCGCCAGCGTCGACGCGCAGATCCGGGAGCTCGAGGAAGAACTCGCCGCAGCGACCGCCGAACTCGCCGCGCGCTTCGATCCGGCGCGCGACAGCTTCCGCCCGCGCGTGCTGGCGCCGAAGAAGTCCGCCGTGAGCGTGCGCGCGATCGTGCTCGCCTGGGCGCCGTACGTCGACGGCGCGCCGGCCTGGTGAGCTACTCGCGGACGATCCACTCCCAGGCGCGCACGAAGCCCCAGCGTTCCCCCATCGAGATCAACGCGTCGTCGTTGTGTCCGACGCGCGCCGCCAGACGGGTGAGCCCGCGCTGTTGCAGGATGCTGGTCAGCTCGTCGACCAACTCGCGCGCCACGCCGCGCCGCCGGAGCGCCGCCTCGACGTGCAGCACGAGCAACGTCGGCGTGACCTCGCCGCGCAGCGGATCCTCGAGCGGCCCGCTCAAGCACACCGCCCAGGGTTCCGCGCGCGCGGGCTCGCTGGCGGTCAACAGCACGGTCTGGGGCGCGTCGAACCAGCGCCGCAGGAAGCGCTCGCTCGCGCCCTCGGGCCAGGGCTGATCGCTGAACTCGCGCCAGAACTGCGCTGCGCAGCGGTCCAGGAGCGGGGCGAGCGCGACGGCCGCGGGCAGGGAGTCGATGCGTCGGATGTCGAGCTTCATGAAGGTCCACACTAGCGCCCGGCGCCGCGCCCCGATCCGTGGACGCGCGAGCGGGCCGCCGATAAAGTGCTCCGCCCTCGAAGTTTGCCAGTCGTCGTCCTCCGGGCAGTTTCGTGGCCACCGGAGGCCTCCTCGAACCGCTCCTGCGCCGCCTCTTTCGTTCCGTGCAAGTCACCGTCGAACGCACCCAACCCTGTCAAGCCCGCGTCTCGTTCACCGTCCCTTCGGCGGAGTTCGAGTCGGAGTTCAAGAAGGCCCTGCGCGAGTTCGGTCAGAACGTGCGCATGAAGGGCTTCCGACCGGGCAAGGTCCCGCCGGAGGTGGTCAAGAAGCTGCAGGGGCCGCAGCTGCGCCACGAGGTCGCCGTGCGCTTCGTGCAGAAGGCCTACGAGCAGGCCGTCACCGAGAACAAGCTGCGCCCGTTCCAACATCCGCAGTTGGACATCGGCGAGGTGCTCCTGGACGTCGACTTCTCGCGCCAGTTCGAGCTCAACCTGCGCCCCGAGTTCGAGCTGGGCCAGTACAAGGAGCTCGAGATCGAGTCGTCGTTGCCGCCGATCCTCGACGAAGAGGTCGAGGCCGCGATCGAGCAAGCGCGCAAGAACCAGGCGCACCCCGAGCCCGCGGGCGACGAGGGACTGCCGGCCGACGGCATGGCGCTCGCGAAGGTCGAACTGCTGCACCAGGACGCGGTGGTTTGGTCGCGCGACGGACTGCGGCTCTCGCCCCAGGCGCAGATCCCGGGCGTCGATCCCAAGGCGCTCGAGACGGCGCTGGTCGGCAAGCGCGACGGCGAAGTGGCCGAGTGTCCGATCCACTTCCCGGCGGACTTCGAGCTGGAAGCGGCCCGTGATCAAGAGGGCCTGTGCCGCATCACCGTCACGCAGGCCTATCGCATCATCCTCCCCTCGCGCGAGGAGCTGACCAAGATGATCGGCGCCGCCGACGACGCCGAACTGCTCAAGCGCGCGCACGAAGGTCTGGAGAAGGCCAACGTCGAGCTCGAGAACCAGCGCGTCGAGAAGGAGCTCATCGAGCGCGTCATCGCGGCGCACCAGATGGAGTTGCCGCCGGGCATGGTCGAGGATCAGACCAAGGCGCGGCTCGCCCAGGTGCGCAGCGAGTTGGAGCAGCGCGGCGTGAGCGGAGACGCGCTCGAGGCCGAGATCGAGAAGCAGAAGGCGGCGGCCGGCGAAGCTGCGATCACCGGCGCCAAGGCTTACTTCCTGATCGAGCGCATCGCCGAGGCCGAGAAGATCCAGGTCAGCGAGGCGGAGATGGTGGCGGAGCTGCGCAGCATCGCGCAGCGCAATCGCACCAGCTTCGAAGAGGTGCGCGACTTCTATCAGGAGAAGAACCTGCTCCAGCAGCTCGCGATGGAGATCCTCGAGCGCAAGGTGCGGGCCTTCCTGCGCACCAGCGCGAAGCTGATCGCGCCCAAGGTCTAGCCCAGCGCTCGAGCGGGCTGCGAGCCCGCGATGGCTGGGCGCGAAACACGCGCTGCAGCCGGACCATCCCCGACCGTCTGATCCCGTCGCCTCGGGGTCCGACGGTCGGTCCCATTTCGGCCTGGGCTTGATCGCTGCGCGCTCAAGCCTTATCAGCGGCGCTCCGATTCCGTTCTCCGAACCCTCCAAGCCGTCACCCATCCGACGCGAAGATGAGCGCACAAGCCAACTACTACGTCCCCTACGTCATCGAAAAGACCGGCCGCGGCGAGCGCACCTACGACATCTACTCGCGGCTGCTGGAGGACCGCATCATCTTCATCGGGACGGCCATCGACGACACGGTGGCCAACTCCGTGATGGCGCAGCTCCTGTTCCTCGACAAGACCAACAAGTCGCAGGACATCAGCATCTACATCAACAGCCCGGGCGGCTCCGTCACCGCGGGCCTCGCGATCTACGACACGATGCAGTTCGTGACGCCGGACGTCGCGACCTACTGCCTGGGTCAGGCGGCCTCGATGGGCGCCGTGCTGCTCTCGGGCGGCGCGAAGGGAAAGCGTTTCGCACTGCCGAACTCGCGCGTGATGATCCACCAGCCCTGGGGCGGCGCGCAGGGCACGGCCATGGACATGGAGATCCAGGTCAACGAGATCCTCAAGATGAAGAAGATCCTCGAGGAGATCCTGGGCAAGCACAGCGGTCGCTCGGCCAAGGAAATCAGCAAGGCCTGCGAGCGCGACAAGTTCTTCGCCGCCGAGGAGGCCAAGGACTTCGGTTTGATCGACCACGTCGTGTCGCCGGCCGGGAAGAACTTGCCGCCGGCGGGCGCGTGATCCGCGCAGCGCGCGTCAACGCGTGCGCTCGGGACCACTCGGCCTAGATGACAGAATCGTGCGGGCGGGGCCAGGCCTCGCCCGCGCGTCGTTTTGAAGGCGCGTCCGCGCACGGACTCACTCGACCAGCAGGACGACTTTGCCGGGTCGCTCCGCGCCCCTCCGGCTTTCGCCAGCCGCGCATCCACGACGATGAGGCCCAAGCGTTAGGATGCTCTCTACATGACTCCTTCTTCCAATCGCGGTCGCCACGTCGAACGCTGCACGTTCTGCGAGAAGCGTCGTCACCATGTCGCGTCGCTGATCGCCGGGCCGCCGGGCGTCTACATCTGCAACGAGTGCATCGAGATCTGCAACTCGATCCTGCAGGAAGAGCAACGCCGCCGACCTGAGGCCGCGGGCGCCTCGGCTGCAGCTGGCGCCGCCGCTCCGGCTGGTCGCGCACGCGCGGTGGGAGTCGCGCCGCGAACCGAGAAGCGCCTGCCGACGCCGATCGAGATCGCGCGCAAGCTCGACGAGTACGTGATCGGCCAGCAGCTCGCGAAGAAGACCCTGTCGGTGGCGGTCTACAACCACTACCGCCGCCTGCGTCACCAGGCGCAGAACCCGTCCGCCCTGGGCGAGGTCGAGATCGAGAAGTCCAACGTCCTGCTCGTCGGCCCCACCGGCTCGGGCAAGACGCTCCTCGCTCGCACGCTGGCGAAGATGCTCGACGTGCCGTTCGCGATCGCAGACGCCACCACGCTGACCGAAGCGGGCTACGTCGGCGAGGACGTCGAGAACATCATCCTCAAGCTGCTGCAGAACTCCGACTTCGACGTCGAGCGCGCGCAGCAGGGCATCGTGTACATCGACGAGATCGACAAGATCGCGCGCACCACGGGCAACGTCTCGATCACGCGCGACGTGTCGGGCGAGGGCGTGCAGCAGGCGCTGCTCAAGATCCTCGAGGGCACCGTCGCCAACGTGCCGCCGCAGGGCGGTCGCAAGCACCCCGAGCAGGCCTACATCCAGGTCGACACCTCGAACATCCTGTTCATCTGCGGTGGAACCTTCAGCGGCATCGAGCAGGTGATCGGCAAGCGCGTCGGTCGCAGCCGCATCGGCTTCGCGGGCGCGACGGACGGCGCCGCTGACGGATCGCCCCGGCGCTCGCGCCGCGCGGTCGAGAGCACCGAGGTCGCCGCGGAGTCGACGCGCGATGCGTTCATCAAGCTCATCGAGCCGCGCGACCTGGTCGAGTTCGGGATGATCCCCGAGTTCGTCGGACGCCTGCCGGTGATCACCACGCTCGACACGCTCGCCCGCGCGGACCTCGTGCGCATCCTGACCGAGCCGCGCAACGCGCTCACGCGCCAGTACCAGCGCCTGTTCACGCTGGGCGGCGCCGAGCTGGAGTTCACCCACAAGGCGCTCGAGGCCATCGCCGACGCCGCGATCAAGCGCGAGACGGGAGTTCGCGCGCTGCGGGGCATCTGCGAAGAGCTGCTGCTCGACGTGCTGTTCGAGTTGCCCTCGCGCACCGACACGCGCCGCTTCGTGGTCACCGACAAGCACGTGCGCGGCGAAGCTTCGCTCGCGATCGGCTTGAACCAGGAGTCCGCGCTCGAGCTGCCCGAGTCCGAAGGCGACTCGGAGCCGCTGGCCGAGCGCGAGAGCGCCTGACTTCGTCGGCGCCCGCGCGTCCCTCTGCCGCGCCCTACCGACGCGCAGGCCCGGCGCCCGCGCCCAATTGCTGCGCGCGTCGCTCCAGGCCCTCGGCCTGAGCGGTGCGCCCGGCGGCCCGATAGCGCAGCGCCGCGTTCTGCAGCGCGCCAGCGGCTTCGGCGACGCGCCCCTGCTGCACGAACGCTTCGGCCAGCACCTCGAACGCGCTCGCGTCGCCGCCGCTGAGGCTCACCGCCTTGAGCGCGAGTCCGGCCGCCTGGTGCGGATCGCGCAGCGCGGTGTCCGGCGCCTCGACCAACAGCTTCGCCAGCGCGAGCACGGCTCGCGCGTCGTTGGGCGCGCCGTTCATCGCCGCGCGCGCCACGTCCAGCGCTTCGCGCGTGCGGCCCTCGCTGGTCAGTTGACGCGTCATCTGCTCCGCGATGGTCCCCGCCATCGGAGCGCCGTGCTCGAGCGCGCGCCGCCAGACCTCGAAGGCCTTCTCGCGCTGTCCGCGGCGGCTGTAGACCGAGCCGAGGTTCTGCAGCGCGAGGCCGTAGTCCGGCAGCAACTCCACGGCGCGCTCGAGTTCCTCCGTCGCGCGCTCGAGCTCGCCCCGGGAGAGCAACCACGTGCCCAGGTTCGAGCGCCAGTAGCCGTTGTTGGGCGAGAGCTCGACCGCCTTGGCGAAGTGCTCCCCGGCCTCGGGCTCGCGTCCCGCGCTCACCAGATCGTTGCCGTAGCTCGCGCGCGCGCGGTCGTTGTCGGGCAGCTTCTCGACCACGTCGAGCCACATGCCGATCTCACTCGTGTAGTCGAGGTTGCGGGCGCGCGTGGCGAGCACGGCGCCACTGCACGCGGCGACGCCGAGCAGCCAGGCCAGCGGACGTCGCAGCGACGTCGGAGCGCTCTCCAGCGCCCGTGACAGCGCCAGGACGAGTGCGAGCACGATCGCGGCGCTCGGCAGGTAGGCGCGGTGCTCGACGATCAGCTCGGTCACGATCGGCAGCACGCTCGAAGTGGGTGCGAGGATCACGAACCACCACGCGCCGAGGAACGCGAGCGGCCGGCGCCGGACGAGTCCGACGACGGTGAGCGCGAGCGCGGCGAGCACGGCGGCGCCGGGAAGCGCGTAGCGCGCGAGCTCGGTGATCGGCCGGATGCCGTAGTCGAACACCAGGGGATGCGGCCACACGCTGAGGCGCGCGTAGTGCGCCACCGCCCAGGCTTGCGTGGTGAGGTAGCTCCACACCCCCACCTCCGAGTAGCCGAAGCCCACGGATTCGCTGCGGCCCTGCGCCATGACGACCCACAGCGCGAGCAGCGGCCAACTCGCGAAGAGCCCGAGGTACAGGCCGCGCCGGGCGCGCCACGCCGCCGCCGCGCTCCCCGACACATAGAGGGCGTCGTAGAGCAGCACGAGCAGCGGCGCGCCGACGATCACTTCCTTGCAGCCCGTGCCGAGCGCGCAGCACACGCTCGCGAAGATCGGCCAGAGCTTCGAATCGCGCGCCGCGAACGAGCGCAGCGCTCCGTAGAACGTGGCCAGGAAGAACAGCCCCATCAGCGACTCGACGCGCTGGCCCAGGTAACTGACCGAGCCGGTGGTCAACGGATGCGCGACCCAGAGCGCAGCGCTCGCCAACGCGACGCCCGAAGCGCGCGAACTCCAGCGAGCGGCCAGCGGCGGCGCCGAGAGCGCTCGGCGCACGACGCCGAACAACGCCAGCGCGGCCAGGATGTGGATGGTGATGTTGACCAGGTGCCATCCGCGCGGCTCGAGCCCGCACCACGCGTAGTTGTAGGCGTAGGACAGCGCGACCAGCGGCCGTCCCGAGACGCCCGACTGCCCCTGCTCCGCGACGACGCGCCACAGGGAATCGAGGCTGGTGATCGCCGGGTTGCGATCGATGTCGATGTGATCGTCGAACAGGAACACGCCGGAGGTGCTGTTCGAGTAGGCCAGCACGCCCGCCGCCACGACGAGCGCTGCGCACATCGCCACGCGCGTGGCCGAGCTCGAACTCGAGGGAACCGCCTCCGGCTGGGAATCCACGTGCGCGCTCATTCGGGGCGGATCGTACGCAGGCATGCGCTGCGATCCTACGCGTGGCCGAAGCTCCGTGCTGTCTTGGTCGCGGCGCGCGGGCTATCCTCTGCGGCCGCCGTTCGCGGCGCAGCACCATGAGCGCAGCGCGCCTATCGATCCACTACCACCGCGACTTCGACGGCATGGTCTCGGCCGCGGTGCTCGCCCGCATCCTGCGCGAGCGCAAGGGCGAGGATCCGCGCTGGTCGAGCATCAACTACGACCAGCGCAGCGACTGGGAGCGCTTCGGCGAAGGTCAACGCTTCGCCATCGTGGACTTCCACTTCCACCCGCGCGCGGAGTACTGGTTCGACCACCACCCCACGACGTTCCTCACTCCGGCGCTGCGCGAGAGCTACCAGCCGAGCGATCGCTGGCGCTGGGACGAAGCGAGCCCGAGCTGTCCGCCGCTGATCCTCGATCACGCGCGCGAGCACTGGGGCTACACGCCCGAGGAGCGCTTCGTCGAAATGGCCGTCTGGTCCAACGTGATCGACGCGGCGCGCTTCAAGAACGTCGAGCAGGCGGTGTTCGGCGACGAGGCGGCGCTGCGCATCTCGCGCGCGCTGACCGCCGCTCCCTCGCCGGACTGGCCCGACGAACTCGTCACGGCCATGACGACCTTGAGCCTCGACGCCGTGGCGCGCAGACCGGACGTCGACAAGGCCTTCCAGCGCGCCGCGCGCAACCGCGACAAGGCGCTCGAGCAGTTCCCGCCGACCGTCGAGTCGCGCCGCGAGCGCGTGCTGGTCTACGACGCGTCGTCGAACTCGATCCGCCGCGAGCGCTTCGCCGCGTTCTACCACTACCCCGACATCCACTACGCCGTCGGGGTCATCCCGACGCGCGCGGGCTACCACATCTCCGCCGGAGAGAACCCGTGGAACCCGCCCGCGCGGCGCGTGCACATCGGCGAGTTGATGGAGAGCTACGGCGGCGGCGGACACCGCGCCGTCGGCGGCGCCAATCCGCCCGATCTCGCGGCGGCGCGACGCCTGGCGCGCGAAATCGGCGAGAAGCTGCGCGCGGAACTGAGTGCGGGCGCCGCCAGCGCCGAGCCCCAGGGGTGAGCGAGTCCGCTTCGCACGACGCTGACGCGGCGACGCCGTCGGCGCGCCCGGATCCGTTGCTGGCGCTCGACCTCGAGGCGTTGCGCGAGCGCGTCGTGGGACTCGGCGGCAAGCCGTACCACGCCAAGATCGCGCGCGAGGCGGTGCTCGGGAAAGGCGTGCTCGAGTACGAGCGCATGACGAGCCTTCCGGCCAGCTTGCGCGAGGCGCTCGCTCGCGAGGTTCCGCTCCTCTCAGGCCGCGAGAGCGCTCGACACCACTCCATCGACGGAACCACGAAGCTGCTGCTCGAGTTCGAGCGCACCGGGGCGCGCGACGCGAGCGTCGAGGTGGTGCACATTCCGCCGCGCGATCGAGAGAGCAAGAAGGGCGCGACGCTGTGCGTGTCCACCCAGGTCGGATGCCCGGTGGCTTGTCCGTTCTGCGCCTCGGGCCGCAACGGTCTGGTGCGCAACCTGCAGGCGCACGAGATCATCGAGCAGTACGTCCGCGGGCGCGCGCTCGGTGAACTGGGCCGCAGCGTCGTGATGGGCATCGGAGAGCCGCTGCTGAACTACGAGAACGTCTCGCGCGCGCTCGACGTCGTGCACGACGAGATGGGACTGGGCGGCCGCAAGATCACGCTCTCGACGGTCGGCTTCCCCGAGCGACTGAGGCGCATCGCGCCGACGCGCCCGCGCTTCCAACTGGCGATCTCGTTGCACTCACCCGACCAGGAGCAGCGCGACGAACTCGTGCCGGCCATGAAGGGCGTGCCGATCGAGGACGTGATCGAGTCGGGCGACGACTGGTTCGAACAGACCGGCCGCGAGGTGACGTACGAGTACGTGCTCCTGGCCGGCGAGAACGACAGCGCCGGCCACGCCGAACGCCTGGCGCGCCGCCTCGCGGGGCGACGCTGCACGGTGAATCTGATCCCCTTCAATCCGGTCGACGAGTCGGGCTACCGACGCCCGACGGCGCTCGCCGTGGATCGCTTCCACGCCACGCTCGTCGAGCGCGGCCTCGTCGCCACCGTGCGCTGGTCGCGCGGTCTGGAAGGCGACGCCGCCTGCGGGCAGTTGCGCATCCGGGCGCGCGCAAGTTCCTGAGAGCTCGCGCGCAGCGAGAGCCGCTCGGCGAGCCGTCGGCGACGGCCCGCCCTTCGCGATGCGGAGACTTGCGCGTTCGTGCGCGCCTCAGACGCGCGCGGGGAGCGCCTGTCCGATGCGCTCGAGGATCAGCGCGATCTCCTCGCGCGTGATCGAGAGCGGCAGACGGAAGCGGATCGCGCGCGGACCGGACTTCAGCGCGATCACGCGCTGTTCACGCAGGCGCGCGAGCGTCTCGTCCCGCTGCGCCGCGCTGGGCAACGTGAACGCCGCCAGCGAGCCCATCCCGCGCACGTTGTTGAACGCGCCGCGTTCGCGCGCCATCGCCCGCAGCCCGGAGAGGAACTCTTCGCCGCGCGCGGCCGAGTTCTCGACCATCTTCTCGGTCAGGATGATGTCGATGATCTGGCGCGAGCGAACCATGTCGGTGAGGCTGCCGCCCCAGGTCGAGTTGATGCGGCTCGCGCGCTTGAAGACGTGCTCGGGCGCTTCTTCGACGCGGCGGTTGGCGTAGAAGCCGCACTGCTGCGACTTCTTGCCGAAGGCCACGAGATCGGGCGCGACGCCCTTGCGCTGCCACATCCACGGCGCGCCGGCGCCGAAGAAGCCGGTCTGCACCTCGTCGAACACCAGCAGCGCATCGTTCTCGTCCGCGTAGCGGCGCAGCGCGCGCAGGTACTCGGGACGGAAGTGGTTGTCGCCGCCTTCGCCCTGCATCGGCTCGAGCAGGATCGCGGCGACGCGTCCCTTGTGCTCGAGGAAGGCGCGCTCGATCTCGTCGCAGGAGCGGCGCTCGCTCGCTTCGATGTCCCCCACGATCTCGCCGTCGAGTCCGAACTCGACCGCCGGGTTGTGCACGCGCGGCCAGCGGAACTTGGGGAACAGGCCGGTCTTCAGCGGATCGGTGTTGGTGAGCGAGAGCGTGTAGCCCGAGCGGCCGTGGAACGCGTCCTTGAGGTGCAGGATCACCAGGTCGTCGCAGTTCGCGTCGAGCGCGGTGCGGCCGAGCTTCTGCGCCTTCCAGTCGAAGGCGGCCTTGAGCGCGTTCTCCACCGCGAGCGCGCCGCCCGTCACCCAGAAGTGGTGCGGGTAGCCGGCGGGCGTGACGCGCGTCGCGAAGGCCTCGACGAAGCGCGCCATCGACTCGGTGTAGAGGTCCGAGTTGGACGGGTTGTTCGTGGCGGCCACGAGCAACTCGCGGAGGAAGGCCTCCTCCTTCATCCGCGGGTGGTTGTAGCCGATCGGCCACGACGCGAAGCAGGTGAAGCAGTCCAGGTGCTCCTCGCCCGTGCGCGAGTCGTGCAGCCACGCGCCGTGAGAACGCTCGAGGTCGAGCACGAACGGGAAGCCGTCGGCGAGCTGGTGGCGCTTGAGGGTCTCGTGGACGCTCGTCGGGTGGATCATGGCGGATGTCCGGTTCGATGGGCGGCGCCGGGCGAGAGCGCGGCGCGCTGCGGAGAGAAGCGTGTGGGTCTAGTGCGTGAGGTCGGGGCGCCAGCGCGGCCCCGGGTCGAGAGCCTCGGCCAGGCCGCGTCCCTCTTCGTCGGACGCGACCCGCACCAGGCTCAACACCGGCGCCGGGCGCGAGGCCTGGGCGAGCGCGCCGGCGGGATCGACGTTCACGAACACGATTCCAGCCGGCGCTTCCGCCGCAGCCTGAGCGCGCGCCGCGGGCGCGGCTCCCAGGATCGCCGTGGCGCCTTCGTCGAGCCCCAGCGTCCACTGTGCAAGCACGTGGCGCTCGAGATCGTCTTCCAACGCTCGACAGGGCCGCGACGCAGCGACGTCGCGGAGCAGCCGTCCGCGCAGCTCCTCGCACAACCTCGAGTAGCTCCGCTGATGGCAAAACACCCGGGCGACATGCCCCGGGAGTTGTCCGCCGAGTGTAGCCGCGCGCGAGAACGACTGTTCGGCGATGGAGCGCGCCGACTCCTCGAGGTTGTCGCGTTCACAAACCACCACGCTGCGGTTCGCGCAGCGCCACCACTCCCAGTGCGGACCGACGCGCGCCGCGAAGCGCTGCGACAGTTGTTCCAACTCGTGCTGCGGCGCCTTCCAGCGCACGAGCGCGAGGCCCGGCGTGCTCAGCAGCGCGTCGCGGGCTTCGCGCGCCTGCGCGTGCACGACGTTCACGACCCCGCTGGGAAGTGTGCTGGTTTCAAGCGCGCGCGCGAGCGCTTCGCCCGCGTGCGGCGTGCGTGAATCGACGAGCACGATGGCGGTTTGCCCGTTGATCAAACGGGCGCCGAGGCGCGCGAGCAACATCGCGGCGCCGTCGCTCCAGTGCGCCCCGAACGCAACTACACCAGGCGCCTCGAGCCCCTCGCGATGGAGCTCGAGCGCTTCCATCAGGCGCAGCTCGTGCTCGCTCTGCCACGGCGCAAACTCCTGCGCGTCGAGTCCCAGCTCATCTGCGAGCGAGGCGACGTCGCACTCGCGCACGAGCGCTTGCGCGAGTCGTTCGACGTGCTCCCAGCGCTCCGCGCGCGCTCGTTCGAACCAAACCGGCGCCGCGGCGCCAGCGGCTTCGACCGCCGCCTGCACGTCGCGCTCGCCCGAGTCCGGCCAGCGATGGTCGAGCCGCTCCGCGTGCGGCGCGAGCGCGGTCCGGGGACCGGCGTACCAGCGCTCGCCCTGCGCGCTGCGCCAGCCGCCCGCGATCCAGTTGTGGTGTTCGCACAGCGCCACGACGCCCAGAGTGTGCGCCGGGCATTTGCTCCGCGCCAGCGCGCGGCGCACGATGGTCCGCTAGATGGACTCTTCCCAGCACGGCGCCGCCCGCGCGCGACTCCCGCACCCGCGCGAGGCCCGCATGGTCTCGAAGCGCGACTTCACCCGCGCCTACGAGCAGGGTGTGCGCGTGCGCGGTTCGGTGCTGGCGCTGGTGATGGTCGCCAACGGGCTCGAGCGCTCGCGATTGGGGCTGTCGATCGGCAAGTCGATCTGGAAGAGCGCGGTCAAGCGCAACCGCGTGCGGCGCGTGTTCCGCGAGGCGTTCCGCCTCACGCAGCACGAGTTGCCGCAGGGCTTCGACCTCATAGCGATCGCGGGACAGCCCAAGCTCGAGCCGGAGCTCGACGCGACCTGCCGCGAGTGGATCGCCCTCGCGCGCAAGGGCGCCGCACGCTGGAACCAGAGCACGCCCGAGGAACGCGCCGCGCAACGCGCGCGAGCGGCCGAGCAGCGGGCCGCCAAGCGCGCCGCCAAACCGGCGAAGTCGACGGGCGGCAGGCGCGCGCCCGCCTCGCCCCCGCCGCGCACGAAGGGCGCCGACGCGTGAGCACGCTCGGCCGTCTGTGCGCCGCGCCCGTGCGCTGGTACCGACGCTTCCTCTCCCCGCTGAAGCCGCCGATGTGCCGCTTCGCGCCCACCTGCAGCCAGTACGCCATCGAGGCGCTGGAGCTGCACGGCGTGGTCAAGGGCCTCGGGCTCGCGCTGTGGCGCATCGCGCGCTGCCATCCCTTCTGCGAGGGCGGGCACGACCCGGTGCCGCCGCGTCGTCCCTGACGGGCGTTTGATCCGCGCTCGCCGGTCTGCGATCTTGCGCGGTCCCATGCGACGCCTTCAATCGAGCGCGGCTCTGGCTCTGATTTCTGCGGTGTGCGGCTGTGCGACGCCGGCACCTGCGCCCCGGCCCCCTCTCGCGGGCCTCGAGAACGTCGACGAGCTCATCCAGCCCGGTGAGAAGCACTTCGCGCGCCTGTGGCGCATCGCTTCGGGCGGCGAGAACGCGGAGGCGTACTGGAGCTTCGCCGGCGACCGGCTCGCGTTCCAACGCAAGCACGGCGGCGCCAAGTGCGATCGCATCTTCGTGACCGACGGCGCGGGCGGCATGCGCCAGGTCTCGAACGGCAAGGGCACGACGACCTGCAGCTACTTCCTGCCGGGCGACCAGCGCGTGATCTACGCCTCGACGCAGGCGCACCACAACGACTGTCCGCCGCCGCCGGATCGCGCCGACGGCTACGTGTGGGCGCTGTACCCCGAGTTCGATCTGTGGATCCACGATCTGGCGAGCGGCGCCGAGACGCGCATCACCGACACGTGGGGCTACGACGCCGAAGCCACGCTCTCGCCCGACGGCTCGCGCATCGTGTTCACCTCGGATCGCTCCGGCGATCTGGAGCTGTGGACCTGCGCGCTCGACGGCAGCGACCTGCGCCAGGTGACGACGGAGCTCGGCTACGACGGCGGCGCGTTCTTCAGCCACAGCGGCGAGCAGCTCGTGTTCCGCTCGACGACCTTCGTCGAGCCCGGCCCGGACGGCAGCATGGTCGGCACGCGCGAGCAGTACGTCGAACTCCTGCGCAAGCACAAGATCCGGCCGCACAAGCTCGACATCTACACCTGCTCCGTCGACGGCTCGAACCGCCGGCGCGTGACCGAGCTCGACGGCGCGTCGTGGGCGCCGTACTTCTTCCCGGGCGACCAGCGCATCATCTTCTGCACCAACCACCACGACACGCGCACGCCCAAGGTCGAGTTCGACCTGTTCGCGATCGACGCCGACGGCGAGAACCTCGAGCGCATCACGACCTACGCGGGCTTCGACAGCTTCCCGATGTTCAGCCGCGACGGGCGCTGGCTGGTGTTCGCGTCCAACCGCGGCGGCAGCGAGCCGGGCGAGACCAACCTGTACCTCGCGCAGTGGCAGTGAGCTCGCCGAGCGCGCCACGGCCATGAACTGGACCGGCGTCGCGATCTTCGCCGTCACGTACGCGTTGATCGCGGGCCGGAGGCTCAACTGGCTGCCGCTCGATCGCCCGGCCGGCGCGCTGTTCGGCGCCGTGGCGATGGTCGCGGCGGGCGTGCTCACGCCGCGCGAAGCCGTGTCCGCGATCCACGCGGAGACGTTGCTCCTCCTGTTCGGCCTGATGGGCGTGGGCGCGTTCCTGGCGTCCGATGGCTTGCTCGACCGCTCGGCCGAGTGGCTGGCGGCGCGCGCGCGCACGCCGAGCCGTCTGCTCGGCGCGCTGGTGTGGTCGGCGGGGTTGCTCTCCGCGCTCATCACCAACGACGCGGTGTGCGTGCTCGGCGCGCCGTTGGTCGTGGCCTGGGTGCGCCGACTGAAGTTGCCCGCGCTGCCCTTCCTGCTCGCGCTGTGCACGGCGGCCAACACGGGCTCGGTCGCGACTCTGGTCGGCAACCCGCAGAACATGCTCTGTGCGCAGCTCGGGGGACTGTCGTACCGCACGTACCTGCTCCACCTGGCGCCGGTGGCGGTCATTGCGCTCGCGCTGAACCACGTGTTCCTCGCGGCCACGTTCCGACGCGTTCTGGCGGGAGAGTTCCAGCTCGACGCCGCGCAGAACCGTGCGCCGTCCAAGCTCGTCGATCGCCGCGCGGCGGTGACGTTGAGCGTGCTCGGCGCGACGGTCGTGTCGTACCTGTGCGGGACGGATCTGGCTTGGACCGCGGCCGGTGGGTTCACGGCACTGCTCGTGGCGCAGCGCGCGGATTCCAGCCGCATGTGGGAGCGCATCGACTGGAGCGTGCTGCTGTTCTTCGCCGGCCTGTTCGTGGCGGTCGCGGGCCTTCAAGCGAGCGGCGCGGTCGAAGCGTTCTTCTCGCGCTACCCGCTGATCGAACCGGACTCGGGCGCGCTCGGCCTGTGGCGCGCGAGCGCGCTGTTCCTGGTCGGCTCGAACGTCGTCAGCAACGTCCCGTTCATCCTCGTCGTGCGCGAGCAACTCACAGGCGTGGAGAACCCCACGCTGTTGTGGGAGCTGCTGGCGATGAGCTCAACCTTCGCCGGCAACCTGACGCTCCTGGGCAGCGTCGCGAACGTGATCGTGGCCGAGCGCGGGCGCGAGGTCGGCGGGATCGGCTTCGTCGAGTACGCCAAGGTCGGCGCGCCGCTCGCGTTGGCGACGACGGCGCTCGGCGCGGCGTGGCTCATCGCGCTTCACTCGCTGTGAGCGCGCCGCGCTAGTTCGCGCGCAACTGCTCGAGCAGCTCTTCCAACTCGCGCCGGCGCTCCCGGTCGAGTTCGTGGCCTCCGAAGCGCGCCGCTTCCAATGCGCGGATGGCGCTGCGCAGCGCGGGAACGAGCGGCGCTTCGATGCGCGCTGCGGCGCTGGCGGCGATCTCGCGCAACGTTCGCGAGGCCGCGACGTGGGCGCCGCGCGCTCGCAGTGCTGCGATGAGGCGCGTCTCGAGGGCCAGGGCTCTGCCGGGCGACGAGTGCGCGCTCTGGAAACTCAGGACGGCGCGCCGCAACTGTCGCACGAGCAGCCACGCGACGCCCGCAAGGAGCACGACGGCCGCAGCGATCGTCGCGGGACTTCCGCCTCGAGCCGAGTTCACGAAGGCCGCCGGGCCCTGGCTCAGCACGCTCGCGATCTCCGCGATCCCGGGCGCATCGCCGTCGCCACGCGCGAACGCAGCGAGGTCGGCGCGCGCCTGCTCGCTCCACTCCGCCAGCGGATCGATCTCGCGCGGCGCCGAGGTGGACGATCGAACGTCGGGCGGAGTCGGGTCGAGCTGCACCCAGCCCAGCCCGTCGAAGTGCGCTTCGACCCAGGCATGACCGTGTCGCTGGCGCAGCACGTAGTGCTCGAGTTGCGGATCGAACTCCGAGCCCAGCAGGCCCGCGACCGCTCGCGCTGGAATCCCCTCGCTGCGCAGCATCAGCACGCACGCTGCGGCGATCGTCGCGCAGTAACCCGAGCGGCGCTCGAGCAGTCGCGCGAGACCTTCGCAGCCCGCCGCGCCGGTGCCTTCCTCGGAGTAGGTGTAGCCCTCGCGGAAGTGCGCCACCATCGCGAGCGCGCGCTCGGCGTCGGTGTTCGCGCCCCGCGCCACCTCGCGCGCGCGCTGCTCGATCCGCGCCAGCGCCGGGTCCGAGCGCGGCAGCTCGAGGTAGCGCCGATCGCGATGCCACGCGCGGCCGCGGTGGTCTGCGGGCAGCTTCGCAACACGCGGGTCGGCAGCGAGCGCGTACTCCAAGCGATCGTCGCGCACGGGGGCGAGCAACGTGCCGTCCTCCAGACGCGAGAGCGCTTCGATGCGCACGGCGAGCAACGGCTCGAGCCGCACGAGCGGCGCGAGTCCTCCGCGCGCGGTGACCGCGCCGAACTGCGTCACGGTCGCCGTTACGAGCGGAGCTCCCGCCCGCGGGCGCGCCAGCTCGATCCAGCCGTCGTCCTCGCCGTCGTCGCGATCCTCGATGCGCACGGAAGCTCCGCGCGCGGAGCGCGACATGCGATCGGCGCCGAACTGGTCGAGCGTGGTGACGTGGAAGTACAGCGTGCGACCGTCGCGCACCGGCGTCCCGTCTCGCGCCGAGCGCAGCGCGACGATCGCCAGCACCTCGTCGGTCCGCTCCGCTGCGGCGGAGCCCATGGAGACCGACTGCATCCACTGGGCGACGGATTCGCCTTCGGCTGACCGCGGGGCGCCCGAGGCCGCGGCGTTTCGCTGACCGTCCTCTCCGAGCGCATCGCGATAGAAGGCCACGGCGCGCGTCACCGCGAGGACGAGCGCGAGCATCAGGCCGGCCGTCAGCAGCGCGCTCGAGGGCGCGAGGCGCGAGGTGCGCCGCCGCCAGGCGTTGCCCGCGTGCGCAGGATCGCGGCGGGCGAGGAAGCGCTCGAGCACCGCGCGCGAGTTGGATTCGATCAGGCCCAGCGCGCTCACCGCCGCGACGCCCACGAGGACGAGCAGCGTCCCCAGCGTCGGATGGCGCGCGTAGTGGGCCGAGCCGAGCGCGAGCAGCAACCAGTAGGTCAACGTGCTCGGGCCGATCAGCGAGGTGCT
Source organism: uncultured Planctomycetia bacterium (assembly GCA_938003765.1). Taxonomy (GTDB): domain Bacteria; phylum Planctomycetota; class UBA1135; order UBA1135; genus WYBT01. The sequence continues at coordinate 24,934 of CALKYE010000136.1, forward strand.
GGCGAGCGCGCCCAGACCCGCGCTGAGGCTCAGCCCGGCGCCGTCGAGTCCGCGCACGAACGCCGCGGCCACCGCGATCGCCAACCACGGCGTTGCGGCGGCTGCGATCGCCCAGGTGCGTGAGCCTCGCGTCAACGAGGCCCAAGCCCACGACCACGACCCCAGGCCGAGCCCGAACGCGAGAAGGTGTGCAAGCGCGCGGACGGCGTCGAACTCGAGCGCGTCCGCGAAGACCGAGGCGAACAGGTACGACGCGAACAGGCCTCCCCACGCCAGAGCGGTGAGGTAGCTCAGCGGGTCCGACCAGGACCAACGGACGAAGTGCGGCGACTTCACGTGCGCGCTCCGCTCCGCATCCGCGGCGCGCCTGCGACGAGGACCGCCGCGCTGCGTCCGGCCGATTGGAGCGTGCGCCCGAACTCGCGCGCGGACGGCCAGGCGTGAACGATGAAGGCGCCTTCGCCCAGCGGGCGCTGCACGACTCGGCGCAGGGACGCGAGCCCGCCTTCGAGCGCGGAGCACTCGACGAGCGCAAGCTGCGCCAGGAGCGACTGCACCGCGCCGCGCGTCGCGCTCACTCGCAGCGACCAGGGCTGCGCGCCCTCGAAGCGGACGACGGTGGACTCGCCGACTCGTGCGCGACGTTCGACGATCGCCGCCGCGAGCGAGACCGCGCGTTCGAATCCCTCGTGCTGGCGATTGGCCGCGGGCATCTGCTCCACCCACCCGACGAGCACGAGCACCGCCTCGGGCTGCTCCTCGCCGCGCAACTCGCGCACGACCGTCTTCCCGCGCCGCGCGCTCGAGCGCCAGTGGATGCGATGCGGGCTGTCGCTGGGGCGGGCGTCGCGCAGCGCGTAGAACTCTTCGTCGCCGCGCCGCGAACGAACGTCGAGGCTGCGCTCGCGCCGGCGGGCCGCACTCTGCGCGGGATCGAACTGCAGCGCGGCGATCTGGGGCAAGCTGAGCCAGTCGACGTCGACGTCCAGATGCGCCGTCGCGCGCCACATCCCCAGCGGGAACTCGCTCGTCACGCGCAACGCGAGCTTGCGCACTTCGCCCCGGCGCCGCGTGCGCCACTCGCAAGCGGTGACGGCGCTCGCGAGAGCAGCCGTCGAAGCGCTACCCGGCCCGAGCCCGGCGAACAGCGCCAGAGGACGCGACGACGCCGGTCCGTTGGCTCCTGCGAACACCAGCAGGTCCCGCGGCGCCGGACCGCCGCGCGCTGAGGCGATCTGCAGCGGGAACTCGAAGCGCTGCGCGGTGCGCACGCTGCGCCGCTCGTTCGTGCTCGCCTGCAGTCGTCGCACGCTCAGCCACGCGATCGGAGCGGAGACCGCGAAGGCCGCGAGCACCGTCGCGGGGAACAGCATCAGCGGCGAGCCGAACGGAACGGTCGCCGCCAGCCCGCACAGCGCGAGCAGGAACGCGGTGCGGCCCGCGAGCGTCCACTCGAGCGTGACGCGTTGCGGGCGCGGGCTCATCGTGGAACCGCGAGGCCCTCGAGCAGCTCCGCCAAGAGCTCGGCGCTGGCCTGCGGCTCGCTCGCCTCACCGGCCGGCGTGAGGCGGTGCGCGAGAACCGGCGCGACCGCGCGCTTGAAGTCGTCGGGCGTGCAGAAGTCGCGGCCGTCGATCAGCGCCAGCGCTTGCGCCACGCGGCGCAAGGCGATCAACGCGCGCGTGCTGACGCCGTGCAGGAAGCGTCCGCTGCTGCGGGTCGCGTCTCCGATGGCGAGCGCGTACTGCAGGAGCGACTCGTCGATGCGCACGGCGCCTGCGACGGCGCAGAACGAGTCGAGTTCGCCGAGCGTGAGCTGCGGCTGGAGTCGCTCGAGCTGCGCCTCGCCGCCCTCTCCGCGGAGGAGCTTCAACTCCGCCTCGCGCGGCGGATGACCCAGGCTCAAGCGCACGGTGAAGCGATCGAGCTGCGACTCGGGCAACGGGTAGGTGCCCTCGAACTCGAGCGGGTTCTGCGTGGCGATGACGAAGAACGGCTTGGGCAGCGCCTTGGTCGCGCCCTCCACCGAGACTTGGCCCTCGCTCATGCACTCGAGCAGCGCCGACTGCGTGCGCGGCGGCGTGCGGTTGAGCTCGTCGGCGAGCACGACGTTGGCGAACACCGGGCCGGGCTTGAACACGAACACCGAGCGCTCCTGCGACCAGACGGCGACGCCGAGCACGTCGGAGGGCAAGAGGTCGGAGGTGAACTGGATGCGGCGGAACTGAGCCCCGAGGGAGCGTGCGAGCGCGCGGGCCAGCGTGGTCTTGCCCGAGCCTGGTGCGTCCTCGAGCAGCAGGTGGCCGCGCGCGAGCAGGCACGCGGCCGCGAGTTCGAGCTGCTCACGCTTCCCGAGGATCACGCCGGACAGCGCATCGATCCAATCGCCGAGCACGCGCGTCGACGGCGGCGCAGTCGGCGATGCGGCCTGGGGGGCGGGCGAGCTCATGAAGGCCCACTGTTACCGCGTGTGCGCGGCGTGGCAACCGCGCGAGCGACGGGAAGCGCCATCAGCGACGCGTATACTCCCGCGCCTTCGTCCCCTGCCGCTCGACGCGGCGCCCCACGCGACTCCCCTCTCAGTGTCCACACTCCGTCTGCTCCACGTCGGGCTCGGCCCCCTGGGCCTGCGCATCCAACAGGACCTCCTCGACAAGGGCCTGGGCCGCACGGTCGCCGCCGTCGACCTCGACCCGCAGCTCGCGGGCAGCTCGCTCGCGAGCCTCGTCCCCGGCGCTCCCGACGTGCGGATCACGCCGACGCTGGAGGCCGTGACGAACTGGGAGGAGATCGACGCCGCGATCCTCACGACCAGCTCCGATCTGGCGCGCTGCGCCGATTCGCTGGAGCAGATCCTGGCGCGCGGAGTGGCGGTCGTTTCGAGCTGCGAGGAGCTCGTGTGGCCCTGGCTGCGCCACGCGCAACTCGCCGAGCGTCTCGACCAGACCGCGCGGCGCGCCGGCGCGCAGTTGCTCGGCACGGGCGTGAATCCGGGCTACCTCATGGACGCGCTGGCGGTGTTCGCGACCGGCGTGTGCAAGTCGGTGCGCAGCGTCCGGATCGCGCGCATTCAGGACGCCACGCCGCGGCGCGTGCCGTTCCAGAAGAAGATCGGCGCGGGACTGTCCACCGAGCAGTTCCAGGCTGCGATCGGCGCTGGCTGGCTGCGCCACGTCGGACTCGGCGAGTCGCTGCACTTCGTGGCGCATTCGCTGGGCTGGCCGGTCGAGCGTTGGAGCGAGAGCATCGAGCCGGTGCTCGCCACGCGCGAGCTGGAGTGCGCGCTGGGCCGCATCCCCGTCGGCCACGCCGCGGGCGTGCGGCAGGTCGCGGAGGGCTGGTCCGGCGGCGAACGCAAGCTGCTGCTGGAGTTCCAGGCCGCCATCGCGCAGAGCGAGCCCCACGACCGCGTGCAGCTCGACGCCGAGCCCCCCATCGACCTCGTCCTGCGCGGCGGAGTGCACGGCGACGTCGCGACCAGCGCGATCGTGCTCAACTGCCTCGCGCCGCTGCTCAGCGCCCGCGCGGGGCTGCACACGATGGCGACGATCCCGATGGCTGCCTGCTTCGACCCGCGGGCGGCAGGACGCTGAGCGTCGACCCCGCGCCATGGCGCGCCTTGCGATCGAGGCCTCGACGGCGACGCGCATCGCGCTCCACGGGCGCGAGCTGGTGTACTTCGGCGGCTGCGGCTACCTCGGCCTCGCGCACGACCCGCGCGTGCTCGCGGCGCTCGCCGACGGCGCGCAACGCTTCGGCCTGAGCGCAGGCGCGTCGCGCGAGACGACCGGCAACTGCGTGGTGTTCGACGAGCTCGAACGCGAGCTGGCGCAGCGCTTCCACACTCCAGCCGCGCTGCTCACGCCCGAGGGCTACACGGCGAACTTCGTCGCCGCGCAGGTGCTCGCGCGCGAGCACGCGATCGCTCTGATCGACGAGCGCGCGCACGCCAGCGTGTTCGACGCCGCGCGCGCCGCCGGGATGCGCGTCGAGGTCTGGCCGCACCACGACCTCGCCGCGCTCGAGCAACTCGCGAGCACCCACGGGCGCCACGCGGTCGTCGCGTTCGATGGAGTCCAACCCACCCGCGGCGAGATCGCGCCCGCGCGCGCCATCGCGGAGCTGTGCGACGCAGCGCAGGCCGCGCTGTGGATCGACGACTGCCACGGAGTCGGCGTGGTCGGCCCGCGCGGCCGCGGAACGCTCGAGCACTCGGGCGTGAGCGGCGAGCGCGTGCTGCTGACGGCGACGCTCTCCAAAGCGCTCGGCTGTTACGGCGGATTCGTCGCGGGCCCGCAGCGCTGGATCGAAGCCGCGCGCGAGCACTCGGCGGCCTACATCGGGAGCACCCCGCCGCCGCCCGCAGTCGCTGCCGCCGCGCTGATTGCGCTCGAGCTGGCGTTCGACGACGGCGCGCGCCTCGCTGCGCTGCGGAGCAACAGCGCCTCGCTGCGGACGGGCTTCCACGCGCTCGGACTGCCGGCGCCGCGCGAGGACCTGCCGGTGTTCGCCTTCACGTTGCCGCACGCGGGCGCGATGGACGAACTGCACGAGCGCTTGATCGCGGACGGAGTGTTCGCCCCGCTCGTGCGCTACCTGGGCTCGCCCAGCCAGGGCAACTTCCGCATCGTCGTCAACGCCGAGCACAGCGCCGCCGACGTCGAGCGCTTGATCCACGCACTCGCACGCGGACTGGGGAGGACCATCGCATGAGCCCTTCGATCGACACCAAGGCGCGACTGTTCGACGACGCGCTCCTGCGCGACTGTGCGGCGCGCTTCGGCACGCCGCTGTACCTCTACGACGCGGGCGTCCTGAGCCGTCGCGCGCGCGAGCTGCGCGAGGCCCGCGCCAGCGACGGACGCGGATTCGACGTGGTGCGCTACGCGCAGAAGGCGAACCCGAACCTCTCGCTGCTGCAGCTCGTGCGCTCCGAGGGACTGCAGGTCGACGCCGTATCCGCGGGAGAGTTGAACCGCGCGTTGCTCGCGGGCTTCGAGGCGCGTCGCACGCAGTTCTGCGCCGACCTGTTCGACCGCGAGACGCTCGCGCTGCTGGAAGCGCAGCCCTTCGCCGTGAACGTCGGCTCGCCCGACATGCTCGAGCAACTCGCCGCGGCAACGCGCGCGACGCGAACCGTGACGCTGCGGCTCAACCCCGGGTTCGGACACGGGCACGACCGAAAGGTCTCGACCGGCGGAGCGGCTTCGAAGCACGGCATCTGGCACGCGGACATCGAGCAGGTCGTCGCGCGAGCGCGGCGCGCGGGACTCGAGGTGACGGGCTTGCACGTCCACATCGGCTCGGGCTCGGATCTCGACAACCTGTCGCGCGCGGGCGAAGTGCTCGAGCACGCCGCTCGCTGTGTCGGCCGCTCACTGGAATCGATCTCGGCCGGCGGAGGGTTGCCCACTCCGTATCGGCCCGGCGAAGCGCGCTTCGACGTCCAGGCGCACGTCGAGCGCTGGTGCGCCGTGCGCGCGCGCATCGAACGCGCGCTGGGACGAACGATCGCGCTCGAGCTCGAGCCCGGGCGCTACCTCGTGGCGGAATGCGGGCTGATCCTGTGCGAGGTGCGCGGGCTCAAGCGCAGCGGCGAGTTCGAGTACGTGCTCGTCGACGCGGGCTTCCACAACCTGATCCGCCCCGCGATGTACGGCGCCTACCACCACCTCACCGTCGTCGGGCGCGACAGCGAACCCGCCGAGCCGTTCCTCGTCGCGGGTCCGTTGTGCGAGAGCGCCGACGTGTTCACGCAGGGCAAGCAGGCCGCGCTCGAGCCGCGCGCGCTGCCTCGTCCGCGACTGGGAGACCTGCTGTGCATCCACGACACAGGGGCCTACGGCGCCGCGATGGCCAGCGGCTACAACTCGCAGTTGCTCGCGGCCGAAGTACTGGTCCACAATGGCCAGGCGCGGCTGGTCCGCGCCCGACAGACCTTCGACCAGCTCGTGCACAACGAACGCTCCTGCCTTTCATGAAGAATCCCGGCCCCGGACTGCTGCTCGCCCTGTTCGCCACGTCGCTCGCCCCCGCGGGATGGAGCGCACCGCAGGCAGCCTCCGGCCAGGAGTCCGAAGCGCCGGCCCGCATCGGTCGCATCGAGGCCCTGTTGGCGGCGCACCGCGACAAGTTCGCGTCCGTGGTCGAGCGCGGCCGCGATCTGCGCCTGCAGATCCTGCTGGGCGAAGTGCGCGAAACCGAGGCCGGCCCCGAGCTCGTCCAGAACAGCTACCGCCTCGACGCCGAGTACTTCTATCCCGCGAGCACGATCAAGCTCGTGGCTGCGATCACCGCGCTCGAGCGCCTCAACGACCTCCGCCGGACCACCGCGCCGAAGTTCAATGAGCGCACGCCGCTCGCCTTCCACCCGCTGTTCAAGGGCGAGGTGCTCGAAGCCACCGACGAGTCCAACGTCGATGGCGGCGTGATCACGCTCGAGCACCTGATCCGCAAGGCGCTGATCGTTTCCGACAACGCGGCCTACAACCGGCTGTACGACTTCTGCGGTCAGGAGTGGCTCAACCAGCGCGCGTGGCGCGCCGGGCTGCGCGACGCAAAGCTCTCGCACCGCCTGTCGGTCACGCGCACTCAGGTCGACAACAAGCGCACCTGCGCGATCGAGCTGCGCTTCGACGACGAGCCGATCGTGGTCGACGCGCGCTGGAGCAACGTGGGCGAGCTGGGCGTGATCGGCCCCAAGGGCGTGTACGTCGGCAAGGCGCACCGCGATCGCTCGGGCGAGGTCGACAAGCCCATGAGCTTCTTCCACAAGAGCTACCTGCCGCTGCGCGACATGCAGCTCGCACTCGCGCGCGTGGTGCGGCCCGATCTCGTCAAGCTGCCCGGTGAGCTGTTCGACATCACCGACGAACAGCGCGCGCTGCTCGCCGATGCGCTGAGCGTGTACCCGGGCGACTCGAAGAACCCGGTCTGGTCGCGCGAGCAGTACCCCGACGAGTACGCCAAGTTCTTCCTCACGGGCGTCACGCGCGTGCTGCCCAAGGAGAGCGTGCGCATCTACAACAAGGTCGGACTGGCGTACGGCTTCGTGACGGACAACGCGTACATCGTCGACACGACGAGCGGCAAGGGCTTCTTCCTCGCCATGACGATGTACGCCAACTCCGACGAAGTGCTCAACGACGACAAGTACGACTACGAGACCGTCGCGTTCCCGTTCTTCGCTGACTTCGCCGAGGTCGTCGCGCGCGACATCTGGGCCAAGCCCGCGAGCCAAGAGAAGAAGCAATGAAGTCGGGCGGCCTGCTCGCCGCGCTCGCGATCGCGCTGGCGCTGCTGGCGGGCCTGGTGTGGTGGCTGGGGCGCGATGAGAGCGCGCCGAGCGAGGCGGCGGGCGGAACGCGCGTCGAAGCGTCGACGACGGAACAGGCGCCGCCCGCGCGAATCGACGCGCCGAGTTCGAGCGGATCGAGCGCGACGTCATCGACTCCGCAGCAGCGCGAAGCTCGCGGGACTCGCGCCTACTTGGCCCCGCAGGGCCCGCGGGGCGCCCTGCAGGTGCGCGTCACGTGGGAGCTCACTGGAGCGGCGGCAGCCAATGTCGGTGTGCGTTTGGAACGCATGGACGGTCCGCTGCTCCTGCTGCAAGGAAGCGCCCGGACCGACGCCAACGGCGTGGCCTTGTTCGATGACGTCGCAACCGGGCTCCTGCTCGTGAGAGGCGACCGCTCCGGTGAGGTCGTTTGCGAAGTCGTCGAGGGCCGCCGGAACGAGGTGGAGTTGAAGCTCGCGCGCGGCGTCACCGTCACCGGCCGCGTCCGCGACGAGCAGGGACGCAGCGTGTCGCAAGGAACCGTGTGGATCCTCGCGCGCTCGCGCTGGATCGAGCTGGCCGAAGCCGACGCCTCTGGCCGCTACACCATCGAGTCCGTTCCGGTCGACTCGACGCTCGTCGCCCTGGCGCGCGAGCGAAGCCCGTCCCGTTGGTCAAAGGTCGAGGGCGCCGTCGAAGGAGTCGTGCAGCTCGATTTCGAGGTCGGCGGGCCCGCGGCGACGTTGCTCGGGCAGGTGCTCGACCCTGGCGAGCATCCGGTTACGCGCGCGGCAGTCGTCCTGCTCTCGAGGGAGCAGGGCGCCGCGGGTCTCTCCGCACCGCCTCGTCGCGCCGTTGCGTGCGACGAGGAGGGTCGCTTCCAACTGCACAGCGTGCCGCCGGGGCCTCAGCGCTTGCTCGTTCAAACCGAGCAGTTCGCGCCCGAGGTGCGCGACGTCGAGGTCCGACTCGGCGAACGCCAGGAACTCATCCTTCAGGTCTCTCCGGGCGCGGAACTGGCCGGTGTGGTCACGCTGCAAGGCAAGCCGGCGGCCGGCGCGCTCGTGCTCGTCGGCGGCGAGTTCGGAACAGCGTGGGGCGGCGCCGCAAGCGACGCATCGGGCCGTTACCGCATCACCGGATTGCCGACGGGCAAGCGTCCTCTCGTGGCCGCGCTGGCGCCTGGTCCGGGCAACCGGCTGCGTTGGCTCGAGAACTCCGCAGACGCCGATTTGGCGTCGGCGTCCGCGGAACTCGAGCTCGTCGCCGGCCGCGCCGTGATCTGGAATCCCGAGCTGAAGCCGAAGGACTGAGCCGCGCTCAGTTCTTCACGCCCAAGAGCAGTCG
>CALKYE010000137.1 GCA_938003765.1 uncultured Planctomycetia bacterium
CTTCAGCTCACGCCGCCGGGCCGATCAGGCTCGCGATCAGCGCGTCTTCGAGGTGCGCCGGACGCTGACCCGTGCCCGTGACCGTCACGCCGCTGCGCTCGATGCGCACGCGGAAGCCGTCGAAGCTGGTGAACTGGAAGTAGTGGTCCTCGTAGAAACCGCGGCTCTCGCGCGCGAGCACCACGATCGACACCAGCTCGCCCAGCCGCACCGACTCGGTGTAGTCGGAGTACCAGTGCACGCCGGCGAAGTTCCGGCCGATGGCGATGTTCGACGCGAGCTTGTTGAGTTCGTCGCCCAACTTGAGGCCGGCGCTGCCGGTGTACGGCACGAGCGTGAGGCCGTCGGCGGAAGGCTGAACCGGGTTGGCGAGGATGTGCCCTTCGTCGAACCAGGCCTTCAGCATCGTCACGCACGCTCCAGCGACCGTGGCGTGACCGGCGCCGTAGGCCGGGTGCGTGGGCGAACCTTCCGGGAACGCCATCGGCATGAGCGACGTGCCATTGCACGCGCGAGCGCGCGCGACGGCGGCGCTGTTCTTCACGATCACCGGCAACTGCAGCGCGTTGAACTCGCTCGCGCCTTCGATGCTGAAGTGCACGAGCCCGCCGTAGGCCTCCGGGCGCAGCCGTCGGTGGACGAGCCACTTCTGCGCCCACACGGCGTGCAGCGCGCGCGTCGCGACTTCAGTCACCAGCGTGAGCATGTGCGGCCCGCCGAACGTCGCGAAGCCCTTGATCGACGGGTGATTGCGGAACGGGTTGCCCGGACCGACCGGCGCGTGCGACCCGAACAGGATCAGGCAGGCGTTGAAGTAGGCCTGGTAGAGCTCGTCGACGTGCACGTACTGACCGAGGTCGCGGCCGTTGCGGATGTAGCGGCGCGTGCTGTCGAACAGGTCGGCGCCCACGCGGCCGGCCCACTCGCCGTTCTGCACCGCGAGCCACTCCGCCGTCTTGGTCATCCAGTTCGACCCCGGCTGGACCGTCTGGATGTGCTGCGAGAACTTCTGCGCTCCGAAGGGAACGTCGAGGTAGAGGAACTGCGAGATGTACGGCCCGACTTGCGCTCCCGGCAGGTCGTAGGCGCGGAACACGTTGGCGGGCGTGATGGCATGGCTGCCGAAGTGCCCCACCGCGTTGTTGATGCGCTGCAGCTCGGCCGCAGCGGCGGCGACCGTCGGATCGCTGTCGTAGTTCGCGAACGACACGTCGCGGCAATGCGCCATCCAGTAGTTCTCGACCGCTTCGAGCGCCGCCTCGCGCGAAGTCACCGACGGCGCGGGCTTGAACGGCAGCGCGAACGGGTCGGGACCGAGCGGATCGACCGCCAGGCCGGAGGTGCAGCTCGTGAAACGCTCGGCGGTCGAGTTCGGTCCGCGCGCGTCGACGAGCGCCTGCGACAGCGTGGCGAAGTCGTACACCCGCGAGTCGCGCGCCGCCTTGGCGGAGTTGAGCGCGTCGCGGAACTGCACGTACGCGCCCGCGTCGACGATGCCCTTGTCGTTGTGCGGGAGACCCTTCGAGTAGTTGCCGAAGAAGGTCTGCGGGAAGTTCTGCTCGTCTTGATTGGGTTGCGCGACCGTTTGATTGGGCGCGCCAGCCACAGACGGAGACGGCGAGGATCGTGTCGAGTGCTTCATGGCGTTGGGAATGAGCCTCGCGGGACTCAATCGAACCGAGGCGCGAAAGTGCGCTCCCGGTGCGAGCGCGAGTGACGCGGGACACCAGCGCCATGGCGAGCGGCCGGGGCCGCGCCCACTCGAGGCGCGAAGCTGCTTGAAGGAAGCAGGGCTGGCCCCCGTGCGATCGAACGGGCTCGGCGCGTTTCCCCGCGGCCTCACGTTTCCGCGGCCCGATCCCGGCGCCAGTTCGTCGCGCGCTCGTTCAGCGACGGAGTTCCGGCAGCGCCCAGGCGTACTCGCGCGCAATCGGAGGCGGCGCGTCGGGCTTCAGCGCCACCCACGCGCGGTGCGGCCAGTGCGGGTCGCGCAGCAGCTCGCGGCCGAGCAGCACCAAGTCCGCCTTGCCTTCGGCAATGATCGCGTCTGCTTGCGCAGGCTCGGTGATGAGGCCCACCGCGCCGGTCGCGATGCCCGCCTCGCGGCGGATGCGCTCGGCGAGCGGCGTCTGGTAGCCCGGGCCGATCGGGATCTGGGCTTGGCGCGACGCTCCGCCGCTCGAGCAATCGATCAGGTCGACGCCCGCGCTCGCGAGCCGACGCGAGATCTCGACGGACTCGTCGAGCGTCCAGCCTCCCTCGACCCAGTCCGTGCACGAGAGCCGCACGAGCAACGGCGCGTCCTCGGGCAACACCTCGCGCACTGCGCGCACCGTCTCGAGCAGGAACCTCACGCGGTTGTCGAACGAGCCGCCGTACGGGTCCGTGCGCTCGTTCATGAGCGGCGAGAGGAAGCTGTGGCCGAGGTAGCCGTGGGCGAAGTGCAGCTCGACCACGCGAAAGCCCGCTGCGATCGAACGCGACGCCGCCGCCGCGAACGCTGCAGTGGTCGCGCGGATCTCTTCCACCGACAGCTCTCGGGGAACGGGGCCGTCCTGTCCGTAGCGCTTCGCCGTCGGACCCACCGGCATCCAACCGCCCTGTTCAATCGGCACGAACGCGTTCGGCGTCGGATGGAAAGGTCGGTGGCGCGAGGCCTTCACACCCGCATGCGCGAGTTGAATGCCGGGCGCGGCGCCGTGCTCGCTGATGAACTCGGTGACCTTGCGCAGCGCGGGAATGTGCTCGTCCTTCCACAGGCCGAGGCAGTTGGGAGTGATGCGACCTTGCGGCGTCACGCCGGTCGCCTCCGCGATCAAGAGTCCGACGCCGCCCACGGCGCGCGCCGCGTGGTGCGCCACGTGCCAACCGTTCGCGAAGCCGTCTTCGCTCGAGTACTGGCACATCGGCGACATCGCGATGCGGTTGCGCAGCGTGACGCCGCGCAGCTTGAGCGGGGTGAAGAGGTGCGGCGCGCCTTCCGCGCGCTTCGTCGCCGGCGCAGCGCTCGACTCCTGACTCTGTGCGACACCGGCTGTGCTCGTCGCCGCCGCCGCAACACCCGCCACCACCGCAGACCGACAGAACGCTCGCCGATTCAGCTCACCCATCGCGTTGTTCATGCGCGCGAGCGTACCGGCCGCGCGGATCGAGGTGCGAGGTGCGCTCAACCTTCGGCCGAACCGCACTCCCGACGGGCAAGCGCGGAGCGGGGTCGAGCACTATCGCACAGGTGAGTTCGCGGCGAGACTCGGGGCCCGGCGAGAACCGCGCTTTGCAGCCCGTCGAGTCGGTTACTTCGTTTGCGGGCACGCGTAGGTCCTGGTGCATCGACACGCCTGGTGTGTCACTGAAGCGGCGGACACCTTTCTCGAGCGATTCAAGAGTTTGGAGGCAACCATGAAGATCGAACGTCTCTTGACGGTCGGCGGCGCCAGCATCGCGTTGTCCCTCGCGTCGCACGCGGCGCAGTCCGTGATCAAGCGCATCGAACTGGCGCCGGGCGGCGTCGACCCGAACAGCACGGTCACGAACACCAGCCCACCTCGCAGAACGCTCTCTGCCGACGGGCGATTCTTCGCCTTCTCCAGTCTCGCGAGCAACCTCGTCGCTGGAGACACCAACTTGCGGGAGGACGTGTTCGTGCACGACCGGCTGCTGCACATCACCCGCCTTGCGAGCGTGAGCAGCACGGGTGTTCAAGGCGACGCAGCCTCGACGGCTCCGAGCTTGTCCGCAGACGGCAACCTCGTGGCCTTCTTCAGCGGATCGACGACGCTCGTTCCCGGCGCTCCGGGGCAATTCGGTGGCATCTTCGTGCGCGACATCGCCGCTGGAACGACGACGCGCGAGAACTTCGGTCCGGGCGGCGTCGAACCCAACCAGGTGTGCACCCACCACTCGCTCTCGGGCGACGGTCAACGCCTGCTGTTCCTGTCGTTCGCTTCGAACCTCACGCCCGGCGACACGTTGGTGAAGAAGGACGTCTTCGTGCGCGACCGCGCGAGTGGCGCGGTGACGTGCGTCAGCGTGACTCCCGGCGGTCTGCCCGGCAACAACCACTGCGAGACCGCGACGATCTCCGCGAACGGGCGCTTCGTAGTGTTCCAGAGCTCCGCCAGCGATCTCGTGCCAGGCGACACCAACGGGCGCGACGACCTGTTCGTGCGCGACCTCTTGACCGGTGTCACCGAGCTCATCACGCAGGACATTTTGACGCCCTCGTACTTGTCCGTCGGCACAGGCGTCGCGTCGGACGACGGCCGCTACATCGCCTTCTCGAGCTCTGCGTCGAGCCTTGTGATCGGCGACTGGAACGGAGCGCACGACGTCTTCCTGCGCGACCGAGTCTCCGGCGTGACCACACTCATCAGCCTCGCCACGAGCGGCGTGTCTGGGAACGCGAGTAGCTCGGGTCCCATCATCTCCGCTGACGGGAGCGTCGTGGTCTATCAGAGCGCCGCGCGCGATCTGACCTCCAACGATCACAACGGCACGACCGATGTGTTCATGTGGGACCGCGCCACCGGCGTCAACCGGTTGGTGTCGGTGAACTCCGATGGCGTGAGCGCGACTGGCTCGAGCAGCAACCCCGACCTCTCCGCTGACGGCAAGGTCGTAGCGTTCCGCTCTCTCGCCACCGATTTGGTCGGCGGCGCAGCAGGGCAGTTCGAGCGGGAGTACATCAGTGAGCCCGGCGCGCTCTCGCTCGTCTACTGCACTTCCGGTACGAGCGGCATCGGTTGTGTCCCGTCGATTCAACCGATCGGCGCACCGAGCGCGTCCGCGGCTTCGCAGTTCCTGATCCGCGTGACCGACGTGGATGGCCAGCGCGCCGGAATGATCTTCTACAGCATCGACAATCCCGACCTCGGCTCGCTCCCGTGGGGCGCGTCGACCAGCAGCTTCTGCGTCAAGTTGCCCGTGCAGCGGACGGGTGTGCAGTTGACCGGCGGGTCGTCGAACGCGTGCGACGGCCAGCTCCAGCTCAACTGGAACAGCTTCGTGAGCGCGAACAGCGGCGCGCTGGGAGCGCCGTTCTCCGCGGGGACGACGATCCATGCGCAAGGCTGGTATCGCGATCCGGCCAGCCCCAAGTCGAGCTCGCTCAGCAACGCGCTGGCGATCGAGATGAACCCGTGAGTCGGGCTCGGTGAGTCGGGCCCAGTGACTCGGCCCCGGTGACTCGGACTCGCTGACTCCGCGCCAAGCGCACTCGCCGCCGAGTCGGCTGCGGGTCCGACTTGGCGCGGTCTCCGGGGCGAGGAAGAGAACAGAGCGCTCGACTCAGCGCTCTGCGAGCCTCAGCACCATCGCGCTACACAGCGACCGACGTCGGCCAGCACTTCCTGGTCGGCGTCGCTCGGCCACTCGGCGACCTCGCCCGTGTCGTAGTACGCGGCGACGACGAGCGGCGCGCGCCCTGGGGGCTCGATCCACACGACGTCGTTGCACTTCACGGTGATGCCGGCGCCGCCTCCAGTGCCGGTCTTGTCGCCGGCGATCCACTCGGGTGGAAGTCCACGGCGAACTCGCGCTGCGCCGGTCGTGGTCTCGATCATCCACCGACGCAGCGTGTCTCGCGCAGCCGGAGCGAGCTCGCCTCCGAGCAGCCGCGCGACGAGCTCCGCCATCGCGCGCGGTGACGTGGTGTCGCGCTCGTCGCCCGGAAGCACGTCGTTCATCTCCGGCTCGAGGCGATCGAGCCGCGTGATCGCATCGCCGCGCTCTCGACAGAACTGCGTGAGCCCCGCCGGACCGCCGAAGTCGCGAAGCAGCAGGTTCGCGGCCACTCCGTCGCTCGAGGTCTGAGCGGCTCGTGCAAGCTCGCCGAGGCTCAGCTCCGCGACGCTCTCTCCGCGCGCCGCCGCGGCCTCGACAGCCGCGCGCGTCACGGACCCATGCGAGACCAGCTCCCCTTTGCCGAAGCTCACGCGCTCGGCGAGCGCGCGCCCGCCCGTCTCCGCGCGTTGCAGCACCATCGCCGCGAGAACGAGTTTGAACGTCGAGCACAGCGCAAAGCGCTCGTCGAGCCGCCTCCCGACCACCCTGCCATCGCGCGTGTCGAGCACGGCGACTCCCAGGCGTCCGCGGCTCTCCAGTCGCGCCAGTTCGCGCTCGAGCTCTGCGGCGCGTGGTTCGCTCATCGATGTGCGACAACTCGCGATCGTTGCGCCGAGAGCGAGCAACAAGACCGAACGGCGATCGAAGTGCGCGTAGCTCATGCACGGCGGAGCGTACGGACGGCGCCGATGTCGCTCCACACGTCCGGAGTGAAACGAGACAAGCGCTCTATCACCTGCGGTTCGGGCGGCGGGGCGGCGCTTCTGCGCATCTGGGAGCGTGAAGTCGCGTCGAGAAGTGACGTCGCACTCTGCCGATGACACGCCGCGCGGCTACGGCAGCACGGTGAAGTCGATCGCGTCGCTGAGTGCGTGAGACGAACCGGCGCGGAAGTAGCCCTGCACGACGACGTGCGTCCCCGGCGTGAACGCCGATCCAACCGGACTGCGCAGCCAGCGCAGGAAGTCCACGGTCGCCGACTGCGAACACGTTCCGGTCGGAGCAGCGGCAGTGCGCAGACCGCTGATTCGGCCGCGCGGCATTCCGACGCACAGCGTGCCGCCCGCGAACGGGAGCGAGGCGCCCGCGACGCTGTACATCAGCTCGCCGCGCGCTCCGCCGGGAAGCGCCTCGAAGCTCACCTCGAACTCGCTCGCGGGGCCGACCGAGGGCTGCCCGCGGAATCCGATCTGCGGCGTGCAGTTGCCGAGCGCGCTGGCGCCGGCGCAGAAGCGGCCCGGCAAGTCGGAGTCCTGCGCGAACACCCGCAGCGCATAGGTCGGAATGGGTTGCCCACCCAGACTCACCGCAACGACGAGATCGACGCGGCCGTCCTCGTTCACGTCTGCGGCGGAGATGCGCGACGCAGCGAAGGCGCCGTCGTGAAGCGTGGCCGGGCCGAAGCCGCCATCGGACGTCCCGCGTGAGACCGCGAAGCCGTCGCCACCCACCCACTCGACCAGCTCTGGTCTGCCGTCGGAATCGAGATCGAACAGGCCGGCGACGGTGTGCAACCACTCGATGGATCGATCCCAGCGCTTGCTCCACTCTCCAGCCGGGTTCGCAAACCACGTCTCGAGCCGCGTCGCGGACTTCAGCAGGAGCCCAGGAGTCGGCGCCGCGCCGCTGC
>CALKYE010000138.1 GCA_938003765.1 uncultured Planctomycetia bacterium
CGCTTGAGGCGATCGGTCGCGATCACGACGCCGCTCAGGCGCCCGTCGTCGACGATCAGGTTCGCGCCGCCGCCGAGGATGCGCGGCTCGTAGCCTTGCTCGCGCGCCGCGTTGACTGCCGCGACGAACTCATCCGGCGTCGCGGGCTCGAGCAGCCACTCGACGCGTCCTCCGACGCGCATCGTGGTGCGCGCGCCGAGCTCCGCGTCAGGAAGCGCTGCGATCGGCCAAGAGGGCGAGGAGATCATCTTGCACGCGCACGATATCGCCTGCGCCGAGCACGAGCAGCGCGGCGGGAGCGCGAATCGACTCCGCCGCGCAACGGGCCGCCGCGGCCGCATCGCCGCCGGCGCGAGCCTGCACGCCCAAGCCGACGAGGCGCTCGACGAGCTCGGGCGAGCCGGCGGAGCGCTCGCCCAAGTGCGCGCGCGCGCCGTAGACGTCGGCGACGACGACGTGGTCCGCCAGCCGCAGCGACTGGGCGAATTCCTCGAGGAAATGCGCCGTGCGCGAGTGCTGGTGCGGTTGGAAGAGCACGTGCAGCGCGCGGCCGGGGAACACGCGGCGCGCGGTCTCGAGCGTCACGCGGACCTCGGTCGGATGGTGCGCGTAGTCGTGGACCAGCGCCGCGCCGCCGGCCTCGCCCCAGCGCTCGAAGCGCCGCTGCGCGCCCTCGTAACGCGCGAGCGATCGCGCCGCGGCTCGCGCGGCGGTCTGCAGGTCGAGCCCGTGCGCCGACGCCGCCGCCGCCACCGCGAGTCCCAACGCGCACGCGGCGTTGTCGACGTTGAAGTGTCCCGGCGCGCCCAGCTCGACCGGGCCCGAGCTGAAGTCCGGTCCCTCGAGCTCGAAGGAGAAGTAGCCGGAGCGCTCACCGAGCAGGCGCACCTTGAGGTCGCGGCCGAGGCGCCAGACCTTGCAGCGCGCAGCGGTCTCTACGCCGCGCGGCACGTCGCGTCCGAGCACGAGCACGCCGTTCTGCGCGACGCGGTCCGCGAAGCGCATGAACGCGCTCTTGATGGCGTCGAGCGAACCGTAGTAGTCGAGGTGGTCGGCCTCGATGTTGGTGATCGCCGCGGCCTGCGGCGAGAGGTGCAGGAACGAGCGGTCGTACTCACACGCTTCGACGGCGAACCAACCGCGCGCGCCGGGCGTGAGCGCATTGGTCGCGAGGCGACGGCAGGCGCCGCCGATGATCGCGCCGGGAGCGAGCGACGCGCCGTCGCGCATCTCGCCGACCGCGCTCTCGTCCGCCATGCCGCGCAGCGCGTAGTACGTCATCCACGACGTCGTGGTCTTGCCGTGCGTGCCGGCGATGGCGAGCGTACGGCCTTTCGGCGCGACGCGCGCGAGGGCTTCGGCGTACTTGAGCACGGGCACGCCGCGCTCCAGCGCACTGCGGACGCTCGAGTCGTCGCCGGGCACCGCTGCCGAGCGCACGAGCAACTGCGCATCGTGCGGAACTCGCGCGCCTTGCTGCGGGCCGATCTCGAGCGCGACGCCCCACTCGCGCAGTCGGCGCGTGTGCTCGCTCTCGCTGCGATCGTGCGCGCTGACGACGTGTCCGTGGTCGACGAGCAGACGCGCGATGGCCGAAACGCCGGCGCCGCCGGCGCCGAGGAGGTGAACGCGACGCGGAAAGCCGCTCAAGAGCGCGCGGGCCGGCGTCGGAGGAGGAGCGGAGGTCATGCTCACCGCGCGGCGCGCATCGGCGCCGGAGAACTCGTCGATCATCGGAGTACTTGAAGGATTCTGACGCGCGGAGACAAGCACCTGCGCGTCGCCGCGCGGCGTCAGACGCGCCGCGGCAGGCTGGTCAGCTCGCGCCAGATGCGCTCACACGCATCGAGCGGCAGCGCCGAAGCGAGGGCGTGCGAGCGCTCGCTGAGCGTGCGCGACGCGGCGCTGGTGAGGTGCTGGAGCATCTCGCGCGCGAAGGCCTCGTCGAGTCGCGCTTCGTCCTGGATCACCACGCCGGCGCCGAGCGCGCGCGCGTTGCGCTCCTGGTGCCGGTCGGCGTGGTGCGGATAGGGCACGACCCACGCGGGGCAGCGCGCCGCCGCGACTTCGGCCAGCGTCGAAGCGCCTCCGCGGCACAGCACCGCCGTCGCCGCGCGCAGAACCGCGGGAACGTCGTCGCAGAACTCCACGGCCGTGTATCCGGCGCGGGCGGCGGCGCCCTCCGCGCTGCGACCGGGCCCGGTCTGGTGCAGCACCGACAAGCCGTGCGCGGTCCAGATCGGCGCGTGCTTCGCGACGAACTGATTCAGACCACGCGCTCCCTGACTGCCGCCCAATACGACCAGCAGGGGTCGCGCCGGGTCGAAACCCAAGGCGGCGCGCGCGCGAGCGAGGGCCTCGGCGCTCCGATCCGCGGTCGCGAGCGCGGGCGGCAGCGGCGGGCCGCTCCACACGTCGCGCTCGGTCGGCTCACCGCCCGGCAGCGTGGAGCGCCAGGCGTGGAACGTGCGCGCGGAGAGCGGCGCCAGCCAGTGCGTCGCGCGTCCGGCGGCGGCGTTGATCTCGAGCAGCGCGACCGGGATCCGCAGCGAGCGCGCCGCGAGCACCGCCGGCAGCGAAGTGAAGCCGCCCAGGCCGAGCAGCACTTGGCTGCGCGCCTTCACCAGCTCGGCCCGCGCGCGCAGGAAGCACGGGAGCACGCGCAGAGCCAGTCGCGCCGTGCTCGGCGCGCCTCCGGACTCCGGCTCGAGGTCGAGCGCGACCCGTTGCGCGCCGCGCAGCCCGGCGAAGGCGCGCTCCTCGACCGGTCGGCCTGTGCAGAACCACAGCACGTGCTCGAGCTCGCCCCCCACGTGCGCGAGCAGGTGGCGGCCGGGCGCGATGTGCCCGCCGGTTCCACCGCCGGCGAAGGCCACGCGCATGCGGCTCACACGGCGGCGCAGCTCGGCCGAGGCATCGTCTCGAGACGTCTGCGGACTCGTCATGGGCCGCCCAGCGTCGCCCGCCGGATCGGCCAAGTCCATCGAGGTCCGCGCGCGTCGCCCGCTGCGCTCGGTGCTCAGTGGGCCCATGTCAGCGCGAGGAGCCCCGCGCGATCGCGAGCAGCTCGACCGGCTCGGACGCGGGCCGCGGGCTCGCCAGCGAGGCGTCGTCAGCCGACGCCTCGCCGTAGGGACCTTGCCACACCTCGCGCAGGAGCCGTGCGCCCTGCTTGAGGTGCAGCCCGATCACGAACAGGCAACCGGTGACGATCGCCACGCGCAGTCGCTCGTTCACAGCTTGATCCTCGTGGGTCGAGTTACTGGACCTTCGACTTCGACGCCGTGCGCGGCGCGGCGGCCACCGAGCGACGCTCGTCGAGCGCGACCGGTCGCGACGCGGGCGCGCCGCTCCCAGCGCCGCCGGGGAGCGCGAGCACGGCGCCCACCGAGAGGCGCGTGGGGTCGAGGCGCGGGTTGAGCGCCGCGATCTCGTTCCAGCGCTCGGCGCTGCCCAGTTCGCGCGCTGCGATCGCGCTCAGCGTGTCGCCGCTGCGCACGGTGTAATTGCGCGCTGCGGTGTTCGTGCGAGCCGGAGCTGCAGCCACGTTCGGCGCGCCGGCGCCCGCGCCCGTCGCAGCCGGACCGACCGGGAGCTTGAGCGTCATGCCGTTGCGCAGCCGCTTGGGATCGAGGTTGCCGTTCAGCGCGGCGATCTCCGTCCAACGCGCGCTCGCGCCGAGTTCGCGGCGCGCGATCTCGCCGAGCGTGTCACCGCTCTTCACGACGTAGCTCCGAGCGGCGCCGGTGCTCTGACGCACGGTCGGCGCGGTGAGGGCCGGGTTCGGGCGCGCGACGGCGCCTTCGGTGACCGGCAACGCGGGCGCGCCGACCTGGCCTTGGAGCGGCTGCTCCGTCGCGGGCGCGTTGGTCGCGGCCGCGTTCAGCGCGAACGGATCGACCAGCGCGACGTCGCCCGGCGTCGGCAGCGGATTCTGAGCGCCGGGCTGCTGTTGCGCGGCCGCTTGCTGCTCGGCGCGGCGTTGCTGCGCGAGGGCGATGCGCTGGGCGCGCAGTTGCGCGGCCACCGGATCGGCGTTCTCGCCGGAGAGCTCGAGCGCGCCTGCGCGCGGACGCTGCGCAGCCGCGTCACCCGGCGTGGCGGCGGGGGTCTGACCGGCCTGCGGAGTTTGCTGCGGGGTCTGCTGGGGACCCGCAGCGCGCGGACGCGGACGATCGGCTTGAGCCTGCTTGTCGCTGCCGGCGCTGTTCTTGTTCCAGGGGAACAGGCCGCTGTCCTTGCCCTCCCCCCACAGCGAGACCGCGAGGATCGTGACGAGCAGGAAGACCAGGGCGAAGACGCCGTAACGTTCGATTTTCTGCATGGTGATGGCCTCCGTCAGGAGACGAGAGAATTCGAGAGGGACGAGCGGGAACTGGGCTCCAGCGGGGCCGGAGTCAGTTGTGCGTTGCGGCTGCGGCGCGCGGCGCCGATGGCGAGCCCCACCGCCAGCGATGAGGCGATGAGCGAAGTGCCGCCGTGCGAGATGAAGGGCAGCGTCATGCCCTTGGGCGGCGCGAGGCCGGCGACGACGCAGATGTGCAGCGTCGCCTGCAGCAGGGTCGAGAACAGCAGACCGAAGCTCGCGAGCGCTTCGAAGCGATCCTTGATCGACAGCACGAGCTTGAGGCCGTTCCACAGGAACGCGGCCCACAGCGCGAGCACGAGCAGCATGCCGGCGAAGCCGAACTCCTCACCGATCTGCGCGAACACGAAGTCGCTCTCGAGGTACGGCACGCCCTGGTTGCGGGCCATGCCGCGCGCCAGCCCCTGCCCGAGGAAGTCGCCGCCGGCGATCGCCGCGAACGAGTCGGCCACCTGCTGGTTGTGCGTCAGCCCGAGGAACATCTCGATGCGCCGACGGATGTAGGCCAGCGAGACGTAAGCGATGATCCCCATCGCGGGGCCGAACACGAGCAGCGGCGTGAAGACGTGCCCCGTGCGCGCGCCGGCGACCCACAGCGTCGCGAACACGGCCATCAACATCAGCGAGGCGGCGCCGAGGTCGGTCTCGATCAGCACCAGTCCCGCCGGAAGGAGTCCGAGCGCGAGCGTCGGCGCGACTCCGCGGCGGAGCTCCCACACGCGCTCGCCCAAGCGCACGCAGCGGTCGGCGACGAACATCACGACGAACAGGCGCGCGACTTCCGAAGGCTGGAAGCTGAGCCCGCCCAGTTCGAGCCAGCGGTTGGAGTTGTTGATCGCCTTGCCCAGCGGCGGAACGAACACCAGCACGAGCAGCACGATCATCACCGCCCACAGCGCGGGCAGGAGCGGGCGCAAGCCGGCGGGCGAAACGCGCGCTGCGACGAGCAACGTCACGACGCCGGCGAAGCGGAACCAGGCCTGGCTGGTGAGCTCGGCGTGGAATTGCGCCTGGCTGAGCGTCGTCGCCGCGTGGCTGGCTTGCACGACCATGCCGATCGCCGACAGCGCGAGCACGATGCACAACAGCGCCGTGGCCGGGCCGCTGGGATCGAGTTGACGCGCGCGCTCGGTGAGCGCCTGCGCGTACTCGACGAAGGTCAACTGGCGCTCGCGCCGCGCGGGGCGCGCAGCGAGCGTCGGAGCCAGGGGTTCGTGCAGCGAAGCGGTCATGGTTCAACGCACCTTGAGCAGAGCCAGACTCGCCATCGCGCAGGCCGCGCACAGGATCCAGAAGCGGATCACGATGGTCACTTCGTGCCAGCGGTGCGCGGCGCGCGCTTGCTTGAGCTCGGCGGGGAGCTCGAACACCGCGCCGTACAACTGCAGACCGTGGTGCAGCGGAGCGACGCTGAAGACGCGCTTGCCGCCGGTGAGCTTGAAGTAGCGGCCCTGGATCCAACTGGAGAGCAGCTCCGCCACGAAGACGAACGCGATCAGCGGCAGGACCAGCTCCTGCTTGGAGACCAGCGCCATCCACGCGAGCAGTCCGCCCAGCGGCAGCGAGCCCGAGTCGCCCATGAAGACCTTCGCCGGGAAGGCGTTGAACCACAGAAAGCCCATGCACGCGCCGCACATGGCGGCGGCGACGACGGCCATCTCGGAGGCCGCGCTCACGTGCGGGAGGTTGAGGTAGCCGGTCCAGTCGGGACGGCCCGTCACGTAGCAGAACACCAGCAGCGCCAGACCGCAGATCGCAGCGCAACCCGCGGCGAGACCGTCGAGTCCGTCGGTGATGTTCACCGCGTTGGCCGAGCCGACGACGACGAACCACTCGAAGCCGAGGAACAGCACGACGCCCAGCGCGCCGAGCGCGAACAGGTCGATGCGCAGGTTCTTGAGGAACGGCGGGTACAGCGAGAGCAGCGTCGAGCGGCCCGTGTCGTGCGCGTAGAACGCGAGCGCGCCGAGCACCGACAGCGCCACCACGGACAGGCCCAGCATCTTCGCGCTCCGACTGAGCCCCTTGCACTTGGGGATCGTCAGCTTCTTGAAGTCGTCGACGAAGCCCACCGCAGCGAAGCCGCTGGTGAGCAACACGCCCAGCACGACGTGCAAGTTGTCGAGGCGCGCCCACAGCAGCACGCTCGCGAGCAGCGAGGCGATCAAGAAGCTCCCGCCCATCGTGGGCGTGTTCTTCTTGCCCATCTGCTCGGTCATCTTCGCCAGGTCCGCGCTGTCGGTCTTGGTGACGTCCTCGCCGACCTTGTGCGCGCGCAGCCAACGGATCACGGGCCCGCCCCACCACAGCGCGAGCGCGAACGCCGTGAGGGCGGCCGCCGCGACGCGGAAGGAGATGTAGCGCAGCAGCGCCGAGCCCAGGAGTTCGTCGAACAGCGCGGGGACCATCGCCTAGGCCTCCGCCTTTCCGTGCACGCGCCGCAAGTGCTCCACGATGCGCTCGAGCGCGCTGCGACGGCTGGCCTTGAACAGCACCGTGTCGCGCGGAGCGAGCAAGTCGCCGATGCGCTCGATGGCGCGCTCGACCGTGGGCAGGTGCACCACGCGCGACGCCGGCATGCCCGCCTCGAGCGCGCCCGCCGCCGACGCCTTGGTCAGCTCCCCCACCAGCACGATCAGGTCGATGCCGGCGCGCGCGGCGTCGGCGCCGATGGCGTGGTGGAACTCGGGACTGTCGGGTCCCAGCTCGAGCATGTCGCCCAGCACGAGCACGCGACGTCCGCGTCCGTGCAAGCCGGCCAGCACGCGCACGGCGGCGCGCGCGGACTCGGGGTTGGCGTTGTAGGTGTCGTCGAACACCACCAGCTCGTTCAGCTCGTGGCGCTCCATGCGCCGGCCGCTCGCCTTGAGCTCGCACACCGCGGGCAGCATCTCCTCGATGCTCAGGCCCAGACCGACGCACACTCCGAGCGCGGAGAGCAGGTTCGAGATGTTGTGCACGCCCAGCAGCGGCGACGTGACCTCGTGGCGTCCGAGCCGGAAGGTCGCGCCGCCGGCGTGGAAGAACGCGTCGGTCGCGTTGAGCTCGCCCTCTCCGTCGACGCTGATCGTGATGATGCGAGCGCGAGTCGCAGCGCGCTGGACGTCGACGTGGCGCGCGTCGAGGTTGAGCACCGCGAAGCCGTCGTCGGGCAGGCTGGCGAAGAGCGACGACTTCTCGCGCGCGACGCCGGCGATCGAGCCCAGGCCTTCGAGGTGCGAGGCGCCGATGTTCGTGATCACGCCGCAGGTCGGACGCGCGATCTCGCACAGGCCGGCGATCTCGCCCGGCGCGTTGGTGCCGATCTCGACCACCAGCGCCTGCGTGGTGTGATCGGCGAGCAGCACGGTGTGCGGCACGCCGACGTCGTTGTTGAACGAGCTGGGGCTCGCGACGGTGCGCAGCCGCGTCGCCAGCAGTTGCGCGAGGATGTTCTTGGTCGTGGTCTTCCCGCACGAGCCCGTGATGCCGATGACCGGGATCGAGAGCGTCGAGCGATGCCAGCGCGCGAGTTCGGTCAACGCGCGGCGCGGCTCCTCGTGCAGCACCACCGGCGTGTCGCCGAGCTTGCCGCGGTCGAGTTCGCCATCCGAGCGCAACAGCAGCGCGCCCGCTCCCATCGCGCGCGCCTGCGGCGCGAACTGATTGCCGTCGAAGTTGGGGCCCGACAGCGCCAGGTACAACTGGTGCGGACGCAGCGTGCGCGTGTCGGTGCTCACGCCGTGGATCCAGCGCTTGGGGTCGCCGTTCATCAGCACGGCGCCGGTCTGCTCGAGCAAGTCGCGCACTTGCATCATCTCGTCACGCTCCCCTGCGCCGCGCCGAGCAGCTCCAACGCCACCGCGCGGTCGTCGAACGGCTCGCTCTTCGCCCCGATGGTCTGAGTCGTCTCGTGCCCCTTGCCGGCGATCAGCACGACGTCGCTGCGGCGCGCGAGCCCGAGCGCCTCCGCGATGGCGGCGCGCCGGTCGAGTTGCTCGCGAACCTGCGCGCGAGAGCCGCGCACTCCGGCGCGGATCTCCTCGACGATCGCGGCGGGCGACTCGCTGCGCGGGTTGTCGCTGGTCAGCACGACCACGTCGGCCAGCTCGCTCGCGACCGCGCCCATCAGCGGACGCTTGCCGCGGTCGCGATCGCCGCCGCAGCCGAACACGACGATCAAGCGACCGTCCGCGGGCACGCTCTCGCGCAGCGTCGCGAGAGCCTTCCGCAAGGCATCGTCGGTGTGGGCGTAATCCACCACCACCGCCGGACCGCGTCCCGGCGCCGCGACCGCTTGCATGCGGCCGGGCGCCGGCAAGACGGAGGCGAGCCCCTCCAACGCGTGGAGAGGGCTCGCTCCCGACACGAGCACCGCGGCCAGCGCTGCCAGCGCGTTCTCGACATTGAAGCGGCCCAACAGACACGACGACGTCCAACGTTGAGAGATCCCCATCCCTTCAACCTGGAAACGGACGCCATCGGGGGCCACCTCGATCGAAGAAGCGCGCAGGTCGGCGCGAGAGGTGGTGCTGAACGTGAAGACGCGCGCGCCGGCCTCGCTGGCGCGGCGCGTCATGAGTTGTGAGGCCGGATCGTCGGCGTTGACGACGGCGAACGCGCCCGGGCCGAGCGCGGCGAACAGCTCGCTCTTGGCGCGCGCGTAGCGCTCCATGTCGCCGTGGTAGTCGAGGTGATCGCGCGTGAGGTTCGTGAACACCGCCACGTCGATCGCGACGCCCGCCAGTCGCTCCTGGTCGAGCGCGTGCGAACTCGCTTCGAGCGCGATCGCGTCTCCGCCCAGGTCGCGGTGCCGCGCGAGCAGGCGGTGCAGACTCGGCGCGTCGGGCGTGGTGTGCGTCGCCGCGCTCCAGCGCCCGTCGGCGAGACGGTTGCCCGCAGTGCCGAGCACGCCGGGACGCCGCCCGCAGTGCGCGAGGAGCTGCGCGATGAGGTGCGCCGTGGTGGTCTTGCCGTTGGTGCCGGTCACGGCGGCGACGAACATGCCGCGCGACGGATCGCCGTAGACGCTCGACGCAGCGCGGCCAGCCGTCGCGCGCGGCGCTTCGTGCAGCCACAGCGCGGGCGCGGCGATGCTCGGCCGTTCGTTGGCGAGCACTGCGACCGCTCCGCGGCGCAACGCGTCGCCGACGAACTGAGCGCCGTCTCGCGCACCGCCCCCCAGCGCGCAGAACAGCGCGCCCGAGCTCGCGGTGCGGCTGTCGAGCACGACGTCGGCGATCTCGACGCCGATCTCGCCCTCGAGCACGCCGCCGTGGCGCTGTGCGAGTTCCGCGAGGCGCATGGTTTAGAGCTCCTCCTGGGCCCACGGCGCGTCGAAGCCCGCTTGGCTCCGCTCCGCGGACGGCGCGAACTCTTCGAACAGGGTCGGCGTGAGCGGCTCGCCGTGGCGCGTCACGCCCAGCGCTTCGCGCAGGATGCGCAGCGCCGTCGGGCCAGCGACGCGCGAGCCGTACTTGGCCTCGCCGCGCGGCTCGTCGACGACCACCAGCACCATCACTTCGCGCGAGTCGCCCTCGCGGGCGCCCCACACGCACATCGACGAGGTGTAGCAGGTTCCGTGGGGCTTGGCCGCGCCCTTCAAACGCGCCCGACAGGCGCGCGAGCAGCTCGTCCCCGCTTCGTGGTGCTCGACGTTGTGCGCCAGCTCGACGTGCACGCACAACTCGCTCGGCACCTTCTGCGCCGTGCCGGTCTTGGTGCCCAGGTCCATGCCCGGCGCGAGCTCGCGCGACGCGACGACACGACCGGTGCCCTCTTGCGCGCCCAGCCGCATCATGTCGCGCACTTGGTCGCAGGTGCGTTGCGAGAAGACGCGCTCGCCGACTTCGCGCGGAGTGACGTGCTCGCGCCCGAGTTGCTCGACGCGCTCCAGCACGCGCAGCGGAACGCGCTCGCCTCCGCGCAGGATCGCCGCGAGTCCCGCCGCGTGCTGCCACAGCGTGACCTTGAGCTCGTGGCCGAACGAGATCGACGCGTGCGTCCAGTCGCGCTTCCAGGGCAGCGCGGGCAAGTAGCCGGCGCGCTCGCCGCCGAGCGAGCTGTGCGGCGCCGCGGCGTAGCCGAGCGCCAGGAACTTCTCGCGCAGGAACGCGTCCGGCACCATCACGCCGATCTGCGCCAGCCCGGCGTTCACCGAGTGGGCCAGGCATTCGGCGACGCTCAGCACGCCGGTCTTGCTCGACTCGGCTTCGTGAATGGTGCGCTTGCCGAGGCGGTACGAGCGCTGGCCGACGTCGAACTCATCGCCGGGGCGCACGACGCCGTGCTCGAGCGCGCAGGCCATCACGTTGACCTTGAAGGTCGAGCCGGGCGTGAACTCGTGGAACAGCGGCGCGAAGCCGCCGAGGTGGTAGGCCGAGCGCGCGTCGACGGCGAGCACGTCGCCCGTGGCGAGTTCGACCACGATCGCCATCGCGACCGCGGGCTTGTGCGTCTCCATCGCGTCGTCGAGCGCCAGACGCACCTGACGCGCGAGCGCCACGTCGAAGGTGGTGCGCACGACCGGCGGCGGCGCGGACTCGGTGGACTCGAGGAAGTACGAGAGCGACTGGCGCGCGCGCACTGAGCGCTCGCGGCGGAACTGGAACAGCCCGCGCGTCGCGTCGACTTCGAAGCTGAGCTGCGCATCCGCGAGCAGCGCGTCGCAAGCGCGCTCGAGACCGTTGATCGGAAGCGGGTGAGCCAGCCAGCCCCAGGCGTCCGCGTCGAGCTGCTCGAGTTCCTCGGGCAGCAGACTCGCCAGCAGCGCGTCGTAGTCGGACTGGCTGCGGATCGAGTCCGGCTCGATGCCCCAGCTCGCCAGCGCGCGTCGACGCGCCTGCGCGCGATCGATGAAGTTCCAGTCGCCGAGCACCTCGAAGCGTCCGGTCGGGTGGCGACGGTCGCGTCCGCGCTCGACGCGCATCTGGTGATGGGCCACGTGCTCTGCGGCCAGCAGTTCGACCAGCTGCGGCGCGCGCTCGGCGGGAAAGCCGCGCACGGCGACGCACCAGGTGCTGGGCAGGAGCACGCTCCAGATCTGGGCGCGCTGCTCTTGGAGCTCGAGCTCGTCGCCGCCCACCGCGACCGCGCTCTCTCCGAGCAGCGCCTGCGCGAGACCGTCGGCGATGTGGCGCGACCACTTGAGCGGGTTGCCCTTGAAGCGCGCCTCGTCGCGTTGCGTGCGCTGCGCGTCGTCGAGCACTTCCGCAGGCGCCCAGCACAGTCGCCAGCCGTCGCGGTGCTGCTCGACCCACATGCCCTCGATCGGCGGCAGTTCACCGACTCCGTCGGCGCTCCCGCACAGGATCCAGCGTTCGACGCGCGCGGCCTGCTCGGTGTCGAGCGCCAGCGCGACCGTGACGACGCCCGCCTTCGCGTCGGGCAGCATCCGCGCGAGCAACTCGTCGACGCTGCACTCGGGCTCGAGCACCGCGTGAACGAGCTCGGCCATGCGCCGCGGCGTGTGCGCTTGCCACATCGCGTTGGGCGAGAGCACCAGGTCCAGTCGCTGAACGAACAGCGCCAGCGGACGATCGTCTCGGTCGACCAGCGTGAAGGCCGGCGCGGGCTCGACCTCTTCCTGCTCCCAGACCTTGCGCGGCGCGGAGTCGCCCAGAGCAACGCGGCCGACCCACACACCGGCGAGTGCGAGGAACGCGGCCAGCGCGCCGAACACTCCGGCGGGACGCAGCCCGGAGGCCGAGTTGAAGTGCTCGCGCACGGTCACGGCTGCACCTTGGCCTTGCCCGGGCGCTGCCGCAGGCGCCGCGAAACCTCGTCGCGCGTGACGTCCAGGTCGCGATTCGAAACACCGGGAACGTGCGCGTCGGCGCGCGCTTGCGCTTGAGCGTTGGCGGCCTCGAGCATCTCCCAGTCGCGCTGCAGCCGCGCGAGGTCGCGCGCGCGCTGGTGGTTCTCGGCCTGCACGCAGCAGGTCCACAGCGCCGTGGCGACGACGGTCAACGCCAGCGCTCCCACCAACGCGTCGCGCAGGATCACGAAGGGCCTCCCTGGGTGCGCACACGCTCGCCCACACGCAAGAGCGCGGAACGCGAACGACGGTTGGCGTGCAGCTCGTCGCGCGAAGGCTGGATCGGCTTCTTGGTGAGCACGCGCCACGCTCCGCGAGCGGCGCCCTCGACGAAGAAGCGCTTGACCTCGGCGTCCTCGCCTCCGTGGAAGCTGATCACGGCCAAACGGCCGCCGTCGACGAGCCAGCGTTCGGCCGCCGCGAGTCCGGCGAGGAGCTCGTCGCCCTCTTCGTTCACCGCGCGGCGCAACGACTGGAAGACCTTGGTGGCGGGGTGCAGCTTGCCGCCGCGTCCGCCGACGGTCCGTTCGATCAGGTCCGCGAGCGCGGCGGTGCGCTGGAAGGGCGCGCGACGGCGCGAGTCGACGATGGCGCGCGCGATCTTGCGCGAGCGCGTCTCACCGCCCTCGTAGAAGAACAGGTCCGCCAGGTCCTCTTCGTCCCAAGTGTTGACGATGTCCGCGGCCGTGCGCTCGCGCTCGGGATCCATGCGCATGTCGAGCGGGCCGTCGGCCTGGAACGAGAAGCCGCGCAGGGCGGAGTCGAGCTGCAGCGACGAGGCGCCGAGGTCGAACAACATGCCCACCACGCGCTGCGGCGCTTCGCGGTCGAGCAGCGCGTCGAGCTGGCTCAGGCGGCGATGGCGCAAACGTGCGCGCTTGCCGAACGGCGCGAGAGCGCGCGCCGAATGCTCGAGGATCTGCGGGTCTTGATCGACACCCAGGAGCGTCACCTGCGGGCAGTGCGCGAGCAGCAAGGCAGAGTGTCCGCCGGCGCCTACGGTTCCGTCGACGATGCAGCCACGCAGCGTCGCCGGAGACTCTCCGCCGAGCGCGCGCAGGATCTCGAGCGGCAGCACCGGGCGATGCACGGCGCCGTCCGACCCGTCGGCAGCGGATTGGTTGTTTCGTTCCACACTCGCCCCCCACATGCGCGCCGCTCCATTCACGCCCCGGCGCCGTCCGCCGGTCGCTCGCCACTGGACACTTCGTCGAGTCGCTCCAAGTCGCGAGCGTGCTCGCGCTCGTAGGCTTCCCAGACCTGCTTGGGCCAGATCTCAGCGCGCTGACCGACTCCGACGATCACCACTTCGCGAGACAGGCCCGCGAACTTGACCAGCTTCTCCGGCAGCGTGACGCGGTTCTTCTCGTCGAGCTCGATGTACTCGGCGCTGCCGAACCAGCGGCGTTGACGTCCGCGCGCATCCGCGCCTGCGAACGTGCGCGTGTCCACGCTCGACGAGACCTGCTCGAACACCGGCGCCGTGAAGACGAACAGGCAACCCTCCAGCCCTTCCGTCACGACGAACGTGACGCGGCCGGAGCGATCCACGTCTTGCCCCGCTAGCAGTCGACGCGGAATCGACAAGCGCCCTTTGTCATCGAGCGTGTGTGTCGATTCACCCAGCCACATGTCTTGGCAACTCCGCCGCCTGGCGATCGGGCGGTCTGCGCCACCCAGAGGTCTCACGCTGTGCGCCGAGAGCCCGAACCCGACCCAGGTTCAAAATCGCTCGCAGCGGCCCGTGGTCAGCGAACTGGCGGACAGGCTGGACTCGACCACCGGAGAGCCGGGCGCGGGGATCGCGGGTCCGCAGCGCGGCGGCCCATGCAATCCCAAGGTTCCCCGGGGCGTCCCAAAGTGTCCCAATTCGCCCCGCGCGAATAGTCGCGAGGGGGGCGCCCGCTCGCAATGCTTTTGCGCGATTTTTTTGTCGGAAGTCGTTGAGCCGTAGAGACTTGATGCTCGTCCTGGGACGCCAGCCCCGGCCGACCACCAGGGATTGTGTGGGCGGCGTGCCCACCCACAACCAATTGCGGCCCGTGGTGCCCCCACCGCGACGGGCGAGGTCAAGAAGCGGGGCGCTGGGCTAGCGCGACGCACCTCGGAGGGCAGTTCCGGGGCGAGAAAGGGGCGCGTCGATCGCCGGAGAGGCGCTTCGTGTGACGAG
>CALKYE010000139.1 GCA_938003765.1 uncultured Planctomycetia bacterium
GCGCGCACGACGTGCCGTTCCTCGTCGAGGACGGCCAGGTGTTCTTCCGACTGCGCTTCTACCGCACCGGCGGATCGCCCGAGAAGCTGTACGCCGAAGGTCGCGCGCAGAGCTCCTACCGCGATCAGGACCTCACGCTCGCGCGCTGCTTCCGGCGCCCGCGTTGACTCGCGCGGGAGACTGGCGTCGGGCCGGTGACTCCCGGACGCCCGCGGGTCGGGTTTTTCTGTGCTCTGCGCACCCGAAAGGCGAGCGCTGGCATGCAATAGACGCGGCCGCGCCTCGCCGCTCGCCGACTCGTCGGCGTTCGGCCCCCCCTGGCGCACGGACTAGCGGCCGTTGCTCGATTCCCAGGAACCCGCTTGCAGGAGGAGGCCGTTCGTGAGGGCGCTTTCAACGATCACTGGACTGTCGATGCTGTGCGCCGTTGGAACGGCGCAGTCGATCTCTCGGCTCTCGACGGCGATCCACACGGGCGCCAACAGCGCGGGCGCGATCGCGGTGGCGTACTCGCCGGACGGAACCCACGTGGCGTTCCAGAGCCGCGCGGCCCAGCTGGTCCCCGGCGACTCGAACGCCACCGTCGATGTCTTCGTGCTCGAATTGGCGAGCGGCGTAATCGAGCGCGCCAGCGTGGGAGCTGGCGGCTCGCAATCGAGTCTCGGCGGGTACGAGCCCTCGGTGTCCGATGGCGGGCGCTTCGTCGCGTTCTCGTCGAACTCCTCGAACCTCGTCGCCTGGGACTCAAACCTCGCGGCGGACGTGTTCGTGCGCGATCGGCTCGCGGGCACTACGGAGCTGGTCAGCGTGTCGAGCGCGGGCGTCCTCGGCCAGAGTCACTCGCGCGCGCCTTCGATCTCGGCCGACGGACGCTTCGTCGCGTTCACCAGCCAGTCGAGCAACCTCGTCCCCGGTGCGGGCGGCGGGCAGGTGTTCATGCGCGACCGCGCCCTCGCGATCACCCGCGTGGTGAGCGTCACCTCGAGTGGCGAGATCGCCGAGTTCGGAGCCTTCGGCCCCGCGCTCTCGGCGGACGGCCGCTTCGTCGCGTTCTACAGCGCCTCGACGAACCTCACGCCCGGCGACAACCTGCCCGCGAACGGCGGCAACGGCTGGGACGTGTTCGTGCACGAGCTCGCGAGCGGCGCAACGCAACTCGTGAGCGCGACTCCGAGCGGCGGGTATCCCAACTCGTCCGCACGCAGCCCCTCGATCTCGGCGGACGGCCGGTACGTCGCGTTCGAAAGCGGCGCGTCGGACTTGGCGCCCGGCGGCGACGCGCCGAACGGCGACGTCTTCGTGCGCGACCTCGTGCTGCAGCAGACAGTGTGTGTGAGCGCAGCGACGCTCGGCGGCAGCGCCGGCGGCGCATCGCACGCTTCGATCTCCGCTGACGGTCGCCGTGTCGCGTTCGAGGCCAATCGAACAGGTTTCACGGCGCAGTGGATCTCGAACAGCTTCACGAACGTGTACCGCCACGATCTCGACAGCGGTGTGACCGAACTGGCGAGCGCATCGACATGCGGAGTCGCGGGCTCGGGGTTCAGCAGCGGCGGCTACTGGAGCAGCCTCGCCCCTGCGATCTCCCCAGACGGCGCGCGCGTCGCTTTCGCCAGTTACGCGACCACGCTCGTCGAGCACGATCTGGAGAACGCCGTCGATCTGTACCTGCGCGACTTCGCCCTGGCTTCGAGCGGCCCCGCCTGTCGCTTCTGTCGCGCCGCGCTGACAACGAACGGCTGCACTCCGCTCATCGAGGGCGTGGGAACACCGAGCGCCTCGAGCGGCAGCGGGTTCATCATCTCGGTGGCGAACACCGAGGGTCAGCGTGTCGGGCGAGCGTTCTTCAACCTCGGCGCAGGCAGCGTCGCGCCGTGGGCGCCGGGCAACACGAGCTACCTGTGCATGGAGTCGGCGGGCCGATTGCCGGTGCAGAACTCGAGCGGAGCGCAGGGCGCGTGCGACGGGTTCTACGCTTGGGATTGGAATGCGCACCTCGCGGCCAATCCGACGCTCGCCGCGACCTACAGCGTGGGTCGTCCCGTGTTCGTGCAGGCGTGGTTCCGCGACGCGGGCGCGCCGACGGGCTCCAACCTGTCAGCGGGGCTGCAGTTCCCGATGGGCCCGTGAACCCGTCGGACCGCCGGGAGAGACGCTGATCGCCGGACTGGAAAAGTTACGCGACGACGGCGCAGGCTGATGCGCTGACGGCTGGCGGGCGTGCGACCACCGCGCAACTCTGAGCGCCCGCCGCGCGCCGTCTTCGGTCGAGACTGGATGCGCGCGCCGCAGGCGGCGCATCCATCGCTACGTGGGACCGCACGAGTTGTCGTGCGCCGTCGCGGCGCGCGCACACCTCCCGAACCGTTCAAGTTCTGCATCACTCGCGTCGCCGTCGAACTACGCGTTTGGCCACGTATTCCACCCGCGCGATCCGCGGTTACTCTGCGCCCCTCACGTGGTCCAAGTCCGACTCACCCGCCACCTGTTCGCGTTCTTCCCGCAGCTCGAG
>CALKYE010000140.1 GCA_938003765.1 uncultured Planctomycetia bacterium
TCGCTCGAGGGTCCGCCATCGCCGGGAGGTTAGCAGCCCCGCGCGCGAGTCGGCGTCTCCGCCATGGAGTCGCGTGTTGCTCGGCACGCAAGTCCCGAACTAGCATCCAACGCGTGGGGGAGTCATCGGAGGAAGCAGCGCCGCAGGATGCGGTCCCCGCAGCGCCGGAGGGCCACGAGGCCACGCGCGCGCTCTACGACACGCTGCGCCGCCTGGCGCGCGACCACCTCGCGCGCTGGCCCAACTCGCCGCTGGATCCGACCGACCTGGTCCACGAGTGCTTCCTGCGCCTCGCGCAACTCGAGAACTTCCGCTACCTGGGCAAGCGCGAGTTCCTGGCGCTCGCATCGCGCGTGCTGCGGCAGGTGCTGGTCGACCAGGCGCGACGCGAGCGGCGCAGCAAACGTGGGGAGGGCTGGCGCCGGATCACGCTGACGGGACTCACCGCAGACCAGGCGCAGGAGCAGGTCGACCTGCTCGCGCTGGCCGAGGCGCTCGAGCGGCTTCGAGAGCGCGACGAAGGTCTGGCGCGGGTGGTCGAGCTGCGCTTCTTCACCGGCCTCTCCATGAGCGAGATCGCGACGCTGCTCGGCGTCACGGTGCGCGTGCTCGAACGCGACTGGGCGTTCGCGCGCGCGTGGCTGCACCGCGAGTTGGGCCGCTGACACTTGCGAGTGTGGAGCTGGGCCGGGCGGGCCCACGAGCCGATCGGCGCTATCGACCGCGCGTTTCGAGCTCGCGGCGCGTGCGTTCGACGAACGCGCGGAGCGACTGAACGGAGGGCGGCTGCGTTGCCGCACGATCCCAGGGCGCGAGGACTGCGCCGACCGCGGCGAGCACCTGAGTGGCGCGCTCGGGCCACTCGGACTGCGGCGCCAGGTCCGCGACGTACATGCCCATCTCCAGCACGTGCCAGGGGTGGTCCTGGTTGCGCGGCTCGCGCAGCGCCCGTTCGACGGCCGTCTCGAACGCGAGCTGGGCGTGCTCCGCTGCCGCGGCGCAGTCGCCCTGCGAAACAGCGATCTCCGTCGCGCAGCGCGCGGAGATCAACAGGCACATCACGTAGTCGCGGTTGTCGGGCTGCAGTTCGACCAGCCGGCGGGCCTGGCGCAGCATCTCGCCCGCATAGCGCCGCGCCTGGTCCTGCTGTCCGCGGTCGCGATGTCCGCCGGCCGCGAAGAGCAGAGCGTCGGCGTAGTTGTAGATGTACTTGGGGTTGTCGGGCTCAGCCGCGACGAGCGGCGCCGCCTCCTCCAGTCGGCGCATCGCAAGCTCGAAGGCCCGATCGTCCTGCCCGCGCAGCCTCTCGAGTGAGACCAGCCGCGTCAGGCTCCAGCCGCGGTCCTCGACGAGCTCGAAATCGCCGGGATGCAGGGCGACGAGTTCGTCGTCGAGCTCGAGCGCACGCTCAGACCAGGCGAGCTCACCTTCGCGGTCGCCGAGCTCGCGCCTCGCTTCGCCCAGCCGCGCGTAGGTCTGCGAGAGCAGCGTGGCCGCCGCGAGGTCCGACGGATCCGACTCGACCAGCAGCTCGAGGATGCGCCGCGCGTCGTCGGCGCGTGCGAAGGCCTGCGCCCCTGCGCCGGCGCGTACGTCCAGAGCGCTGAGGTGAAACAGCGCCTGGGCGCGGCTGCGGAGCAGGCGCCGGTTGGCGGGATCGCGCTCGATCTGCCGCGCGAGCAGCTGTTCGACGCGCGCGAGCGAGGCGCTCTCGCTCTCGGACCATCCGAGCCTCGGCGCCAGCCCGAACAGCAAGCCGGACACGGACTCGAGCGCGCCCGCGGTTTCGGCGAGCTGCGTCTTGATCCTGCGTCCGCTGACGGAGAGCGCGACGACCGCGACGAGCAGGCCCGCGATCGCGACAGTCGCTGCCGCCGTCGCCGCCGGGTGGCGCCGGACGAGCATCTGCGCCTGGTAGAGCGAACTCGGCGGCCGCGCGAGCACGGGGCGGCCGGCGAGCCAGCGCTGCAGGTCGTCACGCAACGCGCCGGCGTTGGCGTAGCGGCGGCGCGGGTCCTTCTCGAGCGCCTTGCGCACGATGGTCTCGAGATCGATCGGCGCGTCCGCACGCAAGCGACGCAACGTCAGCGGCTCATCGCGAGTGATCGAGCGAATGGTCTCGAGCACGCGCGTGTCGTCGATCGGATAGGGCAAGGCGCCCGTGGCGAGCTCGAACAGCATCACGCCGAGAGCGTGCACGTCGATCCGAGCGTCCGCGTCTGCGCGCGTTGCGGACAGCTGCTCCGGCGCAGCGTAAGCGAGCGTTCCCAGGAACGCCCCGGTGCGCGTGCGCACCGTGGGCTCGTCGCTCTCCTCGGTGAGTCGGGCGATCCCGAAGTCGAGCACGCGCAGCTCACCGCGCGCATCGACGAGCACGTTCGACGGCTTGAGATCGCGGTGCACGACACCGCGCTGATGGGCGTGGTCGACCGCGTCGCACAGCTTCACGAACAGCGCCACGAGCTCGCGCAACGCGGGCGAGCGCGCGGCGATCCAGGCGTCGATCGGCTCGCCCGGGGCGTACTCGAGCGCGATCCACGGCAGCTCGCCGTGCACCGTGCTCGCCAGCCCGGCCTCCAACACCTGAGCGATCCCCGGATGGCGCAGGCGTGCGAGGATCTGCGCTTCGCGGCGAAAGCGCGCCAGCGATTCTTCGCCGAGGCTGTCCAACCGCAGCAGCTTGATCGCGACGTGTCGTCGCGGCGCGTGCTGCTCGGCCAGGTAGACGACTCCCACCGCGCCGCGGCCGAGCTCGCGGTGGAGGCGATAGCCGGGCAGCTCGAGGCCGTCGAGGCGCGGCCCACCGGCGGCGTCTGCGGCGGTCGACGCATCGAATCCGGCCTCGAGGAAGCCCTGCGCGCGGGCATGGTGCTCGAGCAGCTCCCTCAGCTCGCTCGCCAGCTCCGGTTCGGACGCCGCGCGGGCCGCGAGGAACGCCTCGCGCTCGTGCGCCGAAAGCTCCACGGATTCGTCGAAGAGCTGCTTCAAGCGCGCCAACCGATCGGCTCCCGGCGCCACACTCATGCGCCGCACATCGTGCCACGGAGCGCCTGCCGACGCAGGCGTTCGAAACTCGGCGAGCGCGAACACCACCGCGGTCGGGCGCGACCACGCCGCGAGATTCCCTCACTTTCGCGGTGGCGAGCCGGACCGAACGACGCTTCACGCAGGCCGTCGCTGCGCGTTGCGCCGCGCCGCCCGACCCCATGCGCGCCCAACTTCTGCTCGTCGTCCTCCCCATCGTGGCTCAGCCGCTGCGCGCCCAGACGACCGTCGGCGGCGTCATCACCGCGGACACGGACTGGTCCCTGGCGGGCAGTCCCTATCAGTTCACGGCGACCGTCACGGTCACCGGCGGAGCGACGCTGAGGATCGACCCTGGAGTTGAGGTGCAGCTCTCCGCCGGGCAGTCGCTCTTCATCGGAGATGGCAACTCGGGCGCGGGCGCGCTGGTGGCGCGAGGGACTCAGGCTCAGCCGGTCCGCTTCACGTCCACGGCCGGAGCGCCGGGGAGCTGGGACTCGATCCGGTTCACGGATCACGCGCTCGACACGCAGTTCGACAGCGCTGGCGCCTATGTCTCCGGGTCCGTGCTGCAGCAATGCATCGTGGAGTACGGCAACGAGAGCAACGTCTATGGCGCTGTCTCGACGGAGTACTGCTCCCTGCTCGTAGAGCACTGCGTGTTCCGTGCGAACCGTGGCGTGGCGTTGCAAGCCTACGCGCTGGGCAGTCAGGTTGAGGCTCTCCGCGCCGAAGCTTCCAGGTTCTTCGAGAACCATCAAGCCGTCACGATTACGGGTGGCTCGGGCAACCGATTGAACGAGTGCTCGTTCCGCAATCATTCCGTGCCTCCGGGACGAGCCGCGGTGGCGATCTCGAACGCGCCGAACAGCCTGATCTCGGGCTGCGTGCTGCAAGGCAACGTCGGCGGACTTGCGTCACTCCAACTGAGCGGTTCAAGCAGCGCCTCCCACGTAGAGCACTGCGAGTTCCTCGACAACGTTCATCTCACGGGCGCGCTCGCTGCCTCGAGTAGCCCCGTGACCATTTCGCACACGGCCTTCGAGCGGAACAGTGCGACGTCGACGGGGCTGATTTCCGGGGGCGCAATCTCGCTCAGCTCCAGCAGTCCCTCGCAGATCGAGCACTGTCGATTCGACTCGAACACTGCGCTTGGCGCGGGCGCGATGAATGCGTTCGCCACCAACGGCACGTTGCGGAACAGTCACTTCGCGGGCAACACGTCTCAGACCAGCGGCGGAGCGATCCGCTCGATCCAGTCCCCGTTGACCCTGGAAAACGTCAACCTCGAGTCCAACTCCGCACTGAATCTCGGCGGCGCCATCTCAGCCTCGGGCCAGAGCCTGACGCTGACACGTTGCGCGGTCGTCGCGAACACGAGCGGAACCAGCGGTGGCGGCGTGCATTCGGCCACGGCGCTGACGCTGTTCGAGACGGAGATCTCCTGCAACTCCGCGCCACTGGGCGGTGGACTGGACCTGGTCACGCTGCCGATCTCCATCCGAGGCGATCCCGTCGCCGGGCGCTTCAACGTCGTGCGAGGCAATGTCGCCGCGCGCGGCAGCGCCATCTACTGTCGCGTTCCTTCGAGCTCCGGACCCGTAGACACCAGCTACGTCTGCTGGGGCGTCGCAGATCCCCACGCGGATCCGAACATGATCTGGGATGCGCTCGACGAGCCGCTCGTGGCGCAAGTGCTCGCCGCACCGGTCGCGAACTGCCCGCCGTCCGACTGCCAGTGCGCCCCCACGAGCTACTGCACGAGTTCACCCAACTCCACGGGCGCAGCGGCGAACATCGGATACTCGGGCTCGACCAGCGCGGCGGCCAACGACCTCACTTTGACCGTGGCGGGGTGTCCGCCTGGCGTCGTGGGCGGTTTTTACTTCGGCCCGTGGCGCTCCGCTTCCCCGCTGGGCGCCGGAACCCGCTGCATCGACGGTGGCCGAACCTCGCTGGGCGCGGTGCTCGTCTCGGCCGCCGGCGATGTCGCCTTGCCGCTCGATCTCCTGTCGGCGCCGTTGCTCGGAGTCCTGACCGTCGGCTCGACGCTGAACTTCCAGTTCTGGTATCGCGATCCCGCTTCCCCCGTCGCCGGCGTGAATCTCTCGGACGCGTTGTCGGTCACGCTGTGCGAGTAGCGCCGCGTCGGAGCACAGCACGACGCAATTCACACGAATTTGCGGTGGTCCGCGGGTCTGTCTGTCGCTCATCCGCGCGCCGACGATGCCGCCGGCACGCCCCAGTCCCCCAGACGCGCCGCTTCTCCTTGGAACACTCGCTCGAACTTCAACCCACCGCGCGCACCGACGCGCTCACCCG
>CALKYE010000141.1 GCA_938003765.1 uncultured Planctomycetia bacterium
TCGCCGCTCGGTCGAGCCGCACGGTCTGACGGGCGCTGAACGACATAGGGCTGCTCACGAGGTCGCTCGTGCAGCGCGATGAGCCGGCCAGTCGCCCGCTTCGTCGCTGGGCGCCGACGCCCGCCAGCGAGCGCGGGCCAGGTCTGCGCGCGATCGACAGCGCCGTGCGCCGCGCTGGCCTGGATTCGCGAACGTGGCGGAATTCCGTGAAAGACCACCTGGCCGCGCTGCAAGTGGACCCGGACGAGCGCTCTGCCTTTCGGAACGCGGCGCCGCCCCCGAACCGCCATGCTCATCGCCTGCTCACTGCTCTCCCTCGCCACGGTCGCGTACGACGGACTGGCCGTCACCGCGGCCGGCGACATCTACCAGCTCGACTCGAGTTCGGCCGACGTCGCTCTGCTCAACTCGACCGGCCTGCCCATGCACTGCCTGGCGCGCGCGAACGACGGGCGGATGTGGAGCTTTGCGGACGTGGGCGGCGGCTTTGCGCGCCTGATTCAGATCGATTCGCTCAGCGGCGGAACGAGCACGTTCACGTCGCTCGACCTCGGCGGTGTCGCTCGCGGCGCGTCCTTCGACGCCGACGGCGCGCTGTTCGTGCTCGTGCGACCGCTCGGCGGCGGGGCAGATCGTCTCGCGCGACTCGACATGACGACGCTCGCGCTCAGCGACATCGGCTCGACAGGTCTCGCCTCGCTCGAGGACCTGTGCATCGCTCCGGAGGGGCGCGTCTACGCCTGGGACAGCGGTCCTGGCGGTCTCAACGGCGCCGGGCTGGTCGAACTCTCGCGCGTGACCGGCGTCGCCGTCGACATCGCGCCCGCTGGCGGCTCGAGCGACGTGCTCGCGCTCGCCGTCGACGAAGTGGGGGAGCTGCGCGGCGCCAACCTCAAGCTGTACTCGATCGAGCGCTCGACGGGCGTCGACCAGCCGATCTCGGTCGCGACGCCGATCAGCATCGAGGGCTTTCAGTACTTCGCGGGCATGTCGCGCATCGACGGCGCGCTCGCGCTCGAGAGCGCGGGCGATCTCCGGCGCATCAACACGACCACCGGCGCTGCGGGGCCCGTGTTCGCGACGCTCAGCGGCAACCTCGTGGCGACGACGTTCTTCCCCACTTCGTCGGTGCTCGGCGACTACCTCGTGTTCCGCGATCTGGGCGCGACCACCGAGGTCCTGCGCGTCGATCCCAGCACGGGCGCTGCGACTTCGCTGGCCGCGATCGCGCTCGACGAAGTGCGCGCGGCCTACTACTACCCGTTCCCCGGCGGGTCGGAACTCTGGGTGGTCACCGACGGCGGTCCGGGCCAACCCGACCGACGCCGCAAGCTGGGCTACCCCAGTCTCCTGCTCCTTCCCGAGATCCAGCTCGCGGGCTTCGAGGACGTCGTCAGCGTGTCCGTGGACTTCTCGCGGCGGCACTTCGGCTTCGATCGGGCACGGGGCTTCTTCCGCGTCGATCTGACGCTCCTGTCGATGCCCGAGGACATCACGCCCGGTCCGACCCTGCTGAGCGGCATCACCACGTTGCGCCACGATCCGCAAGGTCGACTGTTCGGCGCGGGCAGCGCGTTGCAGCGCGTCGCGGTGCTGGCCGAGAGCGCGAGCCCGGTCGGTTCGGCGTCGCTGAACAACGTGATCGGACTCGACTTCTTCGCTGTCGCGCAACTGCCGGCGCCGACGACGTACTGCACGGGTTCGACCAACTCGCTCGGATGCAACACACGCCTCGTCGGCGCTGGAGTGATGCATCCGAGCGCGAGCGAGCCGAGCGGTTTCGAGCTCCAAGGGCTCGACGTGCTGAGCGGCAAGCAGGGCCTGCTCTTCTACGGGCTCAGCGGTCGCACCCTCGCCTCCTTCAGCAGCGGCTTCCTGTGCGTCAAGTCGCCGCTGCGCCGCACTGGCGTGCAGAACTCCGGAGGCACGGGCGCCTGCACGGGCAGCTTCGCGCTCGACTTCAACGCGCGCATCGCGAGCGGCGTCGACCCCGCGCTGGCCGCGGGCGTCAAAGTGAATTGTCAGTACTGGAGCCGCGATCCCGCGGCGGCGTCGACGACTCACATCACCAACGGGTACGAGTTCTACATCGCGCCGTAGACGCTTGGCGTTCGCTGACGTCGCTCAGGCGCGGGTGCGGAGCGCTCGTCGCGGTTGAGCGAACTCACTGCGTGGACTCGAGCTCGCAGTTCATCTGCGTCGCGCGTCCATCGCGAGCGTGCTCGCGCAACACAACGATGCGCCGCGCGCTCTCGGGCCGAGCACGACCGACGCCAGCGGCCGACGAGCAGCGCGCTGCGAAGGCTCTCTGGCGCGCCCCCGTGCGAAGAGACGCACACTCTGCGCCTGGTAGGCCGCGCCGAGCCGTCGTGCTCCGCGACCCGCCAATCGATCGCGTCGTTGGTTCGACACAGCCCGGTCCGAGTCACGCTCGAAACACGTCTTCAGCCGGTCGCTAGCGCGCGCTCTCGGCTCGATCGAGCCACACACGGTGCTCCTCGTCGCGGCCGAGCGCCTTGCACAGCGCCGCCATGGAGCGCGCGACGTCGAGACGATCCTGCGCGCGCGGCGCCGCGGCGACCTCGAGCAACTCCCACGCGCGCACGAGCTCACGTTCGGCGTCGCTGATGCGCTTGG
>CALKYE010000142.1 GCA_938003765.1 uncultured Planctomycetia bacterium
TGGTACGCCGAGGCGCCGGCTGCGGTCCCGTGGTCGGACGCGCGCGATTGGGCGCGGAGCTTCGGAGGTGATCTCGTAACCGTGCGCAGCGCGGCCGAGCAGCAGTTCCTCGCGCAGTCCTTCTTCGACGCTGCGCCGCCACTGCGTTTCCACTGGCTCGGGCTGTTTCAGGATCCGCTCGGTCCGAACTACTCAGAACCCGCCGGCGGCTGGAGCTGGAGCGCCGCGGAGCCGCTGACGTACCTCAACTGGACGGCCGGCGCACCCGACGACTCGAGCGGCGGCGAGAACGTCGCGCGCACGCTCGGCGCTTCGAACCCGGCGCGCGCCGGCGAGTGGTGCGACTCGCGCGAACTGTCGCTCGACGCGCCAGCGGGTCTGCTCGACTGGCGCATCGGGTCGGGACAGATCGTGATCTTCAACACGGCGAACGCGTGGATCACGCTCGGGCAGTTGTCGGTCCAGGTCGGCAATCCGAGCTTTCCGAACGACCCGCAAGCTCCGCCGAGCACGACGTTCCTCCCGACGAGCTACCAACTCGTGCAGGGCGGCGTGGTGCGAGTGCGGCGCTTCTTCCTCGAGCAGGGCGGCGTGCTCAAGCTCGAGGGCCCCAACGCGTTCCACCTGCTCGCCTCCGGCGAGGTGTGGATCCGCGGCAAGCTGATCGCGGACGGCGGGAGCGCTCCCGAGCCGCCGGTCGGTCTGAGCACGTTTCGCGGCCCCAACGACTTCACGCCCGGCTCGAATCCGCCGACGACCTTCCCGGTCCCCGGTGGCGTGGGTCAGGCCGGCGGCGGGGACGGAGGCGCAAGCGAGTTCGGCTCGGCGGTGGAGGCGAGCGGCGGCGCGGGCGAAGGAGCGTTCGGCCTGAGTGCGGCCGGTGGCGGCGGCGGCGAATCGGGCTGGACGAGCGTGTTCAGCGTCGACGGATCGCGCGGCGCCGGCGGTGGCGGCGGCCGACTGGGCGCGGATCAACTGCATCCAGCTCCGCCGACTTCCTCAGCGCTCGAACAACGCCGCATCGGCTTCGATGCGGAGGCGGGCTTCGACAACCTCCAAGCGGCCAACGGCGCGATCGGCGGTCCGGGGCCTGCGCGCGGCGGCGCACGGGGTCCGGTTCCCTTCGACACGCCGCGCTCCGACGACGACTTCTTCGGCGTCGCGCGCGAGCGCTTCGGCGATGCGTTCGTCGTCGGCGAACTCGCGCAGCCGTGGGCTGGTTCCGGTGGCGGCGCCGGAGGGGCTGCGTACTACGCGCCGAACGGCTGGCCGCCGCCGACATCCATCTGGGAACGTGTCGGTGGCGGCGGAGGAGGAGGTGCGGGTTCGGTGCGCATCAGCGCCAACGGCGCGATTCTGTTCGGCCCACAGGGCGCGCTGCGTGCGCGCGGCGGACTGGGCGCCGGCGGCGCGCTCTACTACGGCTTCTTCAATCGGATCGGCGGCGGCGGTGGCGGCGGTTCGGGCGGCCATGTGGTGCTCGAGAGCGCGGCGCAGATCGACCTGCGCGCGTGTCCGCTCGTGGACTTGTCGAGTCCGTCGGACGTGCGCTTCGCCATCGACGCGCGCGGCGGACAGGGCGGCGCCGGCAAGGCGAATCTGGGAGGGGCGCAGCACAGCAGCGCCGGGCCCGTCGAACTGATCGCTCAACTCGACGCGTGCCCGCCGGGTCATCCGCAGAGCGGTGAGAACGCTTGTCGCGGTCACGTGAACGGCGCTGGCGGCGACGGCGGTCCTGGCATCGTTCAGCTCCACACTCCGCGCGGCGCGGTTGGAACCCATCCCACAGCGCACGACATTCTCGTGCCCTCGGGTGGCGCGACGGTCGAGCGGCTCACGGCGCCGCGACCGCTGATGTTCGGCGATCTCGCCGCGCTGCGAGCGCTCTCGAGCGTCGGCGGCGGCTTTGGAGTGTTCCAGCTCGACTCCGACGACTGCGACAGCGATGGCGAGCCCGACCGCTACACCATGGCCGTCGATCCGGCGCGCGATCTCGACGCGAGCGGCGTGCTCGACGACTGCGAGCCCGTCGTCGCGTTCTGCGGCGGCGCGCTCAGTTCGAACGGATGCGAGCCTGCGTTGACTACGACCGGTTCAGCCAGCGCGAGCGCTGCAACGGGCTTTCAACTCGTGCTCGCGAACGCGGACGAAGCTCGGCCGAGCGCGCTGAGTTGCTCACTCTCGCGCGCGTCGCCACCGTTCAACGCCGCCGGCCAATGGTGCCTGCGGCCGCCGGTTCGGCGCGTCGCCGCGCTGTCGACGACGGGCGCCGGCGGCGGTTGCGACGGCGCGTGGAGCGTCGATTGGAACGCGTGGCGCGCGGCGAACCCGCTGGCGTTCGGCGCAGGCTTCGCCGCGGGCGACGTGCTCTTCGCGCAGGCCTGGGTGCGCGCGCCGGGGAGCGCGGGCGGAGCGCTGTCCTCGAACGCTCTGCGCTTCACGCTGCAGCCCTGACAGCCTGTTCCAGCATTCACTCGGCGCGCGCTTCCGCGTCAGGGCGCTCAGCGTCTGCTTCGTGCAATCCTCTGCGAATCCACTTGGACTCGCGGCGTGACGCTCTCAGTCCATCTGCCGGCTTCGACACCTCGTCGTCGCGACGCGTGTCACGCAGCGCGCGCTCACGTGTCTGACGGGACTCGCTCGAGCAGCACGATCGCCTGCACCGCGACGCCCGCGCCGCCCGCGAGCGCGCCCAGGCCCTCGAGCGTCTTGCCCTTCACGTTGACGGCTTCCGCCGCGACGCGCGCCAACTCTCCGATGCGCGCGCGCATGGCCGCGCGATGCGGAGCGATGCGCGGACCTTCGGTGGCGATCACGATGTCGAGATTGACGACGCGCCAACCTGCGGCGCGCACGCGCGCGACGCATTCGGCGAGCAAGTCGGCGCTGTCGGCGTCCTTCCAGCGCGCATCGCGATCCGAGAACAGCGTGCCCAGGTCGTCGAGCCCGGCGGCCCCGAGCACGGCGTCGGCGACGGCGTGCAGCACGGCGTCACCGTCCGAGTGTCCCAGCGGACCGCTCGTGTGCGGCAACTCGACGCCGCCGAGCACGCAGCGCCGACCGGCGACGAGTCGATGCACGTCGAATCCCAGTCCCACACGCTGGCTCATGCGTTCGACTCCCTGCGGGTTTCGCTCGCGCGCTGGGCGAGGATGGCTTCGGCGATGACGAGGTCTTCGGGCACGGTGACCTTCAAGTTGCTGCGCTCGCCGCGAACGAGCGGGATCGGACCGACGTAGCGTTCGTAGAGCGCCGCGTCGTCGGTG
Source organism: uncultured Planctomycetia bacterium (assembly GCA_938003765.1). Lineage (GTDB taxonomy): Bacteria > Planctomycetota > UBA1135 > UBA1135 > WYBT01. The sequence goes on from CALKYE010000142.1 coordinate 3,267, forward strand.
GGGGTGAAGCTCTCGCGTTGCGCGCGCGCGAGCAGTTCGCGCAACAAGCTCGCGCGGAAAGCCTGCGGCGTCTGCGCCGCCCACACGTGTTCGCGCTCGAGCGTCGCTTCGGCGCGCAGGCCGTCGCTCGAACGCTTGAGCGTGTCGCTGACCGGCGCGGCGACGAGGGCTGCGCCTTCGCGCGCCGCGAGCGCCACCGCGCTCTCGATCACCGCGGGCGTGATCAGCGGGCGCGCCGCGTCGTGGACGAGCACGACGTCGAAATGCGCCGGCGCGGCCTCGACGCCTGCGCGCACGGAGTCGGTGCGCTGCGCACCGCCTGCGACCACGCGGATCACGCGCCGCATCGCCGGGCTCGTGCGGGCGAGGCGCTCGAGAGTCTCGACGTCGTCGCGGTGCGCCACGATCACGAGGGCGCCGACGCTGGGGGCGGCGTCGAACGCGGCGCAGGCGTGCTCGACGAGCGCTCGCCCAGCCAAGCGCATCAGCGGCTTGCGCACGCCGCCCGACGAGGACCGCATCCGCGTCGATTCGCCGGCGGCGACCAGCACGGCGGCTGCGGTGGGGGGCTTGGGTTCGCTCATGTCCTGCGCGGTTTCGCCGTCGCGCCCAAGAGCGTAGGTTTCGCGCCAGCGCAGGGGCAGTCTGCGCACGCGCTCCCCATGACCTCCGTCCCCGACTCGCTGCGCGAGGCCATCGTCCTGGGCGTCGACCCTGGCACGCGCGTCGTCGGCTTCGGCGCCATCGCGCTCGCGCCGGCGGGTCCGGTGTTCCTGGGCTGCGGCGTGATCAAGCCGCGCACGGGCGCGCCGATCGCCGAGCGCCTCGGCCACATCCGCGCCGAGCTGGACGCGGTGCTCGCCGCGCTGCGCCCCGGCGTGGTCGTGGTGGAGGAGGCTTTCGCCCACCGCAACGTGCAGAGCGCGTTGCGCATTGGTGAAGGACGCGGCGTGGTGCTCTCGTGCGCCGTCGCGGCCGGGGCGCGCGCCGAACAGATCTCGCCCGCGAGCGCCAAGAAGGCGCTGGTCGGCTTCGGCGCGGCGCACAAGACCCAGGTCGCCTCGATGGTGCAGCGCACGCTGCGGTTGGAGGCGCCTCCGCAACCGCTCGACGCGTCGGACGCGCTGGCCCTCGCCCTCGCCTGGGCGCTGCGCGGTCGATCCCCGGCGGCGCGCCGCGGCGCGTGAATGCAAACTCGATAGCGGACAAGCCTTGCTCCCCCTGGCGCGTATCCAACTCGGGGAGCAAGATGCAGCCATCGGGGCCAGAGGGGTGGTCCCGGGCTTGGAACGCGAGGACCTACTTGTCGGCGCGGCTCTGTCCGCGTTCGTGAAGGCCTTTGCCAACGCCCGTGTCGTTCAACACGACCTGGCGCTGGGTGACGGCCGTTCGTGGTCGTGGCTTGCCGAGTTGGCCGACGGAGGACTGTGCGCGGTGCTGGTCGTCGAAGAGGCGCGCGCGCGCGAAGTGGGCGATGTGCTCGACGCGCTCGCGCGACTCGACGAAGGCGAGGCGGAACTGCGCGCCGTGCTCGGAATGGCGCCGCTCGATCGCGAGCGACCGCCGCGCGCGCTGCTCGTGGCCGAGAGCTTTTCGCGCGGCTACCTGCAACGCGCTCAACTCATCGATCCAAGTCGCGTGGAGTCGCTCGAACTCCTGCGCATCCGCACCAAGGAGCACTCGAGCGCCACGCTCAGTCCGGTGCGTCCGACGGCGCGAAGGTCCGTCGCTGGTTCGTCACCGTCGCGGCGCACGCGCGCGACGGCGGAATTCTCTGGGGAAGAGGACATGCTCGCTCTGCTGCAACAGCGTCTGGTTCGACTCGATCCGCAACTGCAGGTGGAGCGGGAACCCGAATTGACCGTGTTCCGCGTCTACGGCCACGAGCTCGCGCGCGTGCAAACCGATCAGCAGCCGCCGAAGGCGCAGATCGGCGCCGGACAGGCCGCGCTCGAACTCGACGGTCTCCCCGCGCTCGAGTTGTTCCTCGCGCGTGTCGTCGACCGCTATCTCGAGCTGGGGTGCTGGACCGGCGCGGACGGCGGCCCCGCGTCGCTCGCGTTGGTCGAACCGCTGCTCACGCACGAGGAACTCGCCGCGTTCCGCGAACTGGCGTGAGTTTTTTCTGCTGCGCGGCAACCGCGGCGCGGCTGCGCCGGTCTGTACTGCGTGGACTTGCACACGCAGCAGCAGGGCTTCGGCGCGGCGACGGGTGATCGGCGCGACGATCGCTCGGATGGCGGGCGAGCTGCTTCGCAGACGGCTGTTCGTGAGCGCCGTGCTGACGGTCGCCGTGCTGACGGTGGCCGTGCTG
>CALKYE010000143.1 GCA_938003765.1 uncultured Planctomycetia bacterium
ATCACACGGCGCAACGCGCCTCGTGCTCGGCGTAAGCAGTGTAGGCGGAGAGCAGGCGGCGAGTGATCTCCCCCACCCGCCCCGAGCCGATCCGCTGGTTCTCGACCTGCACGATCGGAACCACGCCGCGGCCGGAGCTCGAAAGGAAGGCCTCGTCCACCGAGCTCAGCTCCTCGAGCGGCAGGCGCTCGTCGCGCCAGCTCAGTGCGAGTTGCGCGGCGACCCGGCGCAGCACGAGAGCCGTGATCCCCTCGAGCACTCCGTCCCCAGCCGACACGATCGCGCCCGCGCGCACGAAGGCGATGTTGGAGCTCGAGCACTCGAGCACGCGGCGCTGCGGGTCGAGGAGCACGTGCTCGTAACGCTCCTTGGTCCCGAGCGGGAGCGGCTTGCGGCGCAACACGAACTCGGTGGTCTTGATGCGCGGCGTGTCGCGGTGGAGCTGCGGCGCGAGTTCGACGCGCACGCCATCGCGGAGAAACTCCTCCGGCACGTCGACGTGCGGCGACAGCGCGAGGAACAGGTCGGCGCGCACGCCGAGGAACTCGACGGGCTCGCGCAGCACGTCGAAGCGCACGCGCGACTCCGGCAGCGGGTAGTCGCTCGTCACATGGTGCAACGCCTCGCACAGCAGACGCCGCTCGAGCTTGCGCGGCCATCCGAGCCCTTGCATCGAACGTTCGGTGCGGTCGAGGTGCGCGTCGAGCCACAGGAAGCGGTTGTGGCCGAAGGTGCGCAGCGCCGAGTACACGCCGCCGGGAAGTTGCTCGAGCAGGTCGTGCACTGTGCCCTGCGCGCTCGGCGCCTCGAGCGCCACGGGCCCGCGCTCGGTCACCGCGAACAGTTGGTGCGATTGGGTCGCGCTCATGGCGCACAACGATAGAGCTGGTAGCCTCGCCGCGATGAAGCAACTTGCTCTGGGGACAGTGCTGCTCGCCTGCGGCTGCGCGACGGGCGGCCAGCGATCCGACGCGGCGCGCGACGCGTCCGAACACGTGGCGCAGGCGCGGCGCATCCATGCTTCGCTGCCGGTGTTCGACGGTCACAACGACTTGCCGGGCGCCATGCGCGACGTCACGCGCGAGAACTTCGACGCCTGCGACCTCGAGCAGCCCCAGGCGCGCTTCCACACCGACGTTCCGCGGCTCTTCGCGGGCGGCGTGGGCGCGCAGTTCTGGTCGGTGTACGTCTCGGCGCGGACCGAGAAGACCGGCGACGCGCTCGAGCGCACGCTCGAGCAGTGCGACCTCGTGCATCGCATGGTCGAGCGCTACCCGAACGTGTTCGAGCTCGCGAGCACCGCCGACGACGTCGAACGCATCCGCGCGCGCGGCAAGATCGCGTCGCTGCTCGGCATCGAAGGCGGCTACTCGATCGAGAACTCGCTGGCGAACCTGCGCATGTTCTACGCGCTCGGCGTGCGCTACATGACGCTCACGCACTCCGACACGACAGCCTGGGCGGACTCGGCCACGGACCTTCCGCGCCACGGAGGCCTGAACGAGTTCGGCGAGCGCGTGGTGCGCGAGATGAACCGCATCGGAATGCTGGTCGACATCTCGCACGTGTCGGTCGAGTGCATGGACGACGTGCTGCGCCTCTCGAGCGCGCCGATCATCGCCTCCCACTCGTCGGCCTTCGCGCTCGCGCCGCACCCGCGCAACGTGCCCGACGACATCCTCGCCCGCGTCGCGCACAACGGCGGCGTCGTGATGGTCAACTTCGCCTCGAACTTCATCGTGCGCGAGAACGCCGAGAAGACCGCCGGCATGTTCGAAGTGCGCCGCAAGCTGGCCGAGCAGTTCCCCGACGAAACCGAACGGACGGCGAAGTTCCGCGAGTGGCAAGCCGGCCTCAAGCTGCGGCGCGGGAGCTTGGGCGAGGTGGTCGATCACATCGAACACATCGCGCGCGTCGCGGGCGTCGACCACGTCGGCCTGGGCTCGGACTTCGACGGCATCTCGATGCTGCCCGAGGGCCTCGACGACGTCTCGTGCTATCCCGCCATCACCGCCGAGCTGCTCGCACGCGGTTGGAACGAGCGCGACATCCGCAAGGTGCTGAGCGGGAACATCCTGCGCGTGCTGCGCGAAGCGGAGCAGGTCGCTGCGAGGCTACAGCGCTAGTCCATGTGAGCGTGATGCTTCGCGCGCGCAACAGATCGATGCCGTTGGCGCTCGGCGCGCTCGCCGCGTTCGGCGCGATCTCTGTGCTGGTCGCGTGGCTGCTCTCGGACGCGCCGGCCCCGGGAGTGGGCGCGAGTCAGTCGGCGCCGCTCGCGCGCGTCGAACGACCGCTGGAGGCGCGCGAGTCGATTGTCGATGCGCCTGAGACCGAACCCGAGTCGGCGCTCGAGTCCGCACTCGCTGCGCCCGAGCGCGTCGAGACCGCAGCTCCCTCGCCCGAGCTGCTAGTCAGCGTGCACAGCGGCGTCGACGGCAGCAGTCTTGCGTCGGCCGAGGTGTGGCTGTTGGACGAGTTCGGCGCGCGCTCGTGGAGCGCGTGGACCGACGAACTCGGACAGTGCCTGGTCCCCTCGGCGGCGAGGCTCGGCGCTGTCTTCGTGCAGGCGCGCGCTCAGAACTTCTTCGAGGCCGTCGAACCGCTCGAGCCGACGGCCGACACTGCGAAGCTCGTGCTCGAGCCGGCTCTCGTGAGTCGCCGACTTCACATCAGCGGCGTGGTCGAGCGCATCGGCCACAGCGCGGCGGCTTCCGACGCCTGGGTGTTGCTCAGCAGCGGAAAGCGACCTGAGCCGAGCGGCGACGACGTGCTGCGCTTGCTGGCCGGTGAACCCGTCGACGGTCTGCAGCTCGCTCGCACCGACGAACGCGGGGGCTTCAGTTTCGATGTCGAATCACGAGCCGGGCCCTTCGGCCTGCGGGCAGGCGCGCGCGGCTGGTTCACCCGTTCTCCGCAGGAGGCGCGAGACGGCAGCTTCACGACACTGCGCCTGACGCGCATGCACGGAGCGCGCGTGCGACTGCTCGACGGTGAGAGCGGCGTGGACGCTGCGAGCGTCGCGGCTTTCGGTGCGGCGACTTTGGGGCTGTCGTCGAACGCGACGGCGTGGAACCCCTCCGAAGCGACGCTGGCGCTTGCGGGCGTCGGAGCAGCAGACCTCCCGAGCGAGCCCTCCGTTCTGCGCTACCTGCTCCACGATCCGGACGCGCTCGAGCGCTCGGGTCCGCACCGCCTGCAGCTCCGCTTGCCCGGCTTCGTGCCAGCAACGCACGAGTTCGAAGCCACCGCCCTCGAGTCCGGCTTCGCCGACAGCGAGGTGCGACTGGTCCGCACGGCGGCGGGCTTCGGCCAACTGGTCGTCTCGCTCGGGGACGTGAGCCCGATCCTCCGCGAGGCGCTTCAAGGCGTGTCGCTGACCGGGTCGCTGCTCCTGCGCAGCGAGCCCACTATGCACGCGTCCTACGCCTGCACGCTCGCGCTTGACGCTCCGGCGCGGATCGAAGGCGTGCCGTTCGGAGAGTACGAGGTCGAGTTCGCGAGCACGCCCGTGAGCCTCGCCGCGACTCGGCGGATCGTCGTCAGCTCGTCCGAGTCGCACGTCCTGCTGTCGCTCGCTCAGTGCGGCGCGGCGCGCCTCAGATTGCGCACGCGTGACGGCGACCCGTTCCATGAGCGGCTCGACTGTTCGTTGTACTGGCTCGCCGAGTCGTCGTCCCGCCGCGGTAGCTCGTCGGGGAACATGCCGTTGAGACTGGGCGCCGCGCCCAAAATGCTGGCCCCGCTCATGGCGGGCGAATACGCAGTTCACAACGCGCGCCTCGAGCACGGCGAGACCTCGGGCAGAGCACTATTCGTCGTGCGAGCGGGAGAATTGACCGAGGTGGAGTTGCTCCTGGGGCTGTAGTCGACTCGGCCGGGTTACGGACTCGCCGCATGTGACTAGACTGAGCGGCATGAGAGCAACGGCGCAGCTCGAGACATCTGCTCAGTGCCGGTTCGCAGGACTGGCGCGTTCACGCGCAATGCGCTTGAGCGGCGCGGCGCAAGGACTCATGTGCGCGCTCACGCTCCTGGCCTCTTGCGCGCCGAGCGAGCCGCCGTCTCGCCCCACAGCAGCCCGCAACGTTCGCGTGAGTGTGTTCGACTGGCGCGGAAATCTGGTCCCCGATTCCGGCGTGTGGATCGAACGCAACAGCGGCGCGATTCCCTGGCGCGCGTGGACCGATGAGGCGGGCGAATGCGAATTGCGCCTGCCCGAGCTCCCGCCGCTCGACTCGACGATTCGCGTGCGCGCACGCGACGGACGCAGCGCGAGTTGGGAGTACGACGGCCGCTCGGCGACGGTTCAAGTCGCGCTGCCGCGCACTTCACCCAGGCGGCCCGCACCCAGGCCGCTCGCGTCTGGGCCACCCGAGCAGACGTCCGTCGAACTGTCCGGCGTTGTGATGTGCGGCCTCGAGCCCGCGCGCGGCGCACGTGTGCTCCTCCGTCGACCCTCGGTCGACGAGCCCTCAGTGAGCGAGGTCAAGCGAGTGTTGGCCGGGGAGAACCTTCCGGGCTACTTGCTGGCGAGCACCGATGAACAGGGGCGCTTCCGAGTCGATGCCGATGTCGAGGCCGGGTCCCGTCACCCGGCGTTTTGGAGCGTGTGGGCCGGCGCACCGGGATGGGCGATGAGACATCCGGTCGCGGTAGCGGACCGCAAGTTGGACTTGCTCGGCCCGACGGTCGACATCGCGCTCGTGCGCGTGGTGGGAGCGATCGTGGAGTTCCGCGACCGCGGCGCGCGTGTGGAGATCCACGACCAGAATCCTGCTGGATCGTTGCTGTACCCACACGACGCCTCGTCGGCTCGCGATGCACTGCAGTTGGACGACTTGAATCTCCTGCTCGCCGGCGCGCTCGAGCGCGATCTCGCACCGTCGACATCAAGCGCACGCGTGCTGTGGGAGTCCGAGGACCCCGCCAGAGGCGTCATCCATCGCGTCGAACCGTTCGGCTACCGAGACCTGTATCTCGAGTTGAAGGGGAGCGGATTGGAGAACGGCCTCCCGCGCATCCAGGTCGACCTCGAGCGCGACGCGAATGCGACCGGCGGCTTCGGCGGATTGCT
>CALKYE010000144.1 GCA_938003765.1 uncultured Planctomycetia bacterium
TGATGATCCTCACGGGCAACGTCGCGCTCGAGACGATGGGCTTCAAGACCTTCGGTTTCGCCGGCGGTCGCGAAGACGTGTGGACCCCGCAAGAGGACGTGTTCTGGGGCCCCGAGAGCGAGTGGCTCGGCGACAAGCGCTTCTCCGGCGAACGCGAGCTCTCCAATCCGCTCGCCGCGTCGCAGATGGGCCTGATCTACGTCAACCCCGAGGGCCCCAACGGCAACCCCGATCCGCTGCTCGCCGCGCGCGACATCCGCACGACCTTCGGTCGCATGGCGATGAGCGATGAGGAGACCGTCGCGCTGATCGCGGGCGGACACACGCTCGGCAAGGTCCACGGCGCAGCCGACCCGCGCAAGCATGTCGGAGCTGAGCCCGAGGGCGCGCCGCTCGAGGAGATGGGTCTGGGCTGGAAGAACAGCTACGGCAAGGGCAGTGGCGCCGACACGATCACCAGCGGACTCGAAGGCGCGTGGACCTCGACGCCGGTCGAGTGGTCGCAGCAGTACTTCGCGAACCTGTTCCGCTTCGAGTGGGAGCTCACGCGCAGCCCGGCCGGCGCGCAGCAGTGGAAGCCCAAGGGCGACGCGGGGCGCACCGTCCCCGACGCGCACATCGAGGGCAAGTTGCACCAGCCGATGATGCTGACGACCGACCTCGCGCTCATCACCGATCCGGAGTACCGCAAGATCTCCGAGCGCTTCCACAAGGACCCTGCCGCGTTCAACGACGCCTTCGCGCGCGCGTGGTTCAAGCTCACGCACCGCGACATGGGCCCGCGCGCGCGCCTGCTCGGCGCCGACGTGCCGCCGACGCAGTTGTGGCAGGACCCGCTGCCGCCGGTGGACCACCCGCTGGTCGACGCGCAGGACGTGGCCGCGCTCAAGCGCAAGGCGCTCGACTCGGGCTTGAGCGTTTCGCAGCTCGTCTCGACCGCCTGGGCCTCGGCCGCGAGCTACCGCGGCTCGGACATGCGCGGCGGCGCGAACGGCGGGCGCATCCGCCTGGCGCCGCAGAAGGACTGGGAGGTCAACGAGCCGGCCGAGCTGGCGAAGAACCTCCAGGTGCTCGAGCGCATCGCCAAGGAGTTCAACGACGCGCAATCGGGCGGCAAGAAGATCTCGCTGGCCGACATGATCGTGCTCGCGGGCTGCGCGGGCGTCGAAGAGGCCGCCAAGCGCGCGGGCCTCGAGCTGCGCGTGCCGTTCTCGCCGGGCCGCACCGATGCGACGGCGGAGATGACCGACGTCGCGGCGTTCGCCGTGCTCGAGCCCGTGCACGACGGCTTCCGCAACTACTCGCGCCCCGACGCCGACCGGCCCGCGCCGGAGCTGCTCGTCGACCGCGCGCAGTTGCTCGAGCTCAGCGCCCCGGAGATGACCGTGCTCGTCGGCGGCCTGCGGGTGCTCGACGCGAACTTCAAGGACTCGAAGCACGGTGTGCTCACCGCGCGCCCCGAAGCGCTGACGAACGACTTCTTCGTCAACCTGCTCGACAACGGCACGACCTGGCGCAAGGGCTCGAAGGCCGACACCTACGAAGGCGTCGACCGCAAGAGCGGCAAGGTCAAGTGGACTGCGACCTCGGTCGACCTGGTGTTCGGCTCGAACTCGCAGTTGCGCGCGATCGCCGAGGTCTACGCCTCGAACGACGGGCAGCCGCAGTTCGTGAAGGACTTCGTCTCCGCCTGGACGAAAGTCATGAACCTCGATCGCTTCGACCTCCCCGGTCGCCGCTGATCGGCTTCGACGAGTCGCCGGTCGAACCCGGCGCACTTCGAGCATGGAAACGGGGCTCGCCAGCCGCGCGGCTGACGAGCCCCGTCGCTTTCATCCGTCGAGCAGCGCTGCGCGCCGCCGCGGTGTCACTGCCAGTCGACCTCGAGTCCGTTGGTGAGGTTGAAGCTCGCGCCGCCGACGACCGGGTCGCGATACCAGAACTGGAAGTTCGAGGTCGCGCCCGGAACCATCACGCCCGCCGCGGGCGGTTGCGTGAGGTCGAGCGAGAGCGTCACGTCGCCGCCAGGACCCGAGACGAGCACCGGCGGGATGCGCACGTTGCCGCCGCCCACGCACAAGAAGCCGTTGCCGAAGGGGTTCTGGACCTGCATCGGACCGAACAGGAACAGACCCGACTTGCCGACGGGCAAGCGCTCGGCGAACAGAGTGAAGTCGTTCTGGGCGACCTGCGCGCTGCCGACGGCGCGGATCACCGCGCCCTGACCGGTCGAGTTGACCGCGCCGATGCAGTACGGCGCGCCGACCGGCAGGTTCGTGCAGTCGATCGTCAGCACGCGCAGGTAGTCGATGCCCGCCTCGGTGATCGAGCCGGGTGCGGCGTCGGTGACCGAGAAGCGCAGTCGAGTCTGCGCGGTGGGCGCGATGAAGTCGGCCACGCGGAAGCTCTCGACCTGCCAGCCCGCGACGGTCGAGTGCACGGCCACCTGAGTCCAGGTCGAGCCGTTGTTCGTCGACACGTCGACCGTCATCACGTCCCCGCCGTCGCTGACGAGCCAGCGTGCGTAGCTCAGGTACGGATCGCTGAGGCCCGTGAGGTCGAACGCGCGCGAGATGAGCTGCGTCGGGCCGCCGTCGACATCCGAGTTGCCGGCGACGTTGTCGGTGAGGAAGCAGCGTCCCGAGCCGTCGAAGTCCGTGGGCGGGTCATTGCGCACGCCGCCGCCGATCGGAACTTCCGGCGCGCTGGTCCAGGCGCCGTCGGTGAGGTTCGTGTTGACCACGCTCCAGCCGGCGCCGCTCTCGGCGTTGTCGACCAGCACTTCGTTCACGCCGCAGGCGAAGAACGTGCGCGTCCACGAGTCGCCGCCGACACCGTTGCCATCGCCGTCGAGCGCCCCGCCGAACGGATTGGCGAGCACACCGGCATTCGCGCTGAAGCGATAGGCGCCCGAGGCCGTGAGCGAGCCGATCGTGCTGAAGCGCACGCGGTTGCTGCCGATCAGGTACTCGTCCCAGCCGAGCGCGAGGTTCACGTCGTCCCCCGTTCCGAACGCGCCGTCCGCGCCCGCGAACGTGAGCGAGAACGCGCCCGGAGCATTCACCAGGTTGGGATCGAGGATCTGGTCGAAGCGCACCTCGATGCTCGCGATGCCGCCGACGACGACCGCGCCCTGGGCCGGCAGGCCCGCGACGCTCTTCACCTTGGGCGAAGGCAGCGTCTGCGTGACACCGCGGAACGAGTTCACGCGCCCGCCGCCGAGCAGTCCGACGTACGCGGGATTCTGCGCGTCGATGTTGTCGCACGTGGCGAAGAGCTGCGCGGCGACTTGATCGCGCGTCCAGGTCGGGTGCGCCGACCAGATCAGCGCGGCGACGCCCGCCGCGTTGGGCGAGGCCATGCTCGTGCCCGACTTCGTGCCGTACAGATCGTTGAGCACGGTGGACAGCACGCTCGAGCCCGGCGCCGCGACGTCGACCCCGTCGCCGTAGTTGCTGAACGAGCTGCGCACGTCGGCGGAATCCGTGCTCGCGACGAGCAGGCTCTGGTGGAAGGCCTGACGCGGCGGATTCAATGCGTTGCCGTTCCCCGCTGAATTGAAGTGCAGCGCGCCGTTGTCGTAGATGTAGTCGAACGCGGCGTGCACGGTCGGATCGCCGACCCAGCCATCCATGTTGTAGCTGGTGGTGATGATGCGGGCGCCGTTGTCGACTCCGTAGGCGAAGCTCTCGGCGATGTTGGCCGCGGTCCAGCTCTGCCCCGACGCATAGAACTGCAGCGGCAGGAGGCGCGAACCGCCGGCGACACCGGCCACGCCGATCCCGTTGTTCGTGCGCGCCGCGGAGATGCCCGCGCAGTGCGTGCCGTGGTCGTCGCTCCCGTTGGGATTGGGATCGTTGTTGTCGGACACGAAGTCCCAGCCGCGCACGTCGTCGATGTAGCCGTTGCCGTCGTCGTCGAAGGCGTTGCCCGCGATCTCGCCCGCGTTGATGCGGATGTTCGGCGCGAGGTCGGCGTGGTCGAGGTCGACGCCGTCGTCGGTCACTCCCACCACGACGTTGGGATCGCCCAGCGTGACGTTCCACGCCAGGTCGTTCTGCATCAGCGGGTGGTGGTACTGCGAACCGTACTGCGGATCGTTGGGGATCAGCTCGCGCGGATCGCCTTCGAGCGCGGCGTTCGGCGTCGCCCAACGCACGTCGGGGAAGCGGCTGAGCAGCGTGCGCAGGGTCTCGTGCTCGACGCCGGCGGGCGAGTACTTCAACAGCACGACGTGCGTGAATCGGCTGGCCCCGCGGCGGCGCCACTCCATCAACGAGCGAGCGCTCTCGACGCGCACACCGGCGTCCGCGAGCGCCCACGACTGGAGCCGCTGCTCGAGGTCCACCTCGAGCGTGTCGGCCTCGAAGCACACCACCAACTCACCTGGGATCGGGATGCGCTCGCCCAGAGCCGATTGCGGCGCGGACTGCGCGGACAGCGGGAGCACGAACAACGACGCCAGCAGGATCGATCGAGCAGTGAGCATTTCGGGGATCTCGGTGCAGGCCGGGGGTCTGCGAGGGACGTGGGGACGACGAGAACACGCCGCTACGACGCGCACGGAGGCCTCGCGGTTCCTCTGGACGCGCCAATCGGCGCCCAACTGTCCAGCTCGCGGACGGGCGGGCGGCCGACTCCGAGCGAGCGGCCTGTTGAAGACGTGCTTGGAGTGCGACTCAGTCCAGGATGCGTCGAATCGGCGAGGGCGGCCAGAGGCGAATCCAAGTGGACTCGCTGAGGACTGCCCGGAGCGGCATCGGCGCAGCCTGGCGCGAAGGCGCGCCGGAGGACTTCTTCAACGAGCTGCTAGCCTAACCCTGTCGCTCGCCCGCCCTCCGGCCCCCAACCGCACTTCGAGGCCCCCATGAACGTTCACTGCGTCGAGTCGATTTTCTTCCCGCTCCTTTCGGCCGGACTGCTCGCCGCCGCCGGCGTCGCTTCGCCCGCAGCGACACAGGCCGCTGCGCCGATCGACGCCACCAAGGTCGGCCCCGCGGCCGCCGCGCCGAGCCTGCTGGGCCCGTCGCTCGCCGCGCCCGGCTCGAGCGCGCTGTTCGCATCCGCCTGGTCGGACGACTTCAACCGCCCCGACGCGCCGACCCTCGGGACCGATTGGTTGCTGCAGTCCGGCGCCTTCGCGATCACTTCGAACCGCGGCGCCGCGACGGCCGGCGGAACGCAGTGGGTGCGCCACGCGAGCGCGAACAGCGCCTACGACACGACCGTGCAGAGCATCGACTTCTTCGCCGCGCCGTCCGCGCAGGTCATGTTCGTCGCGCTCGTCGCCGGAGTCGGCGCGAGCGCGGACAACATCTTCGTCAAGGTGCAGGACAACACCGCCGACGGAGCGTTCGATCGCGTCTTCATCTACCGCGGGATCAACGGCTCGGCGCTGACCAGTCCCTACTTCTTCGATCTGTCGACGCCGACCACGGAGGGCCGCATGACGGTCTCCTTCTCATCCGGCGGCGACACGGTCGACATCTCGATCGACAACAACTTCGACGGGTCGCCGGACGAACTCATCAGCGCTTCGGGCATCCTCGCCGCGGGGATGAGCCTGGGGACGAACTTCGGCGTCTCGTGCTTCAACCAACCGCGCTTCGACAATTGGCAGGTCGGCGATCCGCAGCCGCCGGTTGCGAACTTCTGCACCCCTGGCACGAGCGGCGCGGGCTGCATCGCCACGCTCTCCGGCATCGGTGCGCCCAGCCTCGCGCAGAGCAGCGGATTCGTCGTCCGCACCAACGACGTCGAAGGACAGCGCGCCGGCCTGTACTTCTACGGGATCAGCGGCGAAGTCGCGTTTCCGTGGACTCCGACCAACGGATGGTTGTGCGTGAAGGCGCCGACGCTGCGCCTGGCGCTGCAGAACTCGGGCGGAACCATCGGTCAGTGCGACGGACAGATGAATGTCGACTTCCTGGCCTTCCTGGCGGTCACACCGAACGCGCTCGGAGCGCCCTTCAACGCGGGCGACCAGGTCTGGATGCAGTCGTGGTTCCGCGACCCGGCGAGCACCAAGACCACGCTGGTCAGCGACGGCCTCACGTTCACGATGCAGCCTTGAGCGAGCGCGACGCGCGGCGGCGCGCCAACCAGGCCGCCGCCGCGAGCGCCAGCAGCACGCCACTCGCCCAAGGGTGAACGAGCGCGATCACGAGCGGAGTGAGCATCCAGCGCGCGGCCGTGCGCGCTGAAGGTCGCTCCGCGATCCACGCCGCGAGCGGCGGCGAGTGGCGCTCGTAGGCCGCGATCAGCGCGCGGCCCACCGCGTACGGCCGCAGGCGACGCTCGCGGAACTCGCGCAGCGTGGCCACGTGCGGATCGAGCGCTGAGCCCCACGCCGCCGTGGCGATGAAGCACCCACCGCCTCCTCCCCCGCCGCCGCCGCCGACGCGCAGGCCTGCGAACTTGCGCGTGAGATTCCCGGTGGCGTCGTAGGAAGCCTCGACGACGGTGTCGTTGTCGTAGGTGATGCTGATCGGCCGACCGAGCGCGTCGTAGCGATAGGTCTGCGCCGGGGCCAACGCGGCCAGCGCCGAGAGCGCAACAAGAATGAGCAGGGCGTGCTTCATGGATCGTGCGGCGCTCACTCGCGGTCCGGGACGAGAGTCGGGCGGATCAACAGACTCAGCGGCGAGCGCGCGGGCTGTGTGATCAGTGCGCGCGAGAGGAACGGCACGTCCGAGAGCAGCAACGGCCCCGACAACCTCGCGCGGAGCGCCTCGGGATCCTGCAGCGCGCCGCGAATCTCGGAGGGTCCGCGCGCGAAGAGCAGGCGCGTCAGTCCGCCGAAGCCGCTGTCGAGACAGACCAGCGTCTGCAGGTTCAGCGCGAGCGTGTCGATCAAGAGCTGGCGGTGTCGCACCCGCGCGGAGCTCGGCCGGAGCTGCTGCACCAAGGCGCGAGCTGCGCGGAACTTCAGCACGGCCTCGCGATAGCTGCGCGGCGCGCTCTCGCCGATCTGGACCTCGAGGCCCAGCCCGATCGCGGAGTTGGCGCCCTCGAGCAACTTGGTTTCGATGCGGATCTGAGGCGTGCTGGGAACCTCGGCGCCGCGGGCGAGATCGAGAATCGGTCGGACCGGCGGCCCGTCGTCCTCGTCGTCGTAGTGGTAGTCGAGCCCCAGATCCAACTTGGGTTCGAAGCGGTAACTGGGCGCACCCAACTCGCCGAGCCAGCAGCGATCGAGCGTCGTGGTCGCGTCGCGCTCGGGCGGCGCGAGGAAGCTGTCGCCCGCGAACCACAGCGACAACAGCGTCCCGTAGAAGCTGAAGAACTCCGACGAGCTGGCCGCCAGATAGCGCAGCGTGCAGGTGTCGAACACGCTCTTGGAGTCGTACTGGAAGCGCCCGTCGCCGAGCGAGATCGCGCCGTAGCGTCCGCGGTGGCGGAACCAGTTCTCGTCGCCGCCGTCGCGCGCGAGCAAGCCGCCCAGCGGGTGGTACGCATAGCGATCGGTGATCGAACCGTCGTCGCCCGTGCGGAACAGCGTCGAGCCGCGCTCGTCGTAGTGGTAGTAGCGCGTCGAGTCGGCGAGGTGGTCGTACGACGACAGCAGCGAGCCGTCGGCGAGGCTCACGAAGCTGTAGCGCAACCCGCCGTTGATCGACAGTTGAGCGGGCATCGCCTTGCCGAACGAGTAGTTGAGCTTCAGCCCGTAGTCGTCGCCGTTCCAGTTCCAGCCGACGAGGTTGTCGAAGCCGTCGTAGTCGAAGTCGTAGCTCTGGCCGTCGGCCGTGAACTGCGTGACGCGCGAGGCGAGGTCGTACTGCGCAGTGAAGTGCATCCCGTCGCCGAGCGTTCGACCGAGCGCGTCGAAGCTCCAACCCTGGACCTGCTGCGCCATGTCGTACTGGAACGAGAGCTCTTCGTCGGCCGGCTTGGCGCTGAGCGGCGTCGCGCGCGAGGCGCTGCGGATGCGTCCAGTGATGTCGTAGTCGAGCGAGATGTCGGAGAGCTTCTCGAGGCCGCGCGCGCCGCCCGACAGCGGGACCGTGTCGCGCGTCTCGTGGATGCGCGCGAGCCGGCCGTCGGCGTCGAACTCGTAGCTCGTCTCGACGCCGTTGGGCCGCGCGATGCGCGTGATGCGGCCGTTGTCGTCGTAGTCGAGCGTCGTGATCCCCGCAAACCAGTCCACGATCTGCGTGTTGCGCCCGCGCGCGTCGTAGTCGTACTGCACGGTCTGACCGGGCGCGTAGGTGATCGAGCTGATCCGTCCCGCCTCGTCGTAGGCGACGCCCAGACCATTGCACGCGGTCATGCGCCGCGCAGCGTCGTACGCGAAGCTCGCGCCGTCGGTCGCGGTGACGGCGCCTTCAGCGTCGTGGACGTAGTCGATGTCCGTTCCGTCGCTGTAGTTGCGCCGCGTGAGCCGACCCGCGCCGTCGTACTCGTAGCTGACGCTGCCCAACGTGCCGGGGAAGGTCGCCTGCTCGACGCGTCGACGCGAGTCGTGGTCGTAGCTGATCGCGCGCCCGAGCGGATCGGTCGTCTGCGTCAGTCGTCCGAGCGAGTCGAACGCGCTGTCCCAGTGAGCGGCGCCGGGCAGCGTCGCGCGCGTGATCTGCCCCAGCGCGTTGCGCGTGAAGATCGCGCTCGCGCCGGCGGTCGGCAGGCTCACGCTGGCGACTCCGCCGCGCGGCGCGTACGAGAGCTGCGTCACCTTCCCCGCGGGGTCGGTCAGCCGCGTGATGCGGCCGAGCGCGTCGTAGCTGCGTTGGCTGACGCTGCCCGACGGCGTCGTGACGCGCGTGACGCGGCCGAGCGCGTCGCTCTGATAGTTCGTACTGGCGCCGTCGGGCGCAGTGCTCGCCGTCGGAGCGCCCTCGAGGTCGTGCGTCGCGCTCCACGCGGGGCCCGACGCGAACTGCGCGGAGCTGAGCCGGCCGCGCAGGTCGTAGTTCAAGGCCAGGCCCTTGCCCGTGGCGTCGAGCAGTCCCGCGACGCGCCCGAGCTCGTCGTAGCTCAGGCTCGCGACGTGCGCGAGCGGGTCGGTGAGCGTCTCGATGCGGTCGAGCGCGTCGTAGCCGATAGCCCAGACGTTGGTGGACGCATCCGTGATCTCGACGACGTTGCCGTTGAGGTCGTACTCGAACTCGCGCGTGGCGCCGGCCTCGTCGGTCACGGCGACGACGCGGTCGAGCGCGTCATAGCTCCACGTGCGCGTGGTCGCGTCGGGGTGCGTGATGACCTGGACGCGGCGCAGCGCGTCGTATCCGAAGTTCGTGACGGTCGTATCCGGCGCCGTGATGCTCGCCAGCGTGCCGTCGGCGTTGTACGCGAACTGCGACACACCTCCGAGCGGATTCGTCGCGCTGAGCACCTGGCCGCGCGCGTTGTAGGTGAAGCCCCAGTTCTGCCCGGCGCGGTCGATCCAGCTCGTGCGATTGCCGCTCGCGTCGTAGCCGAAGCTCTCGCTCAGGCCGTCGGCGTGCTCGATCTCGACCAGGTCGTGGAACGAGAAGCCGCCCGAGCTGCGCAGCGCGTAGCTGTAGGTCGTGATCGCGCCGTTCGCTTCCGTCACGCGCGCGATGCGGCCGCTGGGCGCGTGCAGGGTCCACGAACTCATGCGCCCGAGTCGGTCCGTCACCGCCGTGCGCCGTCCGCTGACGTCGTTCTGCAGCGTCACGTCGCTGCCGCCCTCGTCGCCCCAGCGCGTGAGGTCGCCGTCGGCGTCGTGATCGTGCTCCTGATCGCGACCCAGCGCGTCGGTGACCGTCGTGAGGTGGTTCACCGTGTCGTACGCGAGCGTCGTCGTGCGACCGAGCGCGTCGCTCTGTGCCGCGACCCGCGAACTCGCGTCGTAGACCTGAGTGAACGGCGTGTTGCCCTCCGGCCGCGTCAGCGAGGTGAGCAACGCGAGCGACGGCGCGCCAGCGTCGTAGGCGTAGGTCGTGGTGTTCCCGCCCGCATCGGTCGCGCTCGAGAGTCGGCCGGCGCCGTCGTAGCCGAACAGCACGGAGCGCGCGCCGTCGCTGACGGCCGTCAGTCGCCCTGCGGTGTGCGTGAACGTCAGCGTGCGGCCGAGTCCATCGCTCACACTCGAGAGCAGGCTCCCCGCGTAGCTCAGACTCAGCGTGTTGCCGCGCCCGTCGCTCACGCTCACCAGCCGGCCGCTCGCATTGAACGTGCGCACCAACCCGCTCAGCGGATCGGCGAAGGCGTGGCCGCCGCCCGCGTCGACGAGTTGGTACGGAACGTCGCTCGCAGGCGCATGCGCCCAGGCGCTAGCCAAGTAGCCGCGCTGGAAGCGCAGCGCGCGCCCGTGCTCGTCGCGCACCTCGAGGTTGTTCCCGGTCGACACGACGCGCCAGGCGAAGTTGTGCAGCCAGCCCGGCCCGAGCGTGCTGGTCGCGGCGCCCTCGAGCGCCACGCGCGAGGCGTAGTAGCGACGGAACTCGAGCGTGAGCGGGCCGCCCAGGTCGAGGTCCGGCTCGTGGGGCAGGAACAGTTCGCCGCGCGCGGTCTGCACGGGATCTCCGGCGACGGCGCTGGTCGGGCTGGCCGCGCTCGTCGCGAGCGCCGGGTCGATCGTCACGCTGACGAGCTGCGGCGCGAACGGCGAGCAGTTGTTCTCGTTGCAGGGCGCGTTGGGATAGTCGGCGCCGATCCAGCACACCTGCACGCTGACTTGCGTCGCGGTCGTGATCGACGTGTCCGCGCGCACGAGGAACACCTGGTCGACGCGCTGCGGCACGCTGGCCGAACTTCCCGATCCCGGAACGACGGCGCCCGTCGTCATGTTGACCGAGAACACCTTCAGCGCCGCGGGATTGGTGCTCGTGACCGTGATGGTCGCCGGACACGTGCCCTGGTCGGCGACGTAGATGAAGTCCTCGCCGCCGGGGCGCAGCGAGAGGGACGTGGGGAACACGTTGTGGGCGCGCGTGACGAGCGCGAGCGCGACGACGGCGACGGTGCGAACGAGGATGCGGAGCATGGCGCGGCGGGGCGAACTCCCGGTGGAGAGCGGGCGGACGAGGCGCTGACAACGGGTCCCGCCGCGAACCCGTCCGGGGAAAGTGCGGGAATCCCCGCTCGCCCGAGTCCCGACGCGACGTTGCGCATTTCGCGTTGCGCAGACGCAGCACGAGCGCACCAGGCCAATTCGCGCGGCCCCGCAGGCCCGCTTGCGGAGCCGCGCGCGCCGAACTCGTCGCGACGCTCTCTAACCGCCCTCGAAGCGCCCCAGCACCAGCCGGAACGTCTTGCGCAGGCGCTCGACCGCTCGTTTGCGCGCGCTCTCGACCGCCTGGGTGGTGAGTCCGAGCTGCGCGGCGTGCTCGCTCGCACTCAAACCCAGCGTGATGCCCTCCACCAACTCGCGGTCGCGCGGCAGCAGCAGCGCCAGCGCCTTGGCAGCGACGGCGACCTGCTCGCGGCGCGATGCGAACGTGGAGGGACCGCTCACCGATGCGGCGAGGTCGCTGATCTCGCTCCACGCCTCGCTGTCGAAGCCGCGCTCGATGCGCAACACGGCCGAACCCGCGCGCTTGAGCGCCGACCAGTAGTCGCGACGGTCCTGCAAGTGGTTGCGCGCCACTTCGAACAGCCAGGCGCGAAAGGCGAGCTCGTCGCGCCACTCGAACGACGGCGCCGCACGCAGCGCGCGCGCGAGGATGTCCTGAGTCAGATCCTCCGGACTCTCCATGCGCACGAGCGCGCCGCCCGCGCGCCGTTCGACGAAGCGCAGCAGCTCTCCGCGTTGCGCCGCGACCTCGCGCGCGAACTGCGACGGCTCGCTCATCGCGCTTGCTCCCCTGCGCGCCGCGCGACGAGTCGCATGCCGGTCTCGCCGCTCGTCGCGTCGGGCGGCGCGCCCAACCCGCCGGAGACGGCGACCACGTGCGCCATCGACTGCCCCCACGCGCCGCCTCCGAGCCTGCGCATGCCGCGGCCGGCGTCGTACCAAGCGTCGAGCCACTCCATCGCCGAGCCGCACAGGTCGAACACGCCCAGCGGCGACTCGTCGATCGGGAACTGCAGCACGGGGCCGATGCTCGCGCGCGGCCGCGCGAAGCACGAGCGCGACCACTTGGCGCGGAAGTGACGCCCCCACGAGTACACGCGCCGCGTTCCTGCGATGCCGGCCTGCTGATACTCGTTGTAGTCAGGCAACGCGTACTCCCACACGCCGCCCGCCGCGCGTTCGCGCTCGGTGCGCCACTGCGCGAAGGCGCGCGCGTCGTGCCAGGAGATCCCGACCACCGGCACGGTCGGCGCCCAGTCCGCCGGCAAGCGCCACAAGCCTTCTGCGCTCTCCCAGGCGGCTTGCACGCTGGCGCCACTTCCCTGGCGCGGCGCGAGGATCAGCGTCGGCGACGCAGCGATGCGCGCGAGAGTCGCAGGGTCGTTCAAGAACTCGAGGTACTCGGCGCTCGTCACCTCGCGCTCGCAGATCCAGACCGGTTCGCCCGCGCGCGGCAACTCGACGAAACCTTCAGGCGCCGCGCCGATCGGCCGCAGCACGACGTCGAGCACTTGCTCACCCGCCGCGGCCGTGAACGGTCGCACCGCGCGCTCCCAGCCGTCGAGTTCGAGCACCGCGACCCAGTCGCCCGAGTTCAACTCGATCGGCGCGAGCGGCGTGCGGCCGAGCTCGGACTCCGTGCTGTGGCAGAGCGGCGCCGCCGTGGCGCGAACGGGCGCGGCGGGAGGCAGCTCGAGCTCGAGCAACTCTCCCTCGCGCGCCACGCGACAGCGGAGCGGCCCGCGCGCGACGTGCTGGCCCAGCTCGGCCGCGGTGAGAGCTTGAACGCCGAAGTCACGCAGCGAGCGCCCGCGCAAGCTCAGACGCTGCTCGCCGCGCTCGAACACGAACTCGCGCTCCTGCGGAACGCCGGCGCCGTCGCGCACGACGTCGATGGCGATGAAGTCGACGTCCCAACCGTCGCGGATGGGCTGACCCGCGACTTCGACCAGTCGGTCGAGCTCGCGCAACTCGCCGCGCGCGCCCGCGCCAACGATCCACAGCGAGCCTTCGATCGGTTGACCGAGCAGCTCGACGATCAGATCGCCGGGGCGCAGCGCTCCACACGCGCGCGTCACGCGCAGGCACAGACTGCCCGGCGCGGGGACGATCCGCTCGCCGCGGAACGGAACGGGCACGCTGCGGGCGTCGCCGCCAGGCATGAGCGTCGCGAGTTCGACGTAGCGGTGGAGACGCACGCGCGCGCCCGGCGGGTTCGAACTGATGCGCACCGTGCTGCTCGCGCGCAGCTCGGCGGCGAGTTCGCCGCTGGCGTCGTGGCGCTCGACGAGCGAGCGGTAGAACTCGGCCTCGCCGTCGCGCAGCGCGCGCTGCGCCTCGCGGAACTTTTCGGCGTACAGCTCGGCTCGCACGGCGTCGACGCCGTCGATCGAAGGGTCGAGGCGTTCAGCGGTGCTCAGCGCGTCGAGCACCGCGTAGAAGCTCGTCTCCCAGTCGCGCCGCAGCGCCTCGACCTCGAGTTGGCGTTCGTCGAGCACGCGGTACTCCTCCGGCGCCAGCCAGCGGTAGTCGATCTCGCGCACCAATCGCGCGACCTCGCGTTCGAGCTCGGCGAAGCGCGCGCGGCTGGAGTGGTAGCTCGCGACGCGCTCGCGCGCCGACGCCAGAGCCGCGTGGGCCTGCGCGCGACGCTGCTCGCGCTCGGACTCCGCGCGCGCCATCGTCCACACGCCGAACGCGATCAGGGCCAGCGCTGCCACCGCGGACGCGGCCGCGCTCGCGCGGTGACGGCGCGCCGTACGCAGCCCGCGTTCGAACCAACTCGGGGGCCGCGCTCGCACCGGCCGCAGCTCGAGCACGGCGTCGAGGTCATCGGCGAACTCTCCCGCGCTCGCGTAGCGTCGCTCCGGCTCGCGCTCGATCGCCTTGAGCGTCACGAGCTCGAGGTCGCGCGGGATCGAGGCGTCGATGCGCCGCGGCGGGAGCGGATCGGCGGTGAGGATCTGGTGGAACACGCGCTCGAGCGTGTCGCCTTCGAACGGCGCGTGCGCAGTGAGGCAGCGGTAGAGCGTGACGCCGAGCGAGTAGATGTCGCTGCGCCCGTCGACCGACGCGCTCGAACGGATCTGCTCGGGCGACGCGTAGGCCGGACTGCCGGCGAAGGACTCGGTCAGCGTGGCGCCGCCCTCCTCGAGCGAACGCACCAGCCCGAAGTCGACGAGCAGCGCCCGATCGTCGGGCGTGATGCGCACGTTCGAGGGCTTCACGTCGCGGTGGACCACGCCCGCGCTATGGGCGTAGTCGAGCGCGCGCGCCAGATCACGGATCCAGCTCACCTTGCGCGCCAACGTGACCGGACCGGCGGACAGCGCTTCGTCCAGCGTGCGGCCGGGCACGTACTCCATCGCGAGGTAGCGCACGCCGCGCTCTTCGCCGAAGTCGTGGACCGTCACGATCCCGGGGTGGCGCAGTCGAGCCACGGCCAGCGCCTCGCGCTTGAGGCGCTCGGCCGCGACGTTGGAGCCCGCGAGCTCGGGGCGCAGGAGCTTGAGCGCGACCTCGCGCCGCAGCGAGCGTTGCTCGGCGCGGAACACCTGCCCCATGCCGCCGCGGCCGATGCGCTCGATCAGTCGGTAGTCGCCGAGCTCTTCGAAGGGCAGTGCATCGACGCTCCGTTGCGGAGCGCGAGCACTCGTGCGGGCGAGCTCTTCGAGGCGCTCGCGAAAGCTCGCGTCGGCGCCGCCGCGCGCAGCGAGGAACTCCGCCGGTGAAGGCGCAGCGCCCTCGAGCGCGAGCGCGAGGTACTCGTCGAACAGGCGCTCGTAGCGCTCGTCGTCGGGTTCGCTGGGACGCGCCTGCATGTCCGCTCGGCATCGTACGGCGCCCGAGAGCACGGGATCGGTCGCGCGAGTTTCGACGCGAACGACAGCGAGCGCGGGCTCGCGTCGGGACCGCATCCAGCCCCATAATCGCCCGGACGCCCCTCGCTCGCCGATGACGCCCCCCCAGCCCAGCGCTCGCGCGCGATTGCTCGTCGTCTTCCTGGGAGACGACTCGAGCGCGGAGAAGCTGGCGGCGGCGGCGCGGCGCATCCCCGCGGAGCTGCGCGCGAGGCTGGCCGAGCTGGCGTTCCTGCTCGATGGTCGAGACGACGCTCCCGCGCCCGCTGCGCTGGCCGAACTCGCCGCGCGCGAACCCAACGTGCGCGTGCGCCGCGACACGCGCGGCCGCGGACACGGCGGGCGGCGCAAGGTGGCCTTCGAGTACGCGCTGAGCCACGAGTTCGACGCCGTCGCGGTGCTCGAGCACGACGCGCGCTTCAGCCCTGAGCACTTGGGGAAGCTGTGCGAGGCGTTCGAAGCCGGCGCCGAGTTCGTCTGCGCCGCGGCGCCGGGCGGCGCGTTCGAGCGCACGCTGCACAACCTCGTGCTCGACCTGGACGTGCTCGACTACGCCACGCCGTACCGCCTGATCGCGGCGCGCGTGCTGCAGCGCATCCCGTTCCACTTGAACGAGGACGGCCGCGGCTTCGACACGCAGATCCTGATGCAGTGCCGGGCGCTGGGCGTGCGCACGAGCGCCGTCGCCCTGCCGGTGGAGCGCGACCGCGAGTTCCCGTTGCTGCACAGCCTGGCGCTCGCGCTCGGCTACCGCGCGCACCAACTGCACCTGACGCGCCGCGGCGAGTACCTGGTCGACCACGACGTCCACTACTCGCTCAAGCACCATCCGTCGAGCTCGCACATGCAGGTGCTCCAGGCGATCCGGCCCGGCGCGCTCGTGCTCGATCTGGGTTGCTCGCAGGGGCTGCTCGCGGCTCCGCTGCGCGAGAAGGGCGTGCGCGTGGTCGGCGTCGACGTCGGACCGCCCGAGCGCGTGTCCCCCAGCCTCGAGCGCTACTGGCAACGCGACCTCGAGCAACCGCTCGAGATCCCCGAGCAGCGCGTGTTCGACTACGTGGTGTGCTCGGACGTGATCGAGCACGTGATCCACCGGCCGGAGCTCCTGCGCAGCGTGCGGCGCTACCTCAAGCCGGAGGGGCGACTGCTGATCTCGACGCCCAACATCGCGATCTGGTTCTACCGCCTGTCGCTGCTCGTCGGCCGCTTCGAGTACGGCCCGCGCGGCGTGCTCGACGAAACCCACGTGCACCTGTTCACGCGCGCGACCTTCCGGCGCGAGGTCGAGAACGCCGCCTTCCGCATCGTGCGCGAGCGCGTCACCGCTCTGCCCTTCGAGATCGTGTTCGAGTCGACCGGCCGCTCCGCCCTCGTGCGCGGCCTGGCCAGCGCCTACCACGCGCTCGCGCGGCTGTGGCCCGAGATGTTCGCCTACCAGTTCCTGCTGGAGGCCGAGGTCGGGACGCTCCTCGAGCGCGAACGGCCTGCCGAGGGCCGGCCCGGCGCATCTACGCACTGATTCGCTCGAAATGCGCTCGACGCGGCGCCGATGACTCCGGCATGGACCAAGCCGCACGCATCCGTGCTTCCTTCGACCTCGTGGCGCCCCGCGCCGACGCGGTCGTGGAGGCCTTCTACGCCAATCTGTTCGCTGCCGCCCCCGCCGCGCGCGCCCTGTTCCCCGCGGACATGGCCGCTCAGCGCCAGCACCTCGCCGCAGCGCTCGCGCTCGTCGTGAAGCACGCCGACCGGCTCGAGACGCTCGCGCCGGCGCTGCGCGAGATGGGCGTCCGTCACATCCGCTACGGCGCGACGCCCGCGCACTACGGCGTCGTTCGCGACGTCCTGATCGCGACGCTGGCGCAGCACGCGGGCGCGGCTTGGAACGAGCAACTCGCGAGCGACTGGACAGCAGCGCTCAATGCCGTGGCCGGGATCATGCTCGACGGCGCGCGCGCCGCCGAAGCCGCCTGACGCTTCGGATCAGCGCCCGACAGGCCTCGGCGCGCGCGAGTTCGGATCAGAGCCCGATCTGGAACCACAGCGCGTTGCTGAGGCTCGTGCCGAACCCCGCGGGATCTGCGGGGTCGCGCCACCACTGTTGGGCCGCCGCGAACGCTCCGACGCTGAGCAGCGGATCCAGCCCGCTCTGGATGCGCGCGTTGAAATCGAACGCAAAGGTCCCCGAGCAGTCGAGCACACCCGGGACCCCGCTCGAGGTCTGCACCGCGGTTCGACGCACCGGCTGCGCGACGCACAACACCCCGCCGAGGAACGGAGCCGACGCGCGCTGCGCTCCGTAGAACAGGAGTCCGTTGCGGCCGGGGAGCACGTCGAGCGCCGCGATGACGAACGGAACGGGAGAGCTCGCGCTGGGCGAGCCGACGTGCGTGAGCTCACTCACGCAGCCCGCCGAGTTGAGCTTGCCCACGCAGTAGGACGCGATCGACTCGGGCACGAGCGCCGTCACCGAGTTGTTGCCCGCGCCGATCGGCTCGGTCTCGACGTACAGGCCGTCGGGATCGATCGTGGCGGTCAGGAGCTCGCCGGGAACGAGCACTTGCGAGTTCGTCGGCGCCTTGCGTCGGTACACGCACTGATGGAGACCGCCGATGCCCCCGTTGCACTGCCCCTCGCACTTCACCGTGAAGTTCTGCAGCGGAGGGCATTGGGCGTCGTTGTCGCAGCAATCGCCGCCGAGGCCGATTCCAGAATCGAGCGCGAGCTCGAACACGGCGCCGCCGCTGGACGCCAGACGCACGAGCGGAGCAACGCTCAGCGTGCCTCCGCCGGGGACGAGCCGCACTCCGATGGCGACGATGAACTCGCCGGAGAGCGGTGAGCTGGTCAGTTCCAGGCTCTCGAGCGAGAGGTCGCCGAAGCTCAACAACGGCGCCGCGGCGCCAGCGGAGTTGTTGCTCGCGCCGGGCGCGCAGCTCTCGTCGTGCAGGCCGTCGGGGTCGACCGTCGCGCTCACCCACGCGAGCGGAGCGACGCCGTCGACGACGAAGCTCGCGCGACGGCGGTAGACACAGGCGCGCGGACCGCCGCTGCCGCTCGCGCACGAACTCTCACAGCGCTTGTTCCAGCCGGAGATGTCGTCGCACTGCGAGTTGCTCGAGCAGCACGCCTCGCTCAGCGCGCCGACGACGTCGAGCAGCGATTCGTCTCGCGGCGCGCCGTTCACGTACACGCGCACGACCAGCGGCTGGGAGAGAAGCAACTGCTCGGCGGTGAACGACACGTCGACGTCGACCGCGTACCGACCGGCAGTCGTCGTGGGCGAGACCGCCACAGCCTCCACCGCGAGATCGCAATACGACTCCGGCGTCGCATGCGCGCTGGCGGCGCACGTCAGCGCCGTCGCAAGACCAGGGGCGAAGCGAAGACCGATCCGGTCATGGCTGGCTCGCATGGCAGGTTCTCCTCCGAGAACTGAGTTGGGAAGGCCGCAGGCGTCGCCGTCGGCAAGGCGGCGACGCAACCGGGTTTGGACTCCGCGAGGCCGCGCGGAAGTTCCAACGAAACGCCGCGCGCTTTCCT
Source organism: uncultured Planctomycetia bacterium (assembly GCA_938003765.1). Lineage (GTDB taxonomy): Bacteria > Planctomycetota > UBA1135 > UBA1135 > WYBT01. Next base: position 18,382 of record CALKYE010000144.1, read on the forward strand.
GTGGTCCCATTCCCCGTCGCGCGGAATCGGCTGGCGCCGCGGCGAGCGCTCGTCGCCCTCAGCCGAGGCCGAGCGCGAAGAACAGGTCCCGCGCGGAGTCGCTCGGACACGCGGTTACAGATCGACGCCGTCGCCCACGCTCACGGGGCCGAGCAGGAACTCCGCGCTCATCTAGGCGCAGGGGTTTGGAGGTGCGCTGCGCCGAGGAGACCTGACACAGCTCCCAAGGCGCCCACAAGGCGCATCCTTCATCCGCCCCAGTGCTCATCGCAGGCCCCGCGGCGCGAGCGCAATCTCTCGCTTGCTGGCGGCGAGTACGCACACCCGCCGCAGCCAAGGGAGGATTGCGATGAAGCTGCAGCTCTTCTCGTGCGCCGCCGCGCTCTTCGGCGTTGCGTCCGCCGCCCACGCGCAGATCGTGACCACGCGGGTGAGCATCACGCCCGGCGG
>CALKYE010000145.1 GCA_938003765.1 uncultured Planctomycetia bacterium
GGATCGTCCTCGCGAGCATCCCACACGCGCACGGTGAACGAGCCGCCCGGCGGGGCTTGCATGGGCCAGCGGAACGGAGCGTACTCGCGCACCTCACCTGCCGGGCTGAGTCCGTTGTCCGTGTGCTCGCCCAACATCACGCCGCGTCCGTGGTCGTCGTCGAGCGGGAGCCACGAGCGCATCAGCCAGCCGAGCAGCACGGCTGCGGCGGCCGCCGCCGTCGCCAGGGGCGCGACCAGGCGCAGTTTCGATCGTCGCGGCGCGAGGTGTTCGAGCTTGGCGCGCAGCAGCGGGGCCACCAGCTCTTCGCCTGGGGCCGACTCGCCCGCGCGCATGGCGCGTCGGACTTGCTCCAGCGTTTCGTTCTGACTCGCGCCCGCGTCGTCGAGCAACTGGCGCAGCTCATCGAAGCGCTGCAGCTCGTCGGCGCATTGCGCGCAGCCTTCGGCCGAGCGGCGAGCCTGCGCGGAATCGCCGGGCTCGAGTTCGAGGGCGGTCAGCATCCAGCGCTCGTGCTGTGCGTCGTGGCCCACAGAACGCTCAGGCGCATCGCCCGTGTTGGCGCCGTGCGATCGACCGGCTTGCGGGCGCCGACGACCGTTCGGGTCCAGTTGATCTCCATTGGTTCGCATCACGCGTACTCCTCCCTCAGACGCTGCTCGAGCGAGTCGCGCAGCTTGGCCAGACCTCGGTAGTACTGGGTCTTCACCGTGTTGACCGACAGCTCCATGCTCGCGGCGATCTGATCGAACGTGGCCGACTCGAAGTGCTTGAGACGGATCACCTGCGCCTGGCGCGGGTCGAGCCCGTCCAGGCCGCGGCGCAGCGTCTCGAAGTCGTGCTCCCGCTCGGCCGCCGCCGGTTTGGTGTCGAGCACCAGCTCGACATCCACGTCGCGCAGGGGGGCGCGCCGGCGTCGCTTGTTGCGGATCGCGTTCATCAACATGTGCTGGCAGAAGGCGTAGACCCAGGTCTCCAGCGAGCTGCGGCCCTCGAAGGAGCCGAGCTTGCGCCAGACGATCTCCAACGTGTCCTGCGTCAGGTCGCGCAAGTCGTCGCGGCTGATGGGCGAGCCGACCTGAACGTTTTTCACGTGCAGAATCTGCGGCACGCACTTCAACCGCGCGATCAAGCCGTCTGCGGCCTGTGCGTCGCCCGAGAGGGCGTCCCGCACCAGCTGCAGATCGTCGTGGCGCTCGTCGCGTTGGTTCGACACGTTAGGGTCCGAAGTAGCCCGGAAAGTTGCGCCAATCCGGCGAGAACTTGGAGCGCTCCGGATCGAAGTCTACGCCCCCCCAAACCATGCGGCCACGCGCGCGGCGGGGTGACGCGCCCGCGCGTGACGCAGCCGTGCGGCTAGGATGCGGTTCGATGGCTCGAATCGACCGCGACCGACGCAGCGGCCCTCCGTTCCCAGGGGTGGTGCTTCCGCGCGAGCAATGGACGCGCACCCGCGTCGGACTCGGGCGCGAAGTGCGCCCCCTGGACTGGCTGGCGGTGTTCGGGCGCGACGCGCGCCGCGTCGTCGACTTGGGCTGCGGCAACGGCCGTTATCTCGTGGCGTCGGCGCTGGCGCGACGCGACCACGATCACCTGGGGGTGGAGCTCGTGCCGCCGGCGCTGCGCCTGGGCAGTCTGCGCGCCGGGCAACGCGGCCTGACCAACCTCAAGTTCGCCTGGGGCGACGCCAGCGAGTTCATCGTCGCGCGCTGCGCGAGCGGCTCGATCCACGAGGCGCACCTCTACCACCCGCAGCCGTACTACGAAGCCACGCAGCGCGATCGACGCCAACTGACTCCGCGCACGTTGCTCGCGATCTGGCGCGCGCTCGCGCCCGGCGGAGCGTTCGTGTTCCAGACCGACAATCCCGCCTACTGGGAGTACGCCTGTCGCACGGCCCCGCTGCTGTTCGACTGGCGCGTGCACGAGGGACCGTGGCCCGATGCTCCGCGCGGACGGACGTTGCGCGAGATCAAGGCGCGCGAGCAGGGCCTGCGCATCGAGCGCGCGGTCGGAGTGCGCCTCGAACTCGAGTCGAGCGAAGCCGAGCAGCGCGCCGCTTCCATGCCGGCGCCGGAGTTCGACGCCAACAAGGAAGGCTTCTCCGAGCAGGAGAAGCGCCGGCCGCCGTTCAAGCGGCGTCGCCGGGGTGCGCCGCGTCGCTGAGCGCGCGCGCCACGTCCTTGCCGAGGTAGGCGTCCACCGCGATGTGTACGACGTAGAGCGAGGGCGTGCTCACGACCGCGATCAGGAACTTGTAGACGTAGTTGGTGAGCGAGACCTCGAGCGCCTGCGCGTTCGTCCACGGCTCTCCGCCGGTGGCGGCCGGGATCCACACGAACGCCAGGAAGATCACGGCCAGCGTGTCGATCAATTGACTGACGACCGTGCTGCCCTGCGCGCGCAGCCACAGCATGCGTCCGTGCGTGCGCCGACGCAGCCAGGTGAAGACCTGCGCGTCGAGCCATTGCGCCAGCGCGAACGCGACCAGGCTGGCCGCGACGATGGCCGAGGTCTGGCCCAGCGCGATGCTGTAGGCCTCCTGCATCTGGTCGCTGCTCACGCCGGGCGTGTAGCTGATCGCCGGGACCGCGATCGCAGCGCGGATCACCGGCTGCAGCAGCACGTTCACGCCGATCGCGATCAGCGTGAACAGCCGCACCATGGGCTTGCCGAAGTACTCGTTGACGATGTCCGTCATCACGAACGTCAACGGGAAGGCCAGGATGCCCGCCGTGGCGACGAACTCCGCGCCCTCGCCCACTCCCAGGTCGGCGGGGCCGATCCCGAAGATCTGGAAGCGGAACAGCTTGCCGCCCAACACCTCGGCGGCGACGAAGAAGCCCACGAACAAGGCGCACAGGCTGAAGGCCAGCACCTCCTGCCGCGCCAGGCGCACGGTGGGGACGTTCGGCGCGCTCACGCGGCGCGCGGGGGGGTGGAACTGCTCGTGCAGGCGGCGACCATCCGGGGAGTATAGGCGCCGCGAAACCCCAGGCTTGCGCGCGCCCGCCTCGCAGGGGAGAGTGCGCGCCCGCGTGGCGCCCCAGAGCGCTCGCGATCAAGCCCTCTCATGGTCGACTGCAAAGACTGTCAGCACTTTCGCGAACTCCCCGGCGGAACGGTGTGGAAGCGCCGGACGGGTTGCTACCACCCCGAACTGATGGAGCAGAAGCAGGCCGATGCCGTGCTCGCTGCGCAGGAAGTCCCGGGTGACCACCACAAGCTCAACGCCGATGGCGCCTGCGCGAAGTTCGCCGCGCGCCGGGTGGACTCGCTGATCTCGCGGCTGATCGCCGGGTTGCGCGCCTAGCCGGCGGCGCCCGCTCGCGCCGTGGACCCCTGGGAGTGCTACGAGCGCGCGGTCCAGTCCGCCGCGGACAGCTTGCGGCTCGTGCTCAACGAGCACGGCGCGACCCCGCTCTCGCTGGCGGAGCACTTCGCCGGCAGCGCCGCTCTCTCGCGCGCCTTCGTCGCCTCACGCGACGACCGCCGCGCACTCGCCCTCGACCTCGACGGCGGGGCGCTCGAGCGCGCGCGCGGCGTCGAGCGGCTCGAGACACTGACCTGCGACGTGCGCGAGGCGCTTCACGCTCCGGTCGACATCGTGCACGCCGGCAACTTCTCGCTGGGCTACCTGCACACGCGGCGCGAACTCGTCGACTACCTGCGCCGCGTGCGCGCCTCGCTGGCGCCCGGCGGACTGTTCGCGTGCGACACGTACGGTGGCGCGAGCGCTTTTTCGCTCGGCTCGAGCCAGCGCCGCGTCGAACTCGACGGTGAACGTGAACTGACCTCGCTGTGGGAGCGGCGCGCCGCCGATCCGTTCACGGCGCGCGTCGAGAACGTGCTCAGCTTCCGCGTCACCGCGCGCGGCGAGCTCCTGGCGCACTGGCCGGACGCCTTCGTGTACCGCTGGCGGCTGTGGAGCGTCCCGGAGCTGTGCGACGCGCTCGTCGAAGGCGGCTTCGCTCCGCCGCGCATCCGCACGAGCACCTCGTCGGAGCGGGGTCAGGACCCGCCGCCGGGCGAGGACTGGGCCGTCATGCTGTGCGCGACGCCTGCGTGAGCGAGCCTTCGCCGGCCGCCGCCGTGAGCCGCGCGAGAAGCTCTTCTCCCGTGCGCAGTTCGAGCCACGTGCGCCGGTCTGCATCGTCCGCCACGAGCCCGCCCGCGGTCCAGTAGCGCAGCAGCTGCTTGAGTCGCGGCGCCAGACCGCTCGCAGGGATCTGATTGCGCTCGCTCATGGTGCTGGCGTACTCGAGGAGGAAGCGTGCGGCCTCTCCGCGCGTCGCACGCGCGCCGCTGAAGATCCACGGATCGGCGAGCGCTCCGCGTCCGACCATCGCGAAGGCGCAGCCCGTCTCGCGCCGCATGCGCTCGAGGTCGTCGTGCGAGCGAATCGAACCGTTGCCGCACACCGGGATGCTCACGGCCGCCACGGCGCGCGCGATGCGCGACCAGTCGACGTCCTCGCAGTAGGCCTCGACGCGAGTGCGACAGTGGACCGTGAGCAGCGCGGCGCCGCCGGCCTCGGCCGCGCGCGCCAGCGTCTCGACGTCGCGCGCGTGGTCGAAGCCCGCGCGGATCTTCGCGCTCACCGGGGCGGGCTCGCAGGCCTTCGCGATGGCGCGCACGATCTCCTCGACCCGCTGCGGCTCGCGCAGCAGCGCCGAGCCCGCGCACCCCGCGATCGCGCCCTTCGCCGGGCAGCCGAAGTTGAGATCGACGATCGGCGCTCCGCACTCGACGGCGCGCGCGGCGCTGGCGGCGAGCTTGGCGACGTCGGAGCCCATGAGCTGAACTCCCACGGGCGCGTCGAAGCGCAGCGGGCCCATGTGCTTGCGCAGGATGCGCCGCGGAACGGGCGCTTCGTGCACGCGCACGAACTCGGTGAACGCGCCGCCCAGCGCGCTGGCCGGATTGCGCGCGAGCACCAGGTCGCGGAAGCACGGCTCCGTGACGCCCTCCATCGGCGCGAGCAGCCACGGCGCCGTGAACGGCAGGCCGGGATGCGCACGCTCGACGTCGGCGTGAGTCGCGCTCGCGGGCGCCTGGGTGCGACTGTCCACGCGCGTCAAGGCGCCTCGAAACTCGCCTCGAGCTTGGACTGCGCGGCGACCTTGAAGCGATAGCCCACTCGCGCGGGACCCTCGGACCACAGCATCTCGCAGGCGAGCGTGGACTCGAGTTCGAGCTCGAAGGCGTGGGCGCGGCCTGCGGCCAGGTCCCACACGAGTTCACCGCGGCCCTCGCTGTCCACCGCGAACTCGAGCGCGCAGTCCTTGCGTTGAGTGGGGGCGTCGGCGGCCTCCATGAGCTCCAGCGCGCGCTTGGACGCATCGCACTTCGCCGCGCTCTTCCACTCCAGTTCGATGACGGCCAATGCGCGTCCTTCGTCCTCGCGCGTCTCTCGCCACAGCGCTTCGACTTCACCCGAGAGTTCGTCGGAGGTCTCCGACAGCGCGCACAGCACGGTGGTCGCGATCTCGAACGGGTCGAGCAGCTCGCTCGCGGCGATCGAGCCGCGCTCGGGACCGAGCGCCAGCTTCCCGCCCGGCGCGAGCACGCGCGCGAGCTTCGCAGCATCGATGGTCCAGCGGTCCTCGACGCCGACGTCCTCGAGCGGGAGGAGCGCTCGCAGGTCGAGGTCTTCGGCCAGCCCGTCGAGCAGCGTGGAAGGTGCGGTGCTCCCTTCTGCGAAGCGCGCCTTGCAGGCCGACTCCTCGGAGCAGTCGAACTCGACGCTCACGCCTTCGAGCGGGCTCACCAGCGGCGTCGCAACGTTCTCGCTCATGCCCGACACCTCGAAGTCCAACCGCGACTGGCCGCGCAGCTTCTCGAACTTGCGGTCCAGGCGCTTCGGCCGTCCGGTTGCGAGTTCGACGTACTGGTCGAGCGTCACCCATTCGCGCTCGCTCGAGCCGGTGATCTCTGGGATCGGGCCCGTGACGGGCTCGCCGTTGAGCAACTGCGTCAACTCGGTGATGCGCCAGGTGACGGACTCGGAGAACTCCTTGCGGGCTCGAGAGTCCTTGGCGGGGTGGAAGGTCAACTCGGCTTCCGTCGCGCCTCCCGACAGCGTGAGCGCGGCGACGAGCGTTGCAGTCGTGCGAAGAGTCAGGTTCAGCATGGGGATCGGCTCGAATGCGGACGCGTGGCGAGGTGACTACCGCGGAGCATTGGCGCAGTCGCGGCGCGGGCTGTCAACCTCGGCTGGCGCCGCGACGTCCGCAGCGCTCGCGCCTGACGACGCAACGGCGCGCTCCTGCACGAGTCAGGAGCGCGCCGTCGCTGCTCGATCGCGCTGCGCTACTGGATGAAACGGAAGTTGATGCCGTTCGACAGCGCTGCGCCGGTGCCGTCCAGGTTCTGCGGATCGCGCATCCAGTATTGGCCGTAGTAGTCCACGCCGAGTTGGACGTTGTTGGCGGCCGCGTAGGCCTGCGTGAAGTGGTAGTCGTACGCGCCGGTGGTGCAGTTGATGTTCCCGGTGCTCCCACCGGAGTTCTGCACGCCCGTGCGCACGACGGGCTGGCTCACGCACAACGTTCCGCCGAGGAACGGCGCTGCGGCCGACGCGCTGCCCCAGAAGAACAAGCCCGAGCGCTGGTTGATGACCTGCGTCGCGCGGATGTGGAAGTTGTCGGCGCCGCTCGTCAACGTCGGAACGCCTGTCCAACCCATCGCGGGCACGCAGTTGGCGGAGTTGAGCTTGCCGGTGCAGTAGGTGCGCGGATAACCGACGGGCTCCACGCACGCGCGGATGATCCAGTTGCCCGCGTAGAAGCACGAGCACAGCGGAAAGCCGCTGACCGTCGCCGTCATCGGATCGCGCCAGCCCTGGCCCTGGATGAAGATCAGGTTCTTCTGCACCGGGCTGCACGAGCCGGCGCACGCGTTCTGCGTGTTGTCGGTGGCGAAGTTCGTCTGGTACCCCGTGGAGCACGAGCCCGGCGCGGTCTGGAGCTCCATGAACCACGCGACGATGAGCTTGCCCGAGCTGACGCGCACGTCGAAGTTGGAGAGGTCGACGGTGTTGATGCCGCTCGAGTTGAACTGGATGTTCGCGCCCGCCGCGCTCGCGAAGTCGAACACCTCGGGCCCGAGCACCGGCGTCGCGCCGACCCAGGTGATCCCGTCGTAGATCTTGAGGTTCACGATGGCCGAGATGCCCGGCGTGTTGGCGACGTTGATGTAGGCGCCGGCCACCGAGTTGACCTTGACCTCGCTCGAGAACTGCTGGCCGACCACGTTGAACACGCAGCCCATCGCCTCGCCTTCGCACAGGCCCGGGATCACCGTCACCGTCTGCGTGCCGGGGATGTCGGGGAGGTTGTCGTTCTTGAGGAAGATCTGACCCGGGGCCGAGCAGCCCTGGGCGCTCAACTCGGGACTCGTTGCGAGCAACGACAGGAGGGACACGAGGCCTGACAGCAGTCGACGCATGGGGGCAGCTCCTTGGGCGCTCGGGCGAACGCGCACGCTTGCGAGCGGGCGCGAGGGGATGAAGATGAGTTGGATTCTCACTGCAGTGCGTGAGGCGTCAACGCCGAGCGGCTGCGATTCGGCGCCGCAGGTGACTTGCGGGGCGGCCGCGATGTCGCGACTCTGAACTCCCATGTCCCGAGTTCTCTCGCCTGGAGTTCCGCGCCTGCTCGGCGTCGTCAACCTCACGAGCGACTCGTTCTCGGACGGGGGACGATTCCTGGCGCCTGCGGATGCGCTGCGTCAGGCCCTTGCGCTGGTCGAGGCCGGCGCGGCGCGCATCGACCTCGGCGCTCAGTCGACGCACCCGGACGCTCAGCGCGTCGGAGCGGCCGAGGAACTGCAGCGCCTGACGCCGGTGCTCGTCGACCTCGTGGCCGCGCGCGTGGAAGTGTCGGTGGACACCTACGAGCCGCAGGTCATGGAGCGCGCGCTCGAGCTGGGCGCGTGCTGCATCAACGACGTCACGGCGCTGCGCGACGAGCGCGCGGTGCGAGTCGTCGCCGCGAGCCCGTGCGAGCTGATCCTGATGCACTCGACGTCGCGCGAGGGGCTGGCGCAGCGTCACGCGCCGTCCGAGAGCGACTGGATCGAGCGCATCGCGCGCTTCTTCGAGCAGCGCCTCGCAGCTCTCGAGCGCTCCGGCGTGAGCCGTGAGCGCGTGGTGATCGACCCCGGCCTGGGGCTGTTCCTGTCCAGCGACGCGGAGGCGAGCTTCGACGTGCTGCGCCGCATCGCTCGACTGCGCGAGCGTCTCGCGCTTCCCATCTGCGTCGCGCCGTCGCGCAAGTCGTTCCTCGGCGCCGCGCTGGGCCGCGCGCCGAGCGAACGCGGGCCCGCGACGCTCGCCGCGGAGCTGTGGTGCGCTGCGCAGGGCGTGGACTGGATCCGCACGCACGACGTGCGCGCGACCGCGGACGCGCTGGCGACCTGGCGTGCGCTCGAGGGCGACGCACGTTCCCCGCTCGCGATTCCTACGGCGACTGAACGCGGCTCGACGTGATTCGCGCTCGCTCCCTCGGCATCCTCTGCTCCGCGCGATGAGCACCTCCGATCCGGGCCAACTCGAGCCTTCGTTCCTCGATCGACTGCTCTCGGTGCGCCGCGAGGAGCGCGCGGCCGTGTGCTGCGCGGTCGGGGCCTTCTTCTGCCTCTTGTTCGCGATCTTCCTCTTGCGTCCGCTGCGCGACGAGATGGGCCTGCGCGGCGGAGCTCGCAACCTCAAGTACCTGTGGGCCATCACGCTGGCCGGCACGGTGGTTTCGAGCCTCGCGTTCGCCGCGCTGTCGTCGCGCGTGGGACGCCGCACGTTCATGGCCTGGGCCTGGCGCGCGGTCGCGTTGATGTGGCTCGCTTTTCTTCCGCTGGCGCTGCGCGCCGAAGGTGAGTGGGGCGTGCACGTCGGGCGCGCGTTCTACGTCGTGCACGCGGTGTCGAACGTGTTCCTCGTTTCGCTGTTCTGGGCGCTGGCGACCGACCTCTTCGCGCCGGAGCAAGCGCGCCGGCTGTTCGGCCTCGTGGCGGTGGGGGGCACGCTCGGCGCGATGGCCGGAACGGCCGTCACGGGTTGGGTCGCGCAGCACGGCGAGTCGCTCTCGCAGGCGATTCCCACCGCGCTCTCGTCGCTGTTCGGCGAGCCGTCGGGGCGTCATGCGGTGGCGCTCCTGCTGATCGCGCCCGCGGCGCTGCTGCTCGAACTCGCAGTGCGCCTCGCGCGAGCGCAAGCCGCGCGTTCGGGCGACGGCTCGCGCGCGGTGGGCGAGCAGGCGCCTCTGGGCGGTCACGCGCTCGAGGGCCTCGCGCTCGTGCTCCAGCGTCCCTATCTGCAAGGCATCGCGCTGTTCACGCTCGCCTTCGGAGTCGTGCAGACGTTCTTCACGCTTCAACAAAACCACATCGTCGAGAGCGCGTACGCCGACAAGGCCGCGCGCACGGCGTACTTCGCCTGGACCGAGAACGCGGTGCAGACGTTGACGCTCGTGGTCCAGGTGTTCGTCACCGGCCGACTCATGCGGCGGCTCGGCGTGGGGGGAGCGTTGGCCGTGCTGCCGGTGATCGGCGTGCTCGGATTCGGCGCGCTGTACTTCGCGCACTCGCGCGAGGGCGCTGCGCTCGCGATCGTCACGGTGTGCCTGATCGCCTGGCGCGGACTGAGCCACGCCACGCAGCGGCCGGCGCGCGAGGCGCTGTACGTGCCGACGGAGCGCGTCGAGAAGTACAAGGCCAAGAGCTTCACGGACACCTTCGCGTTCCGCGGCGGCGATCTCGCGGGCGCGTTCGCGTTCGACGCCTTCTCGCTCGCGAGCGCTGCGCTCGTGGGATTGCCGCTGGCCGCGGCTTGGGGCGGACTCGGCGCGTTGCTCGCGCGGCGCCAGGCGCAACTCGTCGCCGAGCGCGCCGCCGCGCAGCCCGCGACGCTCAGATCACCGGTCGGGTGAGGTTGCGGTGGCCCGATGCGGTCACCAGCACGTTGTCCTCGATGCGCACGCCGCCGAACGGCGCGAGCTGTTCGACCACCGACCAGTCGATGCTGCCCGCGTGCGGACCGGTGCGGTGCGCGCGCAGCAGCATCTCGATGAAGTAGACGCCGGGCTCGATCGTGAACACCTGGTGCTCGGCGATCGTGCGCGTCGTGCGCAGGAACGGCGAGTGCGCCGGCGGCGGCGCCACGCCGCCCGCGGGACCCGCCTGACGGCCGGAGACGTCGTGCACCTGGATGCCGAGGAAGTGCCCCAGGCCGTGCGGGAAGAACGGGCTGGTGAGTCCGAGCGCGAACGCGTCCTCGCCGCTGATCTTCAGCACTCCCAGCTCGCGCAGCAGCTCACCGATCAGGATGTGGCCGGCGCGGTGCAGCTCGGGGTAGGGCAGGCCCGGCGTGACTCTCTCGCACAACTCGAGCTGCAGCTTGTCGACGCCCTTGACCAGCTCGCGGAACAGCGAGTCGCAGTCCTTGCGCGTCCAGGTGCGCGTGATGTCCGACGCGTAGCCCAGGTACTTCGCGCCGGCGTCGATGAGCAGCACGCGGCCGTTCTTCTGCGTGCGCTTGCCGGTGTAGTGCAGGATCGCGCCCTTCTCGTCGTGCGCGATGATCGTGCCGTACGGCAGCTCGGCCTCGGCGCAGCCGCAGGCCGCGAGGTAGGCGTGGTGGATCTCGATCTCCGACGCGCCCTTGTCGAAGGCCGCCAGCGCCGCGCGATGGCCCCATGAGGCGATCTTCTCCGCCTCCTCCATGCAGCCGATCTCGTACGCGCTCTTGAAGCTGCGTTCCCAGTCGAGGCGCGCGGTGAGCTCCGCGGGGTTGCACGCCGCGTCCGCGATGCCCGCGGCGCGCGCGGCGTCGGACTCGTCGCCGACGTACGCGACGCGCCCGCTCGCCGCGACGAGCTCCCAAGCTTCTTTGCGCGAGCCGACTTCGTGGAAGTCGAAGTCGTCGGCCCAGAACGTCTCGCCGAGCGGAGCCTGCTCGTACCAGTAGTCCTCGGGGGCGAAGCGCACCAACCGCGGCTTGTGGCCCGGACGGATCAGCAGCAAGTGGTGCGGGCCGCGCAGCGGAACCCAGTGCGCGAAGTGCGGCGTCTCGTGCAGCGGCGCGTCCATGTCGTCCACGAAGTACGTGAACGGCGCGCCGCTCGAGATCACCAGCGCATCGAACTTGGTCGCCGCCAGCGCGGCCTCGGTCGTGCGCTGGCGCGCGGCGATGTGCTCCGCGTACAGGCTCTTCTCAGTGCTCGTCGCGCCCACGGATGGCTCCCGTATCACTTGATGCCGTGCATCAGCTTGTTGACCAGCTTCGAGGCGATGACCAACGCCGCGCCCACGCCGCAGGCGGTGTAGATGACCGGCCAGAACGCGCTCTCGTACGCGCCCAGCTTCTCAGCCGGCGCCGCGTCCGCCACCGCGGCGAGCGCCGCGCCTGCCTGGCTCGACACCTCGCCCGCGAGGAAGTTGCCGATGGCGATCGACACGAACCACGCTCCCATCACCATGCCGACCATGCGATCAGGCGCGAGCTTGGTGACCATCGAGAGGCCGACGGGCGAGATGCACAGCTCGGCGCAGGTGTGCACGAGGTACAGGCCGGTCAGCACGTACCAACCCACCTTGCCGCTCTCGTCCGCGCCCGACATGCCGGCGATGAGCAGCATGAAACCAAGTCCGACGCCCACCAGGCCCATGCCGAACTTGAAGGGGATCGAGGGGTTGGCGTTGGCGCGGTCGAGCCACACCCACAGCGTCGCGAACACGGGTCCGAGCAACACGATGAACGCGGCGTTGACCGACTGGAACCACTCGAAGGGCATGCTCCAGTCGGCGAAGGAGAGCGGATCGACGTGGTCCTTGGCGAAGAAGTTGAGGCTGTTGCCGGCCTGCTCGAAGCTCATCCAGAACACGATGTTGCACATCAGCAGGATCAGCAGCGCGAACATGCGATCGCGTCCCTGTCGGTCGCTCTTGAACGCGACGCTCAACAGGTAGAGCACGATCGCTCCGCCCAGGGCGTAGAGGATGTTGCCCGCCAGGTCGGCCTTGCCGAGCAGGAGGTACATCAGCGGCGCGACGATGCACGAGCCGAGCACCACCAGCGCGATCGGGCCCACGCCTTCCTTGCCCTGCGGCGCGAGTCCCTTGCCTTGCAGGTGCTTGCCGCCCAGGCCGAAGACGAACACGCCGAGCAGCATGCCGACGCCGGCCAGCATGAACCCGTAGCGGTAGTCGGGCTCGCCTTCGGAGCCCATGGTGGCGGAGATCCACTGGCACGCGACCGGCGAGAGGAGCGCGCCGATGTTGATGCCCATGTAGAAGATCGTGAAGGCGCCGTCGCGGCGCGGGTCGCCCTGCTTGTAGAGCTTGCCGACGAGGCTCGAGATGTTCGGCTTGAACATCCCGTTGCCGACCATCAGCGTCGCGAGGCCGAGCAGGAACATCTTCTCGTTCGGCACCATCAGCATGAATTCGCCGAGGGCCATGAAGATGCCGCCGGTGATGATGGCGCGGCGGTAGCCCAGCACGCGGTCGGCGATGTAGCCGCCGAAGATGCCGAGCGCGTAGATCAGCGCCGTGAACGCGCCGTACCCGATCGAAGCCTCCTCCTGAGGCTTGTTGAACTGCGCCACCGTGTACAGCGCGAGCAGCGCGCGCATGCCGTAGTAGCAGAAGCGCTCCCACAGCTCGGCGAAGAACAGGACGAACAGGCCGCTGGGGTGCCCGAGGATGGTTGTCTCGGGCGACGCTTCCGTTCTCTGGCTCATGGGCGACTAGGCTCTCGCGGTGGGACCGAGCGGCGTCGACGGTGCGGCGTGCTCGCGGGGGGGACGGTCGTCGGGGGAGGGCAGAGGGTAGCGCGCCACGCTCGCGGCGGCACGCTGGCTAGCGCAGTCCGACTACAGGTGTTCGCGCACGTAGTCGGTCATGAGCTGATACAGGTGGCGGCGCTGCGCCGGCTGCGCGACCGCGTGGCGGTTGCCCGGGTACAGCATCAGATCGAAGCTCTTGCCCGCGGCCTGCAACGCGCCAGCGAGGTTGAGCGTGTTCTGAAGGTGCACGTTCTCGTCGATCACGCCGTGGATCAGGAGCAGCTTGCCGCTCAATTTCGCCGCCGCTTCGACCACCGAACTCGACTTGTAGCCCTCGGGGTTGAGCTGCGGCGTCAGCATGAAGCGCTCGGTGTAGATCGAGTCGTAGTACTGCCAGTCGGTCACCGGCGCGCCGCTGATGCCCATCTTGAACTTCGTCGAGTGCGTCAGCGCGTACGCCGTCTGGTAGCCGCCGTAGCTCCAGCCCCAGATGCCGACGCGCGCCGGATCGGCGTAGCCCTGCGCGACGAGCCAGTCGACGCCGTCCTCGATGTCGCGCAGCTCCTGCGCGCCGAGGTTCTTGTAGATGCCCTCCTGCGACACGTGGCCCTTGCCGCTGGCGGAGCGGTTGTCGCAGATCCACACGAGGTATCCCTGCTGCGCGAGCATCGAGTGCCACAGCGCGTCGAAGCTCAGCGCGCGGTCGACGACCTTGGGCGCGTGCGGTCCGGAGTACACGTGGCACAGCACCGGGTAGCGCACGCCGCGCTCGAAGTTGGCGGGCTTGAACAGCATCGCCTCCATCGCGAAACCGTCGCGCGTCGTCACCTGGACGAACTCGGGCGCGGTGACGCCCTTGGCGAGCGCCGTCGCGCCGTCGACGCGCTCGATCTCGCGCACCAGCTCGCCGTCGGCGCGCAGCAGCGCCAGACGCGGCCACTCGCGCGTCGACGAGTACGTGTCGAGAATCCAGTCGCAGTTCGGCGAGAGCGACACGGAGTGGGTTCCTGCGCCGCGCGTCACGCGCTCGAGCAGCGATCCGTCGAGCTTGCAGCGCATCAACTGCGCGCCCTTCACGTCGTCGCGGTCGCCGACGAAGTACACGAGGCCGCTCGCGGCGTCGTAGCGCACGAACGAGTCGACTTCCCACTCGCCCTGCGTCACGCGCTCGAGCAACTGACCGCTCTTGTCGTACAGGTACAGGTGGCTCCAGCCGTCGCGCGCGGAGCGCCAGAGGAAGCGCGCGCCATCGTCGATCCAGTGCGGCCCCTCGTCGGGCTCGATCCAGGTCGAGGTCTTGTCGCGCAGCAGTTTGGTCGTCGAGCCCGTCTGCGGGTCGGCGCTCACGAGATCCAGCCAGGTCTGAACGCGGTCCTGCACTTGGAACACGACGCGCTGCGAATCCGGCGTCCAGCCGACGCGCACGATCAGGAACTCCGCGCTCGACCACGGGCTCAGATCGACCTTGCTCGTCGCGCCGCTCTCGACGTCGACGATCGCGAGCTCGACGGTCGGATTGGGATCGCCCGCCTTGGGGTAGCGCCAGTCCTCGAACTCCGGGTAGCGCGGGCGGTGGTCGGTGACCGTGTAGGTCGGCACCTTGGTCTCGTCGATGATCAGGTACGCGATGCGCTTGGAGTCGGGCGACCACCAGAACGCGCCGAAGTTGCCGCGGCCGTAGACCTCCTCCTGGTAGACCCAGTCGAGTCGCCCGTAGAGGTGGTTCTCGTCGCCGCCGGTCGAGAGCGCGCGCGGCGGCGTCGCGCCGTCGGTCGCAGCGACGTGCAGGTTCCAGTTGGCGATGTAGCCGACCCACTTGCCGTTGGGTGAGAGCGTCTCGCCGACTTCCTCGCGTTCATCGGCCGTCAGGCGCGCCGCGCGCTCGGCGGTGAAGTCGTAGAAGTACAGGTCGCGGCTCTCGTTGAAGAGCGCTCCACGCTTGTCGGCGGTGAAGTCGAACGAAGTGCGTTTGGAGAGGCTCTCGGCGCGCTTGGCGTCCAAGCCGCCGAGGGTTTCGAGGGCGCTCTTCATGCGCGCGGCGTCGAAGTACGGCCGCGCGACTCCGCTCCCGGCGTCCACCACCATCAACTGTCGCGCTCCATTGGAGGCGCTCTGCGCTGCGAGGTAGCGCGAGTCGTCGAGCCAGCCGACGGTTTGAGTGCGCAGGCGCAGCTTGGAGTTCAGCTCGAACACGTCGTCGAGCGAGAGGCCGCTCGCCGGCGCCAGCGGCGCGGTCGCGGGCTCGCACTCGAGCGCGGAGCAGGAAGCGAACAGAACGCCAGCGACGCCGATCAGGGACCAGTGGGGCATGGGCGCAAAGTATCGCCCTGGGCTCACCGCGGCCACTGGAAGCGCCGCGCCGCCGCGCGTCGCCGAGGTCGCGCTGAGCAGCGGTTAGACTTCGAGCCGGAAGCACACGTCGACGCCATCGCATCGGTTGCTGCGTCGCGAGCGCGTGCTCGAGCCAACCGCGCCCTGCCGAGGAACGACGATGAG
Source organism: uncultured Planctomycetia bacterium (assembly GCA_938003765.1). Classification (GTDB taxonomy): domain Bacteria; phylum Planctomycetota; class UBA1135; order UBA1135; genus WYBT01. The sequence goes on from CALKYE010000145.1 coordinate 15,279, forward strand.
CCGCAACTACCCGCCGATCACCACCCACGAGCGTTACCTCTCGGCCCTGGAGGGACGCGATCCGCTCGAGTCGATGCGCAAGGCGCCGAAGCGATTGCGCAAGCTGCTCAAGGGGTTGAGCCGCAAGCGCCTCGAGCGTCGGCCCGGGGAGGGCCAGTGGTCGATCAAGGAAGTGCTCGCGCACCTCGCGGATGGCGAGGTCGTGCTCGGAGCGCGCATCCGCATGGTCGCGGCGATGGCGCGGCCGATCATCGTCGGCTACGACCAGGACGCGCTCGTGGCGGGACTGGCCTACGACAAGGTCGACGCGGAAGAGCTGCTCGCGAACTTCGCCGCGGTGCGCGCGATCAACGTGGCGCTGCTCGAGCGGCTGCCCGACGAGGCCTTCGCCCGCGTCGGCCTGCACAACGAGCGTGGCGAGGAGTCGCTGGCGACGATGGTGTTCATGTACGCCGGACACGACCGGCTCCACGAACAGCAGATCGAGCGCTCGAGCGCTGCCGGCGGACGCCGCGAGCGCAAAGCCAAGGACGCGACGATCGCGCCGGCGACGCCGGCGAGTTCGACCGCGGTCGAGACGGGCGCGAGCGAGCGGGCGGGGAAGTCGGCGCGCAAGCAACGCAAGCAGGCGAAGAACGGCAAGCACGGCAAGCGCAAGTCGCGCGCGCTGGCGAACGTCTCCTGAGCCCTGCGGCTCGCGTGGCGATCGACGCGCGCTAGCGCTCGACTCGCTAAGGCATCACGACGAACGCCAAGCCATCGCTGAGCGCGGTCGACTTGGCGCTCGGCGGATCGCGCCACCACGACTGCGCCCACACGGTCTCTCCGCCGCTGAACGGCTGGCCGAGCGCGCCGGCGTGGGCGGCGATGAAGTCGTTCCAGTCGAGCGCGAGCTCGCCATCGCAGGCGCCGGCGACGCCCTGACTCGACTGCGCGCTCGTGCGTTGGGTCGGCGCTTTGACGCACAGCCAGCCGTTCGGGCCCCACGGCGCCGCAGCAGCGCCTGCCACGCCGTAGAACACGAGCCCCGCGCGCTGTCCGTCGACGCCCTGCGCGCGGATGAGGAACGGAGCCGTGTTCGACGCGCTGGCATGCCCGAGCGCGACCATGTTCGCTGCGCAGCCGTTCGAGCTGGTCGTCGCCGTGCAGTAGTTCGCGTGCGTCGGGTTGGCGGCGTCACCGAGCAACGCGAGCAACTCCGGATCGCTCGCGGTGAGCGCGTCGAAGCCCGGCGGCGTGATGAGTCGCTGGAAACGCGCGTAGTCGAAGCGCGCGTCGAGATCGGGCTCGAACGGTCGCCAGGGCTGGCTCGAAGGATCTCCAGGGATCGGCGGCGCGAGCAGGTTCGCGTTGTGGAACTGCGGCGTGTAGGTGGCCACCTTCTGCCAGTCCGTGTACGCGACGAGGCCGGCCTGCAGAACGCTGGGCAGATCACCGCGCGCGAAACGCCGGTGCACGACCCAGCTCTCGCCCGGCCGTCGATAGAGCGCCACGACCGCCGCTCCGATGCGCGCGAGCTGCAGCTCGACGTCGGCGACGTTCGCGGCCGTCACTTCGAGAACGGAGACCCCGTTGTCAGTCGTCTTCACTTCGAAGTGAGGCCCAGGGCCAGCGGCGGGCCACTGCTGCGAATCGCCGTACCCCAGCGACAGGAACACGAAGTCCTCGGGCTGAGCCAGCGACGAGGTCGGCGCGCGCAGCATCACGCCGGCGAGCGAGTAGTCCGAGCCCGGCTGCGCGTCGCCTGCGCGGTTCGACACCGCCACGCGCGTCGTGAACGCGAAGTCGCCCGAGACGGTCTTGTAGACGAGCGGCCCCTTGTAGCCCTCGAACCAGCTCACGGTGTGAGGCACGAGTCGCATGCTCCCCGGCGCGCTGGGGCCGTCGACCTCGAAGATCTCGAGCGGATCGAAGCCCAGACCCTCCGCAGCGTGGCGATGCGTCCACTCGGCTGCGCGCGCCGGATCGGAGAACTCGTCGCCCAGCGCGAAGAGCTCGCCAGATTGGGCCGCGAGCGGCGCAGTGAACGCGAGAACGAGCGCTGCGGCGGCTGACGCGCGGCGATCGAGGCGGGCGGACACCGAAGCACAGGTGCGGGAATGCATGGGATGGGGGGCCTCGGGGGCGGAGACGCGGGCGCACATCTGAACAGCTCAACGGCGGGGATCGTCGCTCGTGTCCGCGAGGGCGGCAAAAGTTGCGCGCTCGGCGGCCAGGCGCGCACGCGAACGCGACAGAAGACTGGCGCCGCGCGCGCGGCCGCTTTCGCGTTAGCGCCGCGGCCGCCAGACTGGGGGAATCCCCATGAGCACTCAAACCACCGCACTCACCGACGCGCACCAGCGCAGCCGCGACAACCTCACCACGCTCCAGTCGCACATCATCGCCGAGCAATCGCGTCACCCCGGCGCGACCGGCACGTTCTCGTGGATCCTCTCGGCGATGTCGCTCTCGGCCAAGGTGATCTCGTCCAAGATCCGCCGCGCGCGGCTCAACGACGTGCTGGGCGAGTTCGGCGCCGACAACGTGCAGGGCGAGCAGCAGCAGAAGCTCGACGTGATCGCCAACGACACGCTGCTGCGCTGCCTCGGAAGTCGCAAGGGCGTGACGATCGTGGCCTCGGAGGAGAACGACGAGCCGACGCTGATCCGCGACAACGCCTCGAACGAGGGCGGCTACTGCGTGCTGTTCGACCCGCTCGACGGATCCTCGAACCTCGACGTGTGCGGCGGTGTGGGCACGATCTTCGGGATCCTGCGCCACGAGCATCCTGCGGCGAGCGCCGAGGAAGTGATGCTCCAGCCCGGCGCCAAGCAAGTCGCCGCGGGCTACATCCTCTACGGCACGTCGACGGTCTTCGTCGTCACCACGGGCGCTGGCGTCTCGATGTTCGTGCTCGATCCGTCGATCGGCGCGTTCCTGCGCGTGGCGGAGAACGTGCGCATCCCGGCGAAGGGCAAGACCTACTCGCTCAACGAAGGCAATCGCCGCTCGTTCCCCGACGGCTATCAGCGCTACCTCGACTGGGCGCAGTCGAACGGGTACTCGAGCCGCTACGCCGGAGCGATGGTGGCCGACGTGCACCGCACGCTGATCCAGGGCGGCGTGTTCCTCTATCCGCCGACCGCCAAGGCGCCGAACGGCAAGCTGCGGCTGATGTACGAGGCCAACCCGATGGCGATGATCGTCGAGCAGGCGGGCGGCAAGGCCTTCGCCGGCAAGGAACGCATCCTCGACGTGCTGCCCAAGGCGCTCCACCAGCGCACCAGCGTCGTGCTGGGCAGTCCCGAGGAAGTCGACCACGTGCAGCGCTTCCTGTGAGCTCGATCCCGCGCTCGACGCGTCGCGGCGCCCTCGCCGCGGCGCTGTTCGTCGGAGGCTGTGCGGCCGTCAAACCTGCGCCCGACGCGTCTCTCGCGCGCGTCGGCGCGGTGCTCGACGAGTTCCATCAGGCGGCCTCGAAGTGCGATCTGGCCGGGTATTTTCGGCGTTTTTCGGAACAGGGCGTGTTCCTCGGGACCGACGCCACCGAGCGTTGGAGCCGCGCCGAGTTCCGAGCGTTCTGCGAGCCCTACTTCTCTCGCGGCCAGGGCTGGACGTACACGCCGATCGAGCGGCACGTGCGGCTCGCCGACGACGGCCGCAGCGCCTGGTTCGACGAGCGGCTGCACAACGAGAAGTACGGCGAAGTGCGCGGCAGCGGCGTGCTGGCCGAGCGCGGCGGCGAATGGTGGATCGAGCACTACGTGATGAGCTTCACGATCCCCAACGAGCTCGCGGGGCGCTGGCTGGAAGTGCGCGCGGGCGGCGCCGGGTCCGCGCCGTAAGAGCCCTCCGCTCATGGAGTTAGGCGCGCCCATCACGGGCCGCTCAGCGGCGCCCGAGCGCGTCCTCACCCCGCCGCCGCTGGATCCGCGAACCGCGCGCCCCCGAGCTGTTGGAGGCTGACTTCCGCCCTCCATCGCCGGCTCTCTCGCAGCGTTGCGAGAGGAAGTTGCATTGCGCATTCGCGAGGCGGCGTGCGTCTCTCCAACGCGCGGCGAGTGTCGGCGGAGTGACGCGCCGAGCGCTCGATCCGACCCGCGAGGGTGCGCGTCGGAGCATCGATGCGACTCTCCAACTCGGTGCGACGCGCGCGACCCAGGTTCGCTCTCGACGGCGAAAAACCCGGGAATTCCGCTGGTTTCGCGCACTCTTCCCTCTGGAAGCGGCGCCTGCGTTTCTCTACAACCCGCTCGAACTTACGGTCGCCGTTGCGACCGCAAACCTGCGAAATCCCCGGAAAACCAAGGAGAAATTCGATGGCTGCTAAGACCAAGGCTGCGGCTGCCAAGCCGGTCAAGATCACCCCGGCTGCGAAGGTCCGCACCAAGGGCGAGATCTACAACACGATCGCCGAAGCGACGACGCTCTCGCGCAAGCAGGTCGTGTCCGTGTTCCAGGCGTTCGAGCAGATGCTCGCCGCCGACCTCGGCAAGAAGGGCCCGGGCATGACGCAAGTCCCCGGCCTCATGAAGGTCACCGTCGTGCGCAAGCCCGCGACGAAGGCGCGCGAGGGCATCAACCCGTTCACGGGTGAGAAGACGATCTTCAAGGCGAAGCCGGCCCGCAACGTGGTCAAGGTTCGCCCGATGAAGAACCTCAAGACGATGGTTTGATTCGAGGCCCGAGTCACTCGGCCCGCGACGACGGGCGCGCCGACCGCGCGCCGCAACGCGAACACCCGCGTGCTCCCTTCGGGGACGCGCGGGTTTTGTGTTTTCGTGGGCTGGGCCGCGATGCGGAGTGCTGCTCGCGTTCGCTCGACTCGTTACTGTCGCCAGCCTGCGCCGCGACGGCGTGAGCACTCATCCATGAGCAACACGAGCCAACAAGCACCCCCGACCGGCGCGATCGCGCGATTCCTGCGCATCGTCGAGCGCGGCGGGAACGCGCTGCCGCACCCGGCCACGCTGTTCCTGTTGTTCGCGCTGGGCGTGATCGTCTTCTCGGAGATCGCCGTCCGCATGGACGTGAGCGCCGTTCACCCCAAGACGGGCGCCACGCTCGCGCCGGTGAGTCTGCTGAGCATCGCCGGACTCGGGAGGATCCTCACCGAGACGGTGAAGAACTTCACCGGCTTCGCGCCGCTGGGGACGGTGCTCGTCGCGCTGCTGGGGATCGGCATCGCCGAGGGCTCCGGCTTGATCGGCGCGCTGATGCGACTGCTGGTCCTCTCGGCCCCCAAGTTCCTGCTCACCTTCGTCGTGGTGTTCGCGGGCGTGCTGTCCAACGTGGCCAGCGAGATCGGCTACGTGCTGCTGGTCCCGCTCGCCGCGGTGATCTTCCAATCGGCCGGCCGTCACCCGATCGTGGGGCTCGCGGCCAGCTTCGCCGGTGTTTCCGGCGGCTACAGCGCCAATCTGCTGATCGGAACGATCGACCCGCTGCTGTCGGGCATCACGCAGGAAGCCGCGCGGCTGGTCGACCCGACGATCGAGATCAATCCGACCTGCAACTACTACTTCATGTTCGCCTCGACGTTCCTCATCGCGGGGCTGGGCGTGTTCGTCACCGAACGCATCGTGGCGCCCCGCTTCGGCGCGTGGAGCGGGCCGAGCGGAGCGGAGACGAGCGGCGGCGTGCAGAAGCTCAGCGCGGCGGAGAACAAGGGACTGCTCGCGGCGGCCGGTGCGCTCGCCGTTCTCACCGCCATCGCGTTGTGGGGACTCCTGCCGGCGACAGGCTTCCTGCGCGCGAGCGACGGCGACCTGTTCAAGGGGCCCTTCATGAAGGGCGTCGTCACCGTGATCTTCCTCGGCGGTGCGCTCTGTGGTCTGGCCTACGGACTGGCCGCCAAGACCATTCGCAGCGACGGCGACGCCATGAAGGGCATGGCCAAGTCGATGGAGACGCTCGGCAGCTACCTCGTGCTGGTGTTCTTCGCCGCGCAGTTCGTCGCGTACTTCGACTGGACCAACCTCGGGTTGATCTTCGCGGTCAAGGGCGCGGAGGCGCTCAAGTCGAGCGGCATGGCGGGCGCGCCCGTGCTGGTCGCGTTCGTGCTGCTGACGGCCACGGTGAACCTGTTCATGGGCAGCGCGTCGGCGAAGTGGGCGCTGATGGCGCCGGTGTTCGTGCCGATGCTGATGCTCAACGACATCCCGCCCGACGTCACGCAGTGCGCGTACCGCGTCGGCGACTCGTGCACGAACATCATCTCGCCGATGATGAGCTACTTCGCGCTGATCATCGCCTTCTTCCAACGCTACGACCCCAAGGCGGGCATCGGCACCCTGGTCGCGACGATGCTGCCCTACACGCTGGTGTTCCTGGTCGCGTGGTCGATCTTCTTCACGGTCTGGGTGCAACTGGGCTGGCCGCTCGGGCCGGGCTAGCGCGCTGAGTCGGGCGGAGTGCTTCGCGCGTCCGCCGGTCGCGTCGGCGTGATTCCGATCAGCACGCCCACCGCGAGCGTCCAGGTCGGGAAGGCGGAGACCACCGGGATCGCCTCGGCTGCGAGCGCGGGGAGCAACTGCCAGCGGAAGCCCAGCACCCAGAACAGCAGCGCCGCCGTCACGGCGTCGACCGCGATCTGCGCGGGCGGCGAGAAGACCGTGGCGATGCTGAGGGAGTCGCTGGCCGCAGCGAGAGCGAAAGCCAGCGCCTTGCGACGCGCCGTGATCCCGTCCGGCGCAGCAGAGGGCGCGCTCGCGGGTGCGGGGGGCGCTGACGGGCCATCCGACGGCGTCGTCGGCTGAGAGCGGACCTTTCCGCTGGGGACGACATCGAGCGTGCGCGGCGGATCGGCGTCGCGCTGGGCGCCGTCGGCGCCAGGTCGCGGGGCTTCCATGGCCAGAACGTAGGCCGTGCAACGCGCGCGCGCCAGTCGCACGATCCCGATGCGCTTCGAGCGCGTGTCACCGGCGCTCGTCAGGCGGCGTGTAGCGCGCGCGAGGGAAGCGTGGCGCGCGAGCGTCGTCGAGACCGTGTGCGATTCGAAGAGCCTGAGCGCGTCGGCGCGGACTCCAAGGGCCCGGCGATCGCGCGCATGCGAGCTGGACTAGTGCGATTCTTGCGCGCGGCCTCGTGCGTCGCCGCGGTCTCCGTCGTGCTGGTCGCGTGGGCTGGATGCGAGCTCACCGGGCGCGTTCGACGCAAGGAGGAGCTCGAGCACGTCGACGCGTCGCCGACGCCGGCGCGCGAACTCGGCCCGCCCGAACTCCAGCTCGAGGATCACACCTGCGGGCTCCACGCGCTGCGCATCGTCTACCGCGCCCACGGGCTCGATCCCGACGCGGAGAGGCTCCGCGAGCGCTTGGGGGTCGACACGCCGGCGCTGCCGAAGGCGCCGTCGACGACCGGAACGCTGCACCCCGACCTGATGCGCGTGCTCCGCCAGGATCACTTCGACACGGCCTTGATCGACCCCGACCTCGAGGGCGCCGCGACGCGCCTCGAGTCGCTGCTGACGACGCCGCTGGCCAGTGCTCCCGTCCTGCTGCTGGTCGATCTGGGGAACGAGGCGCTGCACTGGGTCGCGGCGGCGCGGAGCGAGCGCGCTGGGCACGTGCGGGTCTGGGACTCGCTCGTGCGCGAGCCCTACGACGAGCCGCTCGACAGTTACCTGCGCCAACGTGTGCTTTCGATCGTGATGGTGACTCCGCACGCACGCGTCGACGTCGAGCCGCTCGAGTCTGTTTACGCCGAGGGGCTGGCCGAGATGTGGCGCGTCGCCCGCCGCATGGATGCGCGCCGCGGAGCGCGCGCGACGTCGCGCTGACGGGCTCGCGTTAACCTCAAGGCATGGAAGCCCTCTCGCTGGCGGACAAGTTCGCGCAGATCCAAGAGCACTGGCGCCCCAAGGTCGTCGCCGAACTCAACGGGCAGGAGCTCAAGCTGGTCAAGTTCCAGGGTGAGTTCCCCTGGCACCGCCACGAGCGCGAGGACGAGCTGTTCCTGGTCTGGCGCGGTCGGATGGCGATCGAGTTCCGCGACCGGCGCGTCGAACTCGGACCGGGCGAGCTGTGCCTCGTGCCGCGCGGCGTCGAGCACCGCACGCTCGCCGCCGACGAAGCCGAAGTGTTGATCTTCGAGCCCGCGGCGACGCGCAACACCGGTGACATCGTCGACGCGCGCTTCACGGCGCCGAACGGCGTGCGCGTCTGACCGCGTCCGACGCTGACGCGCTCCGCTACGGCAGGAAGCTCTTGCGGTTGTCGAGCTTGCGGGGCAGGTACTCCTCGATCACGTAATTGAGGCCCCACTTGGCCAGCGCCTGCTGCTCGGCGCGCACGCCCATCTTGAGCATCTGCTCGATGGCCTTGATCC
>CALKYE010000146.1 GCA_938003765.1 uncultured Planctomycetia bacterium
CGTGCTCGTCGCAGCGCGCCATCAGGTTCTTCAGGTACGCCTCGTCGCGCGCGAACTGCTTGAAGAACGAGTTGACGTACTCGATTGCGCCGATGCCGAACTCGGTCCGCGCGATGCGCGGGAAGTCGAGGTTGGTCATGCGCTTGGCCTGCAGCTCGCGGTGCAGCGACCACTCGGCCAGCGAGATGTCGTAGAGCAGCGCGGGCTGCTTCGCCGACGCCGAGCAGGCGCCGAGGGCGGCCAGCGCGCCGAGGCTCGAGGCGGACACGAGGAAGTCGCGGCGGGACGTGCTCAGGTGGGGTCGCATGGGGTCCACGGGATACCCGTTGGCCCGCTCTGACGCCAGCGCCGACCCGACGTGAACGCGAGGGCGTGGAACGAGCTCCAGCGCGTTCGCGTTTATCCGGGAAAGCGCGCGGGGAGCTACATTTCGCCGCCGTGCGATGAGGATCTACGCCAGCACGAGCATCAAGGGCGGAGTGGGCAAGAGCGCCGCCGCAGTGAATCTGGCTTTCGCTTCGGCTCACGCCGGCCACCGCACCTTGCTGTGGGACCTCGATCCGCAGGCCGCCAGCAGCTTCCAGTTCCGCGTCAAATCGAGCCAGAAGCGCCTCGGCCGCGTGCTGGTTCGCGGCGAGGTCGAACTGGACGACTGCGTGCGTTCCAGTGAGTACGAGCGCCTCGACATCGTCCCGGCCAACCTCTCGCTGCGACGCCTCGAAGCGGCGCTCGAGCGCACCAAGCACCCCGCGCGCTGGATCGCGCAGACGCTCGAGCCCCTGCGCGACGAGTACGACAACGTGTTCCTCGACTGCGCGCCCGGGCTCACGATCGTCTCGGAGAGCGTGTTCGAAGCGGCCGATGCGCTCGTCACGCCCGCCATCCCGACGCCGCTCTCCCTGCGCGCGCTGGCGCAACTGATGAAGTTCCTCGCGGCGCGCGACGAGCGGCGCTTCCGCGTGCTGCCGTTCTTCTCGATGGTCGACCGGCGCAAGGCGCTGCACCGCGAGACCTGCGAGTGGGCCCGCGGACAAGCGCTCCCGTTCCTGCGCACGGAGATCCCCTACTCGAGCCTGATCGAGCAGACCGCCGTCCGGCGGGCGCCGGTCGCGAGCTTCGCGCCCGCGTCGCTGGCCGCGCTGGCCTACGCGGAGCTGTGGAGCGAGATCGAGCAGCGCGTGGAGTCCAGGCGCACTGCGCCGGCGCCGCTCGAGACGCCGCCGAAGCTGGTCGAGGCGCAGATAGCGATGTGGCGCGAGCGGCGCGCCACCTGAATCAGCGCGCGGCGCTCGCCGCGGCAGAGATCAACGACTCGGCGTAGTCGATGCCGTCGGGCGTGCGCGAGCCGTGCCACGAGAGGAACTCGCCGTCGGCGATCACGAAGCGCGAGCGCGGCCAGCCGGTGGCGGCGCACAGCTCGTCGATGTGCTTGTCCTCGAACGGGAACGGCTCGGTGCACAGGAGCACGAGCTGCGGATCGGCTGCCTTCAGCTCGTCGAGCGTGATCTGCGGATAGCGCTCCGCGCGCGCGCCGAACACGTTCTCGCCGCCGGCCTGATTCAGCAGCGCGCTGGCGAAGGTGTCGCGGTTCACGCTCATCCAGGGCTTGCGCCAGATGAGGTAGGCCCAACGCACCGCCGGTCGAGTGCGCGCCGCTTCGACGACGCGCTGCGTGCGCCGCTCGATGTCCTTCGCGATGCGCTCGGCCTCGCAACGCCGCTCCAGCGCCGCGCCGACGTCGCGGACCATCTCCGCGGTCCCGAGCGAGTCCTTGGGGAACGTGTTGAGGCAACGCACGCCGCGCGCCTCGAGCGCCCGCGCGTCCTCCTCGCGGTTCTCCTCTTCGTTCACCAGCACCAGGTCCGGCTTCAACGCGACGATGCGCTCTACTTCCGGCGTCTTGGTGCCGCCCACCTTCTCGACGGCGCCCACGCGGTCCGCGGGGTGAACGCAGTACTCGGTGACGCCCACGAGCTCGTCGCCGCGCTCGAGCGCGAAGACCAGCTCCGTGAGACTGGGACAGAGCGAGACGATGCGCACGGCCGCCCGCTCAGCTCTGAGGCTTGCCCTCGAGTTGCTGGATGAACGCGTCGGCTTCGGCGATGGCCTTCTGCATGTCGCCGATCAGCGCGCCCACGTCGCTCTCGATTCCGCCCAGCTCGCCCTGCAGCGAGGCGATCGCCTGCGCGTTGAGGTTGTGCTTGAGGAACAGCACGTGATCGCGCAGCGAGGTGAGCACCGGCGCCATCTTCGACTCCGCGTTCTTCATCGCGGCGATCAGCGTTTCGTAGCGCCGCTGCGTGTCCTTGAGGCTCGCCTCGCTCTTGCGCTTGAGCTCGGCGTTCTGCATCTGGCCGATCTCGTCGCGCCACTCGTCGAACAGGGCCTCGGAGACGTTCTCGATGCCGTCGATCTTCGAGTTCACGGCCTCGACGCGCGAGGCGCACGACTCGTACTCGTCGTTGAGCTTGCCGTAGACCTTCTCGAGTTGCCCGCCGTCGAACTTCGTCGTCGCCTTGAAGGCCTCGAGCGCGGAGGCGAACTGCTTCTGCGCCTCCTGCTGCGCGTCACGGCCCTCCTTCACGCGGTCGACGAAGATCTCGCGCTTGTGGACGCCGAAGGCCTCCATCGTGCCGTAGTACATCGAGCTGCAGGCCGGAGCGACGCCGGTGGCGACGAGGCCGAGCCAAAGGAGCACAGTGCTTGAGCGCATGGTGTGGTGAAGTCCGTTCGTTCGAGGTCGAACGGAGAGCGTAGCAAGCCCGCGCCGACGACGAATCACGAGCTCGCCAGGCTTCTCGTGGACGACTGCTGGCCGCGAGCGGCGAGCTCCACGAAGCGGGCGCACGACTGAGGCCCCGCGTCCGAAGCTGCCGGCGCGGGTCCGAGGCTGCGCGCTCCGCGCGAGGCGCTGCTGCTCACCGCCTGAGCGTCCGTAGCAGGAACCGATCTGCGCGGAGCGAGCGAAGCTTCAGTCGGCGGTCGTCGCAGCGACTGCTCGAATGCGCGCAAAGCGCTCGTCGGCTCGAAAGGACTCGAGCGCCGGCGTGCTGTCCAACTCGATCAGATCGCGGTAGCCAGCGCGCACGGCCTGCTCCAGGCGCTCGAACATGCGGTCCGACCACCGCGCTTCGCGTTCGGCGCGCGCCTCCGGGTCCGGGATGGCGCGGCGCAACGCGAGCACCAGTTCGTTCCACAGGTCAGCGCCGAAACGCAGCTCACCCGGCTCGTTCGGGACGTTCTCGTCGAATTGCTCCACTGCGGCGTGCGCCATTTCGAGCGAGCCGCGCATGCAGTGCGCGAGAGCCAGGTTGTACTGGCACAGATGGCGAATCTCTTTCGCGAGCGCGTGGTCCGGCTCGCGCGCCAGCGCGGCGTCCACGCGCCTGCGAACCGCCGCGAACTCCGCCTCGATCTGCTCCAGCGACTCTCCCGCGTGGATCGAGCTCACGGCCAGGTTGTATTCGGCCTGCGCCGCGAACAGAACGATGTCGAGACGATCGGGAAGCTCTCGCGCGGAACGGTCGATCAGCTCCGCGCTGCGCCGCAAGATCGCGCGCGCGTCGTCGTTGCGTCCGGCGCCGCCGTAGATCGAACCGAGGCACTGATCGAGCCGCCAGAGCTCGCGCACGTAGCGCTCGGCGGCGGGGAACGCGTCGAGCAGGCGCTCCAACTCGACTCGTGCGTCCAACAACAAGGCTTCCGCGGCGTCGACCTCGCGCGAGGACGACAACGCCATCGCGAGCGAGATCGAAGCCGAGGCCAGATCGAAGCGGTAGTAGCGCTTGCCCGGCGCGAGATCGCAGGCCCGCCGCAACTGCTCCAGCCTGCGCTCCATCGGCGCACGAGCAGCGGCTCCGTCGCCAGCCGCGTAGCACAGATCGCCCAGATCGCCGTACACGCGCCCGATCGCCCAAGCCACGTCGACGTTGTCCGGCGCGATCGAGCCGAGCGCGTCGACGCAGCGGGCTGCGTCCTCGAGCTTGGCGCGCGCGCCATCGAGGTCGCCCTGGACCTGCAACACTTCGGCGATGTTCGCGAGCCCGACCGCGAGGATCAGCCGATCGTCGACGCTCGCGCCTTCCCGCTCGTCCAACCGTCGCGCGATGCGCTCGACCTCCTCCAGCAGCGGCATCGACTCCCGCCAGCGCCCTTCGCCCTGCAGGCTCTTGGCCTGATCGCCGATCAGCGTGGCGCGTCGCGACAGCGTGTCCTCGTCGGGCGCGACACGCTCGAGGCGCGCCAGCAGCGCGAGCGCGCGCTCACCGCTCTCGAACGCGGCGCCGTAGCGGCCCATGTCGTAGAGCACGTCCGCGCGCGCGGCGTACAGGTCGGCGCCCTCCCGCGCGAGCTGCGCATCGTCGCCGCGCCCTTGCTCGAGCTGGTCGAACAGCTCGCGGGCGCGGTCGATCGCCGCCAGGCGAGCCTCCTGCATGCGCGGCGCATCGCGCAGGTCGTCGCTCGCCATGCTCTCGAGGACGTGCCCGACCGCGGAGAGCGCCGCGCCGAAGTCGCGCTCGGACTGCTCGCGCGCCACTCGCTCGCGCTCGTACGCGTCGCGCACCTCGCGCACCGTGCGCATGCGGTTGAGCTCCCAACCGAGCGGACCGGCCACGAGCAGCAGCGCGCCCGCGACGAGCGCCACCGCGGCCGCCGGCCGACGTTGAGTCCAGCGGCGCGCGCGCGTCCAAGCGCTGGGCGGTCGCGCTTCGATCGGCCGCAGCTCGAGCACGTTGGTCAGATCGCGAGCGAACTCGGCCGCGCTCGCGTAGCGCCGCGCCGGATCGGGATCCATCGCCTTCGCGCACACGATTTCGACGTCGCGTGTCGCGCTCGGATTGAGCGTGCGCATCGCGTGCGGGCGCGCGGCGAGAATCGCGGTGCGAACCCCCTCTTCGCTGTCGCCGGCGTACGGACGCGCGAGCGTGATCAGCTCGTACAGCGTCACACCGAGCCCGTAGATGTCGGCGGCCGGCCCGATCGCGGCGGGGTCGCCGCGCAGTTGCTCGGGGGCCATGTACGGCAGCGAACCCAACTGCGCCCCCGTGCGCGTCAGGGCGTCGCTGTCCTCGAGCGCGGCCAAGCCGAAGTCGCACAGACGCACGCGTCCGTCGGCTGCGACGAGCAGGTTGGAGGGCTTCACGTCGCGGTGCAGCACGCCGCGCTGGTGCGCATGGTCGAGCGCGAGCGCGGTGTCACGCGCCATGCGAACGGCGAACTCGATCCAGCCGCGCGCGAACGCATCGGCCTCGACCTTCGCCGACTCACCCGCCTCTTCGAGCTTCTGCGAGAGCGCCGTGCGCGCGTCCTCGCCGCGCAACTCGGTCGGCGTGCGCGCTGCGAGCGCTGAGAGCAACGCGTCGAGTCCGGCGCCGGCGACGTACTCCATCGCGAGGTAGGGAAGGCCCTGCTCCTCGCCGATCGTGTACACGCGCACGATCGAGGGATGATCGAGCCGCGCGATCGCCCGCGCCTCGCGCAGGAAGCGCGCGCGCGCCTTGTGCGCGAAGAGGTGCTCGCCGCGGATCAGCTTGAGCGCCACGCGCCGACCGACGTTCGACTGCTCCGCGAGGTACACGACGCCCATGCCGCCGCCGCCGAGCCGACGCACCAGTCGGAACTCGCCGAGTTGCTCGGGCACGCTCTCCGGACGGTCCACCGGCGCGCCCCACAGCCCGGACTTGACGAGGGATTCGACTCGTCGACGGAGCGCGGGCGCGTGCTGCGGACTGCGGCGGCAGAGTTCTTCGAGCACGCCAGGCGCGCGCTCCGGCGCCGCTTCGGCCTGCTCGAGGAACTCGAACACCAGAGCGTCGAGGTCGTCTTCGGGAGGCGGCGTCAGCGCGTCGGGCATGCGAGAGCGATCGGCGAGCGAAAGCTATCGGGAACTTTATCCCACTGCGCGCGCGTGGCGCGTTAGACGCTGGATTCCAGCGGAAATCCGGGGTTCTCGGACGCTGCGCATCTGCGCGTCTCGTGTTCGAATGGTCCTACGCGCAACCCCCGACCGAGTTCCCCCCAACCCCGAAGACCACCATGCGCAACAACCTGCTTTTCGCCGCCCTCCTCGCCCTCCCTCTCGTCGCCTGCAGCGGCGGCGGCAGTGACGGCTCCCCTGAACCGATCGGCGCTGGCAGTCTGACCATCGTGGCCACGGACGCGCCCTTTGCGCACGGTCTCGTGAGTGAGGCGCGGCTGTGGGTGGACGAGATCCAGATCCGCGGCGCCGGCGGCTTCCAGACGCTGCACTCGGGCTCGACGATCGAGTTCGACCTGGCGGCGCTGCGCAACGGCGTCACGCGCGAGCTCGTCACGAGCATGCTCGCGCCGGGCTCGTACGACCAAGTCCGATTGGTCGTGTCGGACGCCTACCTGCGGCTGGTCGACGACGATGAGTTCTCCGCTTCGGCGGGCACGCTCAACCTGACGAGCACGAACACTGCGGGGCTCAAGCTGAACATCGATCCGCCGCTCGCGGTGCAGGACGGCGTCGCGCGCACGCTGCTCCTCGACTTCGATCTGACCAAGACCTTCAAGGCGGTGCCCGGCGCCGATCCGCTGAACGCCACCTCGTACCAGCTGCACCCCGTGGTGAAGGTCTCCAACCTGTCGGAGACCGGTGAGTTGCGCGGCGCGGTGCGCGAGGACGACGGCTCGGGACAGCTCGTCGGAGTCGGCGACGCGACGGTCTACGTGCTCGCGCCTGGGGAACTCGACCTGGGCGAGGCGCTGCAGACGACCGCGACCGAGTTCGACGGCGGCTACGTGGTGCTGGGCGTCGACCCCGGCACGTACGACGTCGTGGCCAAGCTCGGCGCGCGCGAGAGTCGCGTGAACGGCCGCAGCGTGTCCGCCGGCGCCGTGACGGTCGTGGACTTCGTGCTGCCGTAGCGCGCGCTCACGGCGGCGAGATCGCGAACACGCGTTCGTCGATGTCCGCGTCGAAGCGCGGCGAGTAGAACGTGGTCGTCTCGGTCGTGAACTTGGAGATCAGCGAGAGCGCCGCGCCCTTGGGCAAGAGCACGCGCTCGACGGTCGGATCGAAGTAGGTGCGCTCGTGCGCGCGGCGCAACGCGTGGTCCTCGCAGTCGATCCACAGCGTCTCGGGGCGGCCTTCGCGGCGCACGGCGACGCGCCAGCAGCGCCGGCCGTCGATCTCGTCGACGTCGGCGACCTCAGCGGTCTCGAGCCCCTCGAACTCCGGCGGAGTTCCGTGGGCGAGCAGCAGACGCGGAACGCGGCAACGCGTGCCGAAGTAGAGCAGCTCCTCGGAGTCGAGCGCGAGCTCGAGCGAGTCGAAGCGCGTGCTGCGCGGCGTTTCCTCGGCCAGGAAGGTCGACCACTCGCGCACTCCGTCGGCGTTGCGCCACAGCGCGAAGTGCGGCCATTCCACCTCGGGTCCGAGCGTGCGCTCCTTGAACTCGAACAGCATCCGCTCGGGCCGCACGAAGGCGGTCTGGAAGGACTTGCGCGAGGTGCGACGCTGCCAGGGCTTGGGGCCGTTGACGATGACGTCGACCAGCTCGCCCGCGTCCTGGTACGTGCGGCAACTCGCGTAGCGCTCGGCCGCGCGCGAGAGGATCGTCAGCGCGCCCGGCGTCGCGTCGCTCACGCGGCGCCCTCGATCTCGACCAGCTTGTAGCGCTTGCCGTCGCGCTCGATGCGACCGAAGGCGCGCGTCTCGTCGTGATAGAAAAGGCCCGTCCAACGGCGCTCGACGGCGCGCTCGAGCCACGCGGAGCGCTGCTCGAACGAGCGCACGACGTCGATGTCGTAGGCCATGATGTACGGCGGCTGGATGTGGTGCGCGGTGGGAACGACGTCGGCCCAGAAGATCGCGCCCGGCGCCGCCGGGTCAGAGCTGTCGCCGTCGAGCACGATCACCGACACGCCGTCGGAGTGGCCGCCGAGCTGGTGCGCGACGAGGCCTGGCAGCACCTCGAACTCGCCTTCGTAGGCCGTGAGCAATCCGGCGCGTTCGATCGGCTCGATGTCCTCGGCGCGGTACGAGCCCTTGCGCGCGTGGCCCGGCTTCTTCGCCATCGCGATTTCGATCTTGGGCGCGAAGTGCCGCGCGTTCGGGAACAGCGGCGCGAGCTCGCCGCCGCGCTCGATCACTGCGGCGCCGATGTGGTCCCAGTGGCAGTGCGAGGCGACGACGTGCGTGATCTCGCGCGGATCGACGCCGCAGGCGCGCAGGCTCTGCTCGAGCGTCGTGGTCGGCTCGAGCCCGTAGATGCGCTGCCACTTCTCCTCCCAGCGCTGACCGACGCCGACCTCGATCACGACCTTGTGCACGCCGCGCTCGGCCAGGAACGGCCGCAGCGCCATGCGGATCGTGTTGTCGGGCCAGGGCGGGGTCAGCGTGGCCCACAGGTTCTTGGGCACCACGCCCCACATCGCGCCGCCGTCGAGGCGGAAGAAACCGTCGGAGAGCGCCGTGATGCGCCAGGACCCGGCCTGGATGCGGCGGGGCGCGAACGGCGGGGCGGGCGACGCGGGAGTCGATGTCGTTTGCACGGAACCATCGAAGCCCCACCTGGCGATCCGATCAAGCCGCTCGATCGCTCAGGTTCTGAGCTTGACCGCGCCGAAAGTTGGACTTAGTCTAAAAACGTCATGCCCGCCCCCCGCAAGAGCACCCGATCCGCAGCCGCACGCGACGCCAGCGCTTCGCCCGCGGCCCCGCGCGCGATCGCCGAGCAGCTCGAACGCCACGGCGTCCGGCCCTCCGCGCAGCGCGTGGCGATCGCGAGCTACGTGCTCGGCACCGAGGACCACCCCTCCGCCGACCAGGTCTGGGCGCGCGTCAAGGAGCGCTTCCCGATGGTGTCGCGCGCGACGGTCTACAACACGCTGCGCCACTTCACCGAGAAGGGCCTCTTGCGCGAGCTCGTCCTCGCCGAGGGTCGCCAGGTGTTCGACCCGGTGATCGAACCGCACCACCACTTCGTCGACGACGAGACCGGCGCGATCCGCGACATCCCGTGGAGCGCGCTCAAGGTGGCCAAGATCGACGAGCTCGAAGGCCTCGACGTGCGCGAGTACATGGTCGTCGTGCGCGGCGTGTCGCGCGGCGCGCGCAAGGGCTGAGCGAACGCGCTGGAACAGCGCTCGAAGCGTGCGCGCTTCGGGCTAGATTAGACAAAGTCCAACTTCAAACTTCATCCACACTCATTCTGAAAGTCAGCTCCATGCTCACCGTCGGCAGCACCTTCCCTTCGTTCCGCCTCCAGGCCTGCGTCAGCCTCGAGAACGGCAAGCAGTTCCAGGAGATCACCGAGCGCACGCACGCCGGCAAGTGGCGCGTCGTGTTCTCGTGGCCGCTCGACTTCACCTTCGTGTGCCCCACGGAGATCGCCGAGTTCGGCCGCAAGAAC
>CALKYE010000147.1 GCA_938003765.1 uncultured Planctomycetia bacterium
CTCGTGGGCGCCCACGGGAAGACCTGGATGTTCAGACCGTAGAAGAAGCGACCTGAGCGCTGCGCCGGAACGTTGGAAGCAACGAGTTCGAAGCCGCTCGACGCGCTCGCGCTCGGCGAGCCGACGCCTGCGATCGAAGCGACACAGCCAGCAACGGACACCGACGACGTGCAGTAGGTCAGGCTCTCGCACGCGTCGAGAACTCCGTTGCCGTTCGAGTCCTGCGCGGGGTTCAGCGCGATCTGATACGCGTCGGGCTGACCGTCGCCGTCGCAGTCGCTCGAGTCCATCTGGAACAGTCCCAGCGCGCCGCCGGCGCCGTTCAAGAGGTGCGCAGGCACAGGCCCGGTCGAGCCATCGGCGAACAGCGGTCGAGGCGCGCACACGGACGCAAGCGTGGAAGCGTTGGCGCTGAGCACGATGTCCGCCACGGCGGGATTGGCGCCGACGCGTCCGAGCGGCGTGTGGAGTTGAATGATGCCGGGCCCACCATCGCCGCCAGCGCCTTGGATGAGCCCGCGGCAGGCGTTCGGCCCCGACGTCGGATACCCGACAGGACATGCGTCGCTCGTCGGCGCGGTCTCGCGCTGTCCAGTGGACGAGTTGACCGCCCCGCCGAGATCGCCGACGCCCGCGCCGCCCTGGCCCCCGAGCACGTTGATGGCCCAGGCGTTGGCCAGAGAGTTGGGATCCACAGTGTTGGTGTTGGCGAGGTTCACCGGCCCCTTCGCGCGCAGGTCGATGCGCACCGCGCTCTCGAGCACGACGTGTCCGCCCGAGCCGCCGCCCGACCCGCCGCCGACGCGATTGAGGAAGCTGGTGTTCTCCCCGCCGCCGCCCGTGCCGCCGCGCGCGGAGATCTGCCCGAGGCCGCCGAACAGGATCGAGCCGAGCGCGATGACGTGCACCGAGCCGCCACCACCGCCGCCGCCCGCACCCCGCTCGTCGCCGTAGGGATTGAAGGGCGTGTAGGGCCAGCTCCCACCTGGCGGGATGAACGCTGCGTCGCCGCCACCTCCTCCGCCCGCGCCGGCCCACGGCCGAGCGAGCTCGCCGACGATGAAGCGCCAGCTCGCGACGTCGTGCGCAACGCCGAAGAAGTCGTTGGTCGGGTCGCCGTCGAGGAACGGGCTCGCGCCGACCGCGCCGCCCTGGGGTCCGCCGGGGCCCGAGAGTGCGCCGTTGTCCGCGACCTGGTTCGCCGCCGCGCCGCGCGAGAAGCCCGGCTCGGCGTCGTAGCCGATGCGGCGCTGCTCGAACTGCGTCGCGCTGAAGAGCACATCCGCGCCCGTGCGTCCGCCGCCGCCGCCTGCGCCGCGACGGCGTTCGATGACGGCGGTGTTGGACCAGCCGGTCTCGCCGCCCTGACCTCCGGCGTCGGGCAAGCCGAAGGCGCCCTCGCCGTTCCCGCCGCGCGGCGAAGAGGCGTTGGTGAGCGGACTTCCGTTCCCGCCGCGACCGCCGCCCGCGTGGCCGACTGACCCAGGCTCGGGGACGCCGCTGGTGTTGTACGTGTCGACGCCGTAGTTGCTCTGCCCGTCAGCGATGACGCGCCCGCGGATCCACACGTCGCCGCGCGCGTCGAGCACGAAGGGGTTGGGCCCTTCGATCTTCAGCACGGCGCCTTGCTCGATGTAGAAGTGACGCACCGACACGAGGCCGCCGACGACCGTGCGCTGCAGCGTAGGAGCGAAGAGCGCGACGGGTTCGTTCGCCGGGTTGTTGGGGAAGCTCGGATCAGCGGAGACCGTGAGCTGGCCCAGCGTCAGCACCGAGTTCACGGTGTTGAAGATCACCGTCTGACCGGGCCCGATGTACCAGTCCTCCACCGCTCCGCTGCCCGCTGCGGGAAGCTGCGAAACGTCGTGCCAGCGATCGGCGTCGGGGCCCGCGCTGCTGCCGAGCACGCGCGCGACGTCCGCATTGGGGAAGCCCGCGTTGTCGGGTTGACCGGGCGCCCAGTTCGTGAACGTCAGCGGATCGCCGCTCAACCACCCCCAACCGCCCGACGGTTCGGAGTAGCCCGGCGCGTTGGGGTCCTGACGCAATCCGATCCAGTGCTGAAGGCCCGCGGGCGCGAGCGAGAAGAACGCACCCTCGAGGAACGCGTTCTCGGCCGGCGTGCGAACGCTGGCCAGTTCGCCGCCGACGCTCATGGCGAAGTCCCGCGCGTCCGCGAACGACATGAGCGTCGGAGTTTGCGCGTACCAGCGGCCGGTGGCGTTGTCGCGCTGCCAACTCAGGCCCTGGGCGACGACGCCGCTTGCCAGCGAGACTGCGGCGAGAGCCGAGCGAGCGCTCATCAACGCTCGCTGAGCGAATACGAAGGATCGACGTGCGTTCGCGAACATGCGAGTGGGGGTCCGTTCGAAGTGGGCGCGGTCAAACGCCCGGGCAAGTCACTTCGGGATCGGTCTGACGCCCGCCGGCGCCGACCGTCGCACTCCAGTCCGCAACGACCGTTCCGCGTGCGCGACGCGAGCGGCAGTGCGGCGTTCGTCGCGGCGCTTGGCGAGCGCCCGCACGTCGCGTGGGCGCGGTCACACAGCCGGTCTCGCGAGGAAGCGTGGAGACGACGGCGACGCTCCTCGGAGCAAGTCGTTTCGAGAGACGGACGCGGGCGTGCGAACCGCGCACGACGCGGGCGAACGAGCGCGACGGCCGCGGGCCAGAGAGCGCCCGCGGCCGTCGCCACATGTCGATCAGGGTTGCAGCGTCACGCTGACCGCGTCGGACAAGTTCGTGTCGCGCGGCGCGCCCGGATCGCGGAACCAGGCTTGCGCGTGGAACACGAAGCCCGCGTTGAAGGGCGAGCCGAGCGCCGAAGTGCTCGCGGCTCGCCACGCGTTCCAGTCGAGCCGGAGCTCACCGTCGCACGCGCCCGCAGCGCCGCCCGAGAAGTCGAGCGGCAAGCGTTGAACAGCGCCGCCGACGCACAGGAAGCTCGAGCTCGCCGAGCCCCACGGGGAGACTTGGATGTTCAGCCCGTAGAAGAAGCGACCGGAGCGCTGCGCCGGAACGTTGGAAGCGACGAGCTCGAAGCCGCTCGACGCGCTCGCGCTGGGCAAGCCGATACCGGCGATCGACGCGACGCAACCACCCGTCGAGACCGACGAGGTGCAGTAGGTCGGGCTCTCGCACGCGTCGAGAATCCCGTTGCCGTTGGAGTCGAGGTTCGAGTTCCTCGCGATCTGATACGCGTCAGGCTGACCGTCGCTGTCGCAGTCGCTCGAGTCGATTTGGAACAAGCCCAACGCGCCGCCGGCGCCGCTCAAGAGGTGCGCAGGCATGGGCCCGTTCGAGCCGTCGGCGAACAGCGGTTGCGGAGCGCAGACCGTAGCGAGCGTCGACGCGTTGACGCCGAGCACGATGTCGGCCATGGCCGGGTTCGTTCCAACGCGCCCGAGCGGGGTGTGGAGTTGGATGATCCCGGGACCGCCGTCGCCACCCGCACCTTGGACGAGCCCGCGGCAGGCGTTCTGCCCCGACATCGGGTACCCGAGCGGACACGCGTCGTTCGTCGGCGCGGTCTCGCGTTGCCCCATCGGGGATTGGATCGCGCCGCCCAGGTCGCCGGCTCCCGCACCGCCCTGGCCGCCGAGCACGTTGATGGCCCAGTTGTTGGCCGCAGAGCTGGGAACGGTTGTGTTGAGGTCGTCGAGGTTCACTGCGACCTTCGCGCGCAGGTCGATGCGCACGGCGGTCTCGAGCACCACGTGGCCGCCCGAACCGCCGCCCGAGCCGGCGCCGACGCGATTGAGGAAAGTGGTGTTCTCGCCGCCGCCGCCCAGGCCGCCGCGCGCAGAGATTTGACCCAGGTCGCCGAACAGGATCGATCCCAGCGCGATCACGTGCACCGAGCCGCCTCCGCCTCCTCCGCCCGCGCCCTTTTCATCGCCGGACGGGTCGAAAGGCGTGTTGGGCCAGCTTCCGCTCGCGACGAACGACGAGTCTCCGCCGCCGCCGCCGCCCGCGCCGGCCCACGGGCGAGCGAGTTCGCCGACGGTGAAGCGTCCGCTGACGTCGTCGCGCGCGACTCCGAAGAAGTCGTTGTTCGAATCGCCGTCGAGGAACGGGCTCGCACCGACCGCGCCACCCAGCGGCCCGCCAGGCCCTGAGATAGCTCCGTTGTCGGCCACCTGGTTGATCGAAGCCCCGCGCGAGAAGCCGGGCTCGGCGTCGTAGCCGATGCGGCGCTGCTCGAACTGCGTCACGTTGAAGTACACATTCGCGCCCGTGCGACCTCCTCCGCCGCCCGCGCCGCGACGGCGCTCGATCGTGGCGGCGTTGGACCAGCCGGCCTCGCCGCCTTGACCTCCGGCGTTGGGCAAGCCGAACGCGCCCTCACCGTTCCCGCCGCGCGGGGACGAGGAGGCGGTCTGCGGACTTCCAGCGCCGCCGCGACCGCCGCCGGCGTGTCCGGGCGCGCCGGGCTCGGGGATGTTCGTCGTGTTCAGCGTGTTGACCCCGAGGTTGCTCTGACCATCCGCGATCACGCGCCCGCGGATCCACACGTCGCCGCTCGCTTCGAGCACGAACGGGTTGGCCCCTTCGATCTTCAGCACGCCGCCCTCTTCGACGTAGAAGTGGCGCACCGTGACCACGCCTCCGACCACCGTGAGCGGCGTCGTCGGGACGTAGCTCGCGACCGGCTCGCTCACCGGGTTGTTCGGGAAGTTGGGATCGAACGAGACGTTGAGCACCCCGAGCGTGATCGTCGAATTGATGGTGTTGAAGATCAGCGTCTGACCGGCCGGGATGTACCAGTCCGGAGGGGCGCTGCTGAGCGGCGGCGACTGCGACACGTCGTCCCAGCGATCGGAGTCGAGGCCCGCGCTGCTGCCGAGCACGCGCGCCACGTCCGCGTTGGGGAAGCCCACGTTGTCGGGCTGCCCCGGCGCCCAGTTCGTGAACGTCAGCGGCTCACCGCTCACCCAGCCCCAACCACTGGCCGGTTCGGAGTAGCCCGGCGCGTTGGGGTCCTGGTACAGGCCGATCCAATGTTGCCGACCCGCGGGAGCGAGCGAGAAGAACGCTCCCTTGAGGAACGCGTTCTCGGCCGGCGTGCGCACGCTGGCGAGGTCCCCGCCGAGACTGACGGCGAAGTCGCGCGCGTCGGCGAACGACATCAGCGTCGGAGTCTGCGCGTACCAGCGGCCGGTGGCGTTGTCGCGCTGCCAACTCAGGCCCTGCGCGAAGGCGCCGCTGGCCAGCAGCGCTGCGGCGATCGCCGTGCGAGCTGCGCCGAGCGGCGCGCTGTGAGCGAGTACGGGGGGTCGATGTGCGTTAGCGAACATTCGCGATGGGTCCCTTTCGAGGTGGGCGCGATCAAGCGCCCGGACAAGTCA
Organism: uncultured Planctomycetia bacterium; assembly: GCA_938003765.1. Lineage (GTDB taxonomy): Bacteria > Planctomycetota > UBA1135 > UBA1135 > WYBT01. Next base: position 5,349 of record CALKYE010000147.1, read on the forward strand.
CTTCGGGTTCGGCCGGGCGCCCGCCAGCGCCGACCGTCGCACCCCCGTTCGCAACGATCGTTCCGCGTCGCTCAGGCAGGCGAAGATGCCGCGTCCACCGAAGCGAACTGCGCCGCGTGCAAACGCGCGTAAGCGCCATTTCGCCGCAGGAGTTCGTCGTGGGCGCCGATCTCGACCAGACGGCCGCGCTCGAGCACCGCGATGCGATGCGCCGTGCGGATCGTCGACAGACGGTGCGCGATGACGATCACCGTGCGGCCCTTCATCAGGCTGTCGAGCGCGCGCTGCACTTCGAGTTCGGACTCGCTGTCGAGCGCGCTGGTCGCCTCGTCGAGCAACAGCAGCGGCGCGCCCTTGAGGATCGCGCGCGCGATCGTGATGCGCTGTCGCTGGCCGCCCGAGAGGCGAGCGCCCTGGTCGCCGACGACCGTGTCGTAGCCCTGCGGCAGCGCCGCGATGAACTCGTGGATCGATGCGGCTCGAGCCGCGGCTTCGATCTCGGCCTGAGTGGCGCCGGGCTTCCCGTAGGCGATGTTCTCACGCACGCTCGCGTGGAACAGGAACGGCGACTGTCCGACCATCGCGTACATCGCGGTCCAGTCGTCGAGCCGCAGGTCTCGCAGGTCGTGTCCATCGACGGTGATGCGACCTGTGCTCACGTCCACGAAGCGCGCGAGCAGATCGATCACGGTCGTCTTGCCCGCGCCCGATGCGCCGACGAGCGCGAGCGTCTCTCCGGGCGCGAGCCGCAGGTCGAGCGCATCCACGGCGGGGCGCTCGGCGCCGGGGTAGGAGAAGCTGACGCGTTCGAACTCGACTCCGCGACCGAGCGAGCGGATCGGTTGCGCTTCGGGCCGCTCCACGATGTCCGGGCGCTCGTCGAGGATCGCTTGCAGACGATCAGCGGCGCCTGACGACTCCTGCACGTGGTTGACCGCCTGCGTGATCTTCTTGACGTGCGTGTAGATCATCCCCACGCCGGCGAAGAAGGTCGCCATCTCGCCCGCGCGGCTGAACAGCCCCAGGCGCAGCGTGGCCCAACCGGCGACGACCAACACCACCGCGAACCCCAGGTGCGAGAGCAGCGTGGTCGTGGCTTCGATGGTCGCCACCGCGCGCACGGTTCTCATCGAGGTCTCGAGGAAGCCCTCGTTGAACTCGCGGTAGCGCGCGAGTTCGCGCTCTTCGGCGCGGAACGACTTCACCGTGCGGATGCCGGTGAAGATCTGCGTGAGCACCTCCATCGACGCGCCCAGGCTGGTGAGGCTCTTGGTCGTGCGGCGTCGCACGCGGCGGCCGAGCGTCGCGATGGGGATCGCGACGAGCGGCATCACGAGCAGGATCGTGATCGTCGGAAGCGGCGCTGCGACGCCGGCCACCACCAACGCGCCGATGAGTTGCAGGGGCTGCTGCACGAGGTCGCGCAGCACCATGACCACGGAGTTCAGCGTCTGCGTGACGTCCGAACTCATGCGCGAGAGCATGTCGCCGAAGCGGCGCGTGCCGTGGAAGCGCATCGACAGCGAGATGATGTGCCGCGCCAGACGCAGGCGGAGTTCGACCACCATGCGCAGCGCCGCGCGTCGCGCCGTCGTCGTGACGAAGTACTGCGCCACGGCGTTGGCGAGCGTGAGCACCAGGATCAGACCCGCGATGGTCCACAGCGCTGCGAGCTTGAACTCGTCGCTGCCGGGCGCGACGTCGCCGTACACCCGCGCGGCGACGAACGACATGGCCTCGTCGAAGCGATCGCGGAACCATTCGAGCGCGGGGTTGCCGGGCTCGGTCGAGCCGCTGGGGAACAGCACCCGATCGAACAGCGGATCGAGCAGCGCCAGCGGCGCCTTCTCGGCCACTGCGACCACCACGGAGAGCGCGATCACACCGAGCACTCGGCCCACCTGCGGCCCGACCTCGGGGCGGAGCAGACGCAGCAGGCTCGAAAAGCTCGACAACTTCAGCATTCCGCGGCCCATCGTAGTGCTCGCGGGGCGCCAGCGCGAAGACAGCGCGCGGCGGCTCAGACTCTCGTCTGGGCCGCCGCGCGTCATGCGAGCGCGTCGCGAGAGCCGTCAGCGGCTCAGACGTCCTTGAAGCTGCCGCCGTACCGCACGCCCGTGACGGCGCCGGACTCGGTCCCCTCGCGGAGCAGCGTGTCGATGCGCGTGTTGAGCGAGCGCGACAGGTAGTCCTGCTCGACGATCTGGCGGTGGATCGGCTCGTTCAAGTCGAGCGGACGCGTGGGCGGCGTCTTGCTCGTGATGCGCGCGATGAAGTAGCCCTTGGGCCCGCGGTACGGTCCGCCGATCGAGCCCATCTTCTGGTTGAAGAAGATCTCGTCGGTGGCCGAGGGGCCGTACAGGAACGTGCGGTACTCGCTCTCGCCCAGGTAGCTGTAGATCTGGTTGCGGGTGAGCTGCTGATCGCCGAAGGTGCCCTTGAAGTAGAAGTTCTGGACGGGCTTGTTGCCCATCTCCGGCATCGGCGGGTCCCACCACTCGCTGTGCAGCTCGAGCGTGCTCTTCCAGTCCGCGCCGTCGTCGAGCGCCTTCTTGAGCTCCTGCGCGCGCTTGCGAGCTTCGGCCCAACCGTTCTCCTTCCACTGGAACTTGTCGAAGTCGAAGGCCGACACGAACAGCACGTTGATGCCGAGCTTGGCCGCGCCGCGCACCTGGTTCGACATCGGCAGCACGGTCGAGATGACCTCGTCCTTGGCGAGCTCGCCCGCCATCGAGCGCTTGTAGCCCTCCATCACGCGCATGTAGTGCGCGAAGGACCACAGGGACGGGAAGCCCAGCACCTGGCTCGAGAGCATCTCGTGCTGGTTCAAGAACTCCATGTAGGTGGTGGTCGTGTTGCGCGCGGTGCTCGGCCACCATTCGCGGAACTCAGCCGGCGTCATCAGGAACTTCGCCGGCTCGCCGCCCTCCTTCGCGGCGCGCGCGCGCTCCTGCGCCTCGCGCTCGCCGATGAGGCGCTCCATCAGCGCGACGTTGACCAGGAAGCGCTTGGCGTCCTCGATCTGGTCTGCGGTGACGAAGGGCGCGATGCGCGAGTACACGTCGTCGATCAGGACCGGGACCTTGTCGACGGTCATCAGCGTCTTCGCCGCGCGCTCGCTGCGCAGACGGGCGCGCGCCGCCGGGTCGGCCGGAGCGTCGGCGCCGGCTTCGGGCAGGTCGGCGTAGATCGCGTCCTCGTCGATCAGCACCAGCGCCCAGTTGTTGAGCGCCTGCAGGATCGTGGAGCGCGTCGCCTCCACGGCGATCGGATCATCCTCGGGGATGTCGCCCTGGCCCGCGGTGCGCAGGACCGCAAGAGCCTCCTGGACGCGCGGCTGCGCGATGGCCGCCTTGATCCCCTCGCTGTCGCGGTCCTCGAACTGCTCGAGCACCGTCACCAGATCGCCGAATCCAGCAGCGTTCAGCGTCTCCTTCTGCGCGATCAGCAGCCGCCGCAGGCGCGTGGCGTAGCTGACCTTCTCGTCCTCGATCCATTGCTCGCCCAGGCCCTCGATGATGATCGCCTTGGTGAGCTCAGGCCATTCCTCGGGATTCTCGGGCCGGAAGACCTTGTCGAAGGTCAGTTCCTGGCGGAGCTGCTCGCGGTACAGCTCGAGCGAGAGGTTCGCGCGCGCCACCTCGGTGCGGAAGTCGAGCGAGGGGTAGCGCAGGAGGAAGTCCTCCTTCTTGTACTGCAGCTTGCGGTCGAGTTCGGCGTCGCCGACCGTGAAGCGCGCGAGGTCGGCCTCGGTCGCACCCTGCTGGCGGCGCTTCAGCAGTTCCTGGTCGATCAGCACCTGGAACTTGAACTTGCTGGTCTCCTGCCAACCCACCGAGTGGCACAGGAAGCGCTTGATCTGATCGTCGCTGATGCGCTGTCCGTGGACGACCACCGGCTCGCCGAAGATCGAGGCGCCAGCGGCCTGCGCAACCGGGACCACGGCAGGGTGCGCGGCGGCCGGAGGCATCACGCAAGCCAGCAGCGGGGTCAACGCGAGGGCGGCGAGAAGTGATTTCAATCGAGAACGCTTGATCATGATCGAGGAGGTGGAATGCGTCGGGCGGCCTGAACCAGAGCGCGCCAGGGAAGCGCAGGGGCGCGAGAACAGCGGGTCGCGGCTACGTTCGAGGGGCCGAAGAAGTTAACGCCGGGCGCAAAGCTTGTCGCCCGAGCGCGTCCCGCGCGGTCGGAATTGCCGGAGCACGCTCCGCGCGGGTAGGGCGCACGCCCTACTCGTCCTATTCTGTCCCTCGCCCATGAGCATCCACTACGCGCCGCGCACGATCGCGTTCCAGAGCGAGATCTTCCACCCACTCGTCGAGACGGACCCGTACCGGCTCCAGCGACTGCACAACGAGCAGTTCCAGGGCGCCGCGCCGGCCTACACCGACTTCGCGCTGCTCCAGAACGGCGCCATGCTCTCCAACCCGGTGACACGGCCGGGAGCGGTTTCATCAGCCTCGTTCACGCAGGACCGCATCGTGTTCCGCGAGGAGCTCTCGCACCTGACCGTGGACGAGTTCGCGCGCCGCGTTCGGACCATGACCGAGTCCGCCTGCGCCGCCCTCGGAGTGCAGGTGCTCACCGCCCATCAGGTCACGCTGCGCACGCTGGTCAACACCCGCCACTGGCGCGACTCGCGCAGCTTCATCAAAGAGGCGATGTTCGGCTTCGACGGCCAGGAGAGCGAGTTCGCGCGCGAACCGCAGCTCTACGGACTGCGCCTGGTGTTCCCGCCGAGCGAGACCGAGCCCAACGCCCACGCGCTGCGCATCGAGTCGTTCCACGGCGATCCGCGCTCGCTGTTCCTCGAGAATCAAGCCTCGTTCCCGCCGCTGCTGGTCGCGCGCGGCCTCGAAGGCCTCGAGCAGCACGTGCAGGAGACCTACACCTTCCTGGTCGAGCGCGCGCTCGCGTTCGTAGGTCGCTTCGATGCGCGCGCGGAAGCTTGATTCGTGGTCGGGCGCCGTCGCCGCGGCGCTGCTGCTGTTCAGCGCGAGCTGCGATGACGCGAGCGCTCCGCCTCAGCCGTCGCGCACCTGGCCCGAGGGCGTCGTCCTGGCCGTGGACGATGTGCCGATCTACGCCGCGGAGGTCGACCGCGCCTCCGCTGCGGTGCAGTTGATCGAACCCGCCGTGAGCCCGGCCCAGTTGCGCCGCCTCGCGCTGTCGAACATCGTCCTGCCGCGCGCGCTGGCGCACGCCATGGCGCCGAAGGAGCGCGAGGCCGCTCTGCAAAGCGCGAAGGACAAGCTGGCTGAGATCCGAGCCGGCGCGAACGGGCCGCCGCGGCCCGACGGGCTCGTGGGCGAGAAGTACGAAGGGCTGTGGACCGACCTGGGGCTCGGCAACTGGTATGCGGCGCTCGAGTTGCCCGACGAGCAGTGGAGCGAGCCGATCGAAGACGCGGGCGGGTTCCTGCTCCTGCGCAGACTCTGGCGACGCGATGGTCCGGTGCCGATGGCGACCGTCGTCGCCGTCGACGCGCTGCGCTTCGACTGGCTCGATTCGTCGCAGCGCCGCTCGCTGCTCGACTCTGCGCTCACTCAGCACAAACTCGAGATCGTCGATCCCGCGTGGCGCGAGATCGTTCCCGAGCTCTACCAGTATCGAATGGGCGCACGCCAATGATCCTCTCCCTGTTGCCGGCCGCCGCAGCGATCCTCGCGTTGACTTCCGGGCCGGTTGCGAGCGCGCAGACGGGCGACGCGCCCGCGCAGGAACGACCGGCGATCGAGCGGCTCAGCGCCTGGCCGACGCTCGACCCGAAGGCGGCTGGAGCGCTGACGCAGGACCTCGAGAAGGTGCGCAAGGCCGCAACGCCGGAGATGGAGGAAGCCGGCGAGGCCGGTGTCCTCGCCGCTGGAGCGGCCGCCGCGCCGGCGCTGATCAACGCGCTGGGCAAGGAGAAGGACATCCAGGCCCGCTTGCGGCTCGAGACGCTCCTCGACACGGTCACGGGCGCCGCGCACACGCGTCTGCTCGCCGCCGAGTTCGCGCACAAGTCGCCCCACGTTCGCGCGTGGGTGTTGCGGCGCGTTGCGTTGTTCCCGGACGCACAGGTGCGCGAACTCGCCGACAAGGCGTTCGAGCGCGCCGCCGCGGCGCACGCCAAGAAGCCAGATGCGGAGGGCGCCGCGGAAGAGCTCTACCTCGCCTCACTGTGCGCAGCGTCCGCTGGATCGAGCGCGGGCTTCGAGCACCTCGTCCGCGCCGCGACGGAGAACTGGGGCAAGCGCGGCGGTGAGCTGCGAGTCGCGCTCGAGGGCCTGCGCGGAGACGCTGCGACCGAGAAGCTCCTCCCGCTGGCGAGCGACAGCGACCGCAAGAAGGTCGTCGCGGCGCTCAACCTTCTCAGCGGGTGCGGTTCGCGCAAGGCGTTCGACGCCGTCCGACCGCACCTCGACTCGGCCGACAACTCGATCCGCGTCGCGGCCATCAACGCGATGCGCGGGATCGTCGACGGCGATCCGCCGATCGAGAAGCTCTCGGCCTTCGACGCGATCGAGCTGGCGAAGAAGTGGAAGGAACGCGCGCTGTGAGCGGGCTCGAGCTCGGAACCCAGCTCGAACTCGACAGCACGCACCGCTCAGCCTCGATGCGCTAACTTGTTCCGCCCCATGCGTGCTCAACTCGTGTTTGCCGCGCTCGCTGCGAGCGCCCTCGCCCTCGCGGCGGCCCCCGTCCAGAAGCGCAACGACCCGGCCTCGTGCCCCTACTGCAAGGGCGATCCGGCGCTGATGGAGAAGGCCGGCATCGTGAGCCACGGCGGCTTCGAGTTCGGCAAGGAGGACTCGACGGAGAAGGTCGACGCCGTGCTGGCCAGCGCCGACATCCGCTGGATCGAGTCGAGGCACTTCGAGTTGGGTTTCGCGCTGGGCCCGCACAAGGTCAAGCCCGAGGAGAAGGACAAGCTGCGCGCAGAGCTCACGCGCCTGGCGGAGGTGCTGCCAGGCGTCGATCCCAAGGCCAAGGAGCTCGACCCGTGGTTGCG
>CALKYE010000148.1 GCA_938003765.1 uncultured Planctomycetia bacterium
GGATCATGCCGGTCATGATGCCGGGCATCGCGCGCGGGAGCACGATGCGCCAGATCGTCTGCCACTTGGTGGCGCCGCAGGCGTAGCTGCCTTCGCGCATCGAGCGCGGGACGGCCGCGAGCGCTTCCTCGGTCGGAACGATCACGACCGGCAGCGTGAGCAGCGCCAGCGTGAGCGAGGCCCACAGCAGACCGCCCTTGCCGTACGTCGGGCTGGGCAACTCCGCGGCGAAGAACAGCTCGTCGATGCTCGAGCCGATGAAGTAGCAGAAGAAGCCCACGCCGAACACGCCGAACACGATGCTCGGCACGCCCGCGAGGTTGTTGATGGCGATGCGCACGGCGCTGACCAGCGGGCCGGGCCGCGCGTACTCGCGCAGGTAGAGCGCCGCGAGAACGCCGAACGGAACCACGAGGACCGACATGATCAGCGTCATCAGCACCGTGCCGAAGATCGCCGGATACACGCCGCCTTCGCTGCTGGATTCGCGTGGCTCGTCGAGCAGGAACTCCGCCACGCGCGACGCGTACACGCCGAGCTTGTCCAACAGGCTGAGTCGATTCGAAGGGAACGCGCGAACGATCTGGTCCAGCGCCAGGACGCTCTGCTGGCCTTGGACGGTGACGAGCGTCAGCGTGCGCTTGGCGTTCAGCGCTCGGAGCTGCTCCACGCGCTCCGCCGCTCGCGCGTGCGCTTCGTCGGCCTCCGCGATGCGCGTCTGGACCTGCTGGCGAACGCGCTCGACTTCGGGCGAGCGCGCCCCGTGCTCCAGCTCGGCCTCGCGCACCGTCAGTCGCGCCTGGTCCTTGATGTGCGCCGCGGCGCCGATCTCTTCGGTCTCGATGCGGCGGCGCTCGCGCCAGGTCTCGCGCGCAGCCTCGTGAGCGGCGTCGAACGCGCGCCAGACCTGCGCGGGATCACCGTCGGTGCGCACGCCGTCGAACTCGAGCGCGACAGGCGTTCCGAAGAACCGCCCCCACTCCATGCGCTCGACCGTGAGGATCCACTCGGGCGCGCGCTCGCTCGCGACCTCCGTGTCGGGAACCCAGCGGAAGTGCACGCCGGTCAGGTCGTAGTTGCCCGTGCGCAGCATGCGGCGCTGCTCGAGCTCGGGTTGCTCGACCGACGCAGGCGCGCCGTCGATCGGCGCCGGCGGCTCGGGGCGGAACGACTCGACCAGCGCCACTTCGCCGGCGATGCGCTCGCCGGAGTGCGTCGTCAGTTCGACCACGGGCACGGGCCAGAACGTGGGCAGGCCGCGCGCCAACACCAGGCCGAGGAGGCCAGTGATCATCGCGAGGCACAGGCCCAGCGCGCCGCCCGTGAGCCAGACCATCGGCTCGCCGTGCGCGAACAGAGACGTGGCTCGGCGACGGCTCCGCCGACGAGTCGCGCGCGACGGCGCGGGCGACTGGGGCGGAGCGGGCAACGGCGGAGAGGAGAGCTCGCTCACAGTTGGTAAGCCCTCCGACGGAAGCGCTGGCGCACGACCTCAGCAGCGGTGTTGACGACGAACGTCATCGCGAACAGCGCCAGCGCGGCGAGGAACAGCGTGCGGTAATGCGTGTCGCCTTCCACGGCTTCGGGCAGCTCCACCGCGATGTTGGCCGAGAGCGTGCGGAAGCCCGAGAAGATGTTCCACTGCATCACCGGCGTGTTGCCCGCGGCCATGAGCACGATCATGGTCTCGCCCACCGCGCGGCCGAGGCCGACCATCACGGCGGAGAACAGTCCGCTGGCCGCCGTGGGCACGATCACGCGCAGCGCGGTCTGCCACGGGGTCGCGCCCGCGCCGAGCGACGCTTGCCGCAGTTGCTCGGGCACGCTGGCGAGCGCGTCCTCCGCGAGCGTGTAGATGATCGGGATGATCGCGAAGCCCATGATGAAGCCCACGACCAGCGCGTTGCGCTGCGAGTACGTGTCGACCACGGCGCCGCGCGGATCCCAACCCACGCCCTCGAGCAACGCGCCGCAGGCGTAGGCGAGCGCGCACGCGCCGAGGGCCGTTCCCGCGAAGCGCGCGAGGTCCAGTGCGGCGCAACGCGCGCGGGACCAGTCGTGCGTCAGGTCGCGGATCGCGCGCTCGAACGTGCGCGCCATCAGCGCGGTGCTCGTGATCGCCGCGAGCGGAAGGAGCAGCAGGAACCAACCGGGGAGCGCGTCGCCGTGCCGCCGGTCGAGCCAGCCCTCGAAATCTCCGCCGAACCACGCGTTCTCGACCGCAGGGCCCAAGAGCGAACCGACGGCCAATCCGAGCGGGATCGACAGCGCGATCAGGAGGAAGCGCTGCAGCGCGGACACTCGCAGCGCCCAGGACTGCGGCACGAGTTGCCACAGCCGCGCGCCGAGCAACAGCACCGTCGGGACGACGTAGAAGCTCGCCAGCACCGCCGTGAGTCGGCCTTGGACCAGCGGCGCGATCACGTTGCCCGCGAGGAATCCCAGCACGACGCTGGGCAGGCTGGCCATGATCTCGATCGTCGACTTCACGCCGACGCGCGCGCGCGGCGCGAGGAACTCGCTCGAGTAGATCGCGGCGAGCAGCGCCAGGGGCACGCCGAAGAGCAGCGAGTAGAACGTGGCCTTGAGCGTGCCGAAAATCAGCGGCATCAGGCCGAACTTGGCTTCGAAGTCGTCCGCGCCGCTCGACGACTGCCAGACGTGCGCTGGCGCGTTGTCGTTCTCGTACCAGATGGGACTCAGCAGCGACGCCACGCTCGATTCGGGGTGCGGAGAGACCAGCTCGAACGATTGCGTCGCGCTCGCCGATTCGGCCAGGACGAGGTCTTCGCGCGGCGCGATGGCTAGCGCCGTGAGCGGGCCATCGCCTTCGAGACGCGCGCTCGCGAGGAGTTTCTCGCTGGTGAGGAAGTACAGCTCGAAGCTGCCGTCGGCTCGACCGACTCCGAAGGTGCGCGACGCCGGCGACGGCGCGATGCACGTCACGGCCGAGTTGATCTCGGTGAACTCGTGCGCCTTGACCATGCGGGCGCCGTCGACCGTCCCCGCGTCGGGCGGGCGCGCGCGGAACCACGCGCTCACGTTGCCGAGCGAGTCGCCGACGAGCAGCGTGCGTTCGCCGAGGATGGCGTCCAGCGCAGTGATCTGCGCGCGCGGATCGGGAGTGAAGTCGAGGACCTCGGCCTCCACGGACTGCGCCAGTTCGCGCGCATCGAAGCGGACCGCACGCCCGTCGCGCCACACCACCAGCACGTTGTCGCCGTTGCCGAGCAGGCGCAGCGCCATTGGCTCGGCGCCGCCCGGATCGGGGCGGTACGGGAGCTCGCCGCCGCGGAAGCGCAGCGTCTCCTCGCCCGTCATCATGTTCTCGATGCGCTTGACCGCGCCGAGGCACAGCTTCCCGTCTTCGAACAGCGCCGCGACCAGCGCTCCGGTCTCCGTGACGTTGAGGTCCAGGAGCCGCGGCGCGCTCGCGGACTCGTCGCTGCGCAGGGCGAACGGTTCGGAGAGCGCGAAGCTCAGCTGAACGCGGCGCAGTTGCCCCTCGGAGATGCGCTCGAGCACGCCGCGCTCGGAGCGCAGCCGCTGCCCCTGCGCCAGCGCTCGCGCCTGATCACTGACCTCCTCGTCGTCGAGGTAGTCGACTTCGAAGCGCAGCGTGGCGAGGCGCACCGTCCCGTCGGTTCCGCCGCACGCGACGGTCGAGCTGCGCGCGTCGATGGCCAGCGCTGCGGGCTTGGTCCCGGGGAGCAACTCGAACGCGTCGAGCAACGCTCCGTCCGAGGTCTGCTGCACGCGCACGCGACCGTCGGCGCTCAGTTGCCAGACCATGCTGGCGTACTCGTCCACGCGGCTGTAGAGCACCGCGGACGCGCCCGGCGGCGCGCCGAGCGTCCCTGCGGCGCGCAGGTCCGCGGGCGCGAACAGCGGAATCACCACCCACACCAGGAACACGCAGATCAGCGACACCGCGCCGATCGTCAGCCCGCCGCCGAGCGAGATGGCCAAGCGCGCGACGCGCTCCGCCAGAATCACCGAGCGCCGCGTCTTGCGCTCGCGGCGCGCGCGCTTGCGGGGCGCAAGGGGCTCAGCAGCGTCGACCACGGGGCGCTCGCGAGTCAGGTGCGCGCGGAAGGGCGAAGGTCAGAGGGGTTGCTTGGGCGACTCGAGGCCCACGGACTTCAGCGCCTGCGCTGCGACGCGCGCCGGCACGGGATAATAGCCATCCTTGACCACCACGAGTTGCCCGTCGCGGCTGAACATGTAGCGCAAGAACTCGCGCCGCAGCGGGTCGAGTTGGCCGCCCGGCTTGTGGTTGACGTACACGAGCAGGAAGCGCGCCAGCGGGTACTCGTTGGTGTAGGCGTTCTCGGGCGTCGCCGCGATCGGCTCGGCGCCGGCCTTGTCCGCGAGCGGCACGGCGCGCACGTCGGCGGTGATGTAGCCGATGCCGCTGTAGCCCATCGCGAACTTGTCGGTCGCGACCGACTGCACCACCGACGAGGAACCGGCTTGCTCGCTGACCGAGTCCTTGAAGTCCCCGCCGAACAGCGCGTACTCCTTGAAGTAGCCGTAGGTCCCCGAGGCGCTGTTGCGCCCGTAGAGGGCGATCGGCTTCGAAGCCCACTCCCCCGTCAGGCCCAGATCGCCCCAGGTGACGATGTCCTTGTCGAGCCCGCCGTTGCGCGACTTGGAGAAGATCGCGTCGACCTGCTGCAGGGTGAGCGAGCGGATCGGGTTGTCCTTGTGCACGTACACCGCGAGCATGTCGATCGCGGCGGGCAGGCCGACCGGCTTGTAGCCGTGGACCTTCTCGAACTCGGCCAGTTCCTTGTCCTTCATCGGCCGCGACATGGGGCCGAAGCTGGCGGTGCCGGCGACCAGCGCGGGCGGCGCGGTGGACGAGCCCTTGCCCTCCACCTCGAGGACGACGTTCGGGTAGTGCTCCTTGAAGCCCTGCTGCCACAGGGTCATCAGGTTGTTCATCGTGTCCGAGCCGATGCTCTTGACGTTGCCCGAGATCCCGTCGCTCGACTTGACGTAGACGGGAAGCTTCTCGTCGACGTTCACCTTGGTCTGCGCCAGCAGCGGAGACGCGGTGACGAGGAGGGCTGCCAGGGTGCGCAGGACGGGGGATGCTCGGAGCATGGGCGGGGCCTGAAGTGGCGTGGGGTTCGAGGCGAACAGGACGCGTCGGAATGTGACGCCGCCTCGATCAAGAGACGGTAAAGAACTCGGGGGCGCGAACTCCAGCGCCGGATGCGCGATCGGTGAACCTCGCCCGCGCGCGGGTACAGTCCGGAGCTCACCATGCGTTGGACCGGCTTCTGGACCCTCTACCTCGCCTGCCTCGCCGCCGTGCTGGCGGCCGCGGGCGCTGCCGCGCTCTGGGGCGCCTCGGCGCAGCAGGACGCACGCGAGGAGCTGGCCTGGAGCGAACTCGAGCGGCGCACGGAGGCCATGGCGCCGGCGGTGGAACGGGCGCTCGAGACCGGCGCGGGCGAGTTCCAGGCCGAACTCGCGCCGCTCGCGGCGGCCGCGGGCGCCCGGGTGACGGTCGTCTCCGCGACGGGCGTGGTCCTGTTCGACTCCGAGCACGACGCGCGCTCGCTCGAGAACCACGCTTCGCGCCCCGAGGTGCAGGAGGCGTTTCGGCGCGGCGCGGCGCGAGTTCGCCGCCAGAGCGCCACCAGCGGAGGCGAACGCCTGTACGTGGCCCGGTCGTTCGACGACGGCCAGGGACAGAAGGTCGTGCTGCGAGTGTCGTCCCCCACCACGCCGTCTTCCGCGGGCGCCGACCGGACCGGCGCCGCGATCCTCGCGGTGGTCCTGGTCAGCGCCGGGAGCCTGCTCGCGTTCGGCGCTGTGCTCGTGCGTCGACTGCGCGCGCCGCTGGCGGCGACGGCGGACATGGCCGAGGCGATCGCGCGCGGCGACTATCGACGCGCGAGCGCGCCCCGCGGCGCCACCGAGATCCAGCGCCTGTCCGAGGCCATCGGCACGATGACGGCGCAGCTCGAGCACCGGCTCGAGATGATGACCGTCGACCGCAACAAGGTCCTCGCGATCCTCTCGAGCATGGTCGAAGGCGTGGTCGCGGTCGATCAGAACGAACGCGTCGTCCACATCAACACCGTCGCTTCGACTCTGTTGGACGTGGACCCGGCCACGTCGGTCGGTCGGCGCGTGTGGGAGGTGATCCGCGTGAGCGCGGTGCAGGAGCTCCTCGATCGCACGCGCGCGAGCGGCGCGCCCGTCTCCGCGGAGTGCGTGCTGTCGGCTGACGAACACAACCCGAGCGGCGCGGTGCTCGAGCTGCGCGCCGCGCCGTTGCGCGACGGCTCCGGGGCGGTGCTGGTGCTCCACGACGTCACCGCGTTGCGCAAGCTCGAGAACATCCGGCGCGACTTCGTGGCCAACGTCAGTCACGAGCTGAAGACGCCGCTCACCGCGATCCGCGGGCTGGTCGAGACGATGCTGGACGACCCGCAGATGCCCGAGGAAACCGCGCGGCGCTTCCTCGAGAAGATCCGCGATCAGTCGGGGCGCCTGTCGACGCTCGTGACCGACCTGCTGACCCTGGCTCGCATCGAATCGGGCGCGGTCGCCCCTGAACGTCGCACGCTGGACGCGCGAGCCGTCGTGCGCGAGTGCGCCGCGCGCGCCGCGCTCAACTGCGAGCACAAGCGCCTCGAGTTCGCCGCCGAGATCCCGGCTGAACCGGTCTGGGCCTTGGCGGACGACGAGAGCCTGCGCCAGATCGTCGACAACCTGCTCGACAACGCCTGCAAGTACACGCCCAGCGGCGGCTCGGTGCGGCTGACCCTGCGCAGCGCGGGCGGGCAGCTCGAGATCGGCGTGCGCGACAGCGGCATCGGGATCGATCCGCGCGACCGCGAGCGCATCTTCGAGCGCTTCTACCGGGTCGACAAGGCGCGCTCGCGGGAGCTGGGCGGCACGGGTCTGGGGCTGTCGATCGTCAAACACCTGGTGCAATCGCTGGGCGGCGCCGTCGCGGTCCAGAGCGAGTTGGGGCGCGGCAGCCACTTCAGGGTGAACCTGCCGAGCGCGGCCACGCCCGACTCCGTGGACGAGAACGACTGACGCGACCCCGCGTCGGCGGCCGTGCGTGCAAGCGCGGGTTTTCGTAGGCTCACCCGTGTCGATGCGAGCCGTGCTCGCCGTCGACGCCTCGATGAGCAAGCACCTCCAGCACGACCTCGACCGGCTCAAGAAAGAAATCCTCGCCATGGGCGCGCTGGTCGAAGAGGCCATCAATCGCGCCATCGCGTCGCTCGCCAACCGCGACGCGGCCCTGGCGCGACAGGTGCTCGAGGGCGACGACGCCATCGACCGCAAGGAGGTCGAGGTCGAGGACATGTGCCTCAAGATGCTCGCGCTGCACCAGCCGGTGGCGGGTGACCTGCGCTACATCATCGCGGTGCTCAAGGTGAACAACGACCTCGAGCGCATGGGCGACCTCGCGCAGAACATCGCGGAGCGCGCGCTGTACCTCGCCACTCACGAGCCCATCGAAGTCGACCTCGACTTCTCACGCATGGTCGAACTCGTGCGGCGCATGGTCGGCCAGAGCCTCGACGCGCTGGTGAACCAGGACCCCGTGCTCGCGCGCCGCGTGTGCATGCAGGACGACGAGGTCGACCGCCTGCAGCGCAACATGTTCGAGGTGTTGCAGGCGTTGATGACCAAGGACCCGCGCACCGTCGAGCGCGCCGTGCAGATGCTCTCGGTGTCGCGTCACCTCGAGCGCATCGCGGACTCGACCACCAACGTGGCCGAGGACATCGTCTTCATGGTCGAAGGCGACATCATCCGCCACCGCGCCGATCCGGCGCGCAATCCGCCGCGCGTGCGGCGCTGAGTTCGTTCAGGCGCGCGCGCCCCAGCGCCAGCCGAGCGCGGCGGCGCCCAGGCCCACGATCAACTGCAGCGCGACGTTGGCGAGCGCCAGGCCCGGTTTCCCCGCGCGTTGCAGCGCGATGGTCTCGACGCCGAAGGCCGAGAAGGTCGTGAAGCCGCCGAGCGCGCCCGTGAGCAGGAACACCCGCAGCGAAGGCGCGAGCTGGTGGCGCTCGCTCCAGGACATGCAGGCGCCGGCGAGCAAACACCCCAGCGCGTTGACGGCCAGCGTCGCGAGCGGCACGGACAGACTCGGGCGCTGCAACAGGAGCCCGACGCCGTAGCGAGCGGAAGCGCCGAGCGCGCCGCCCAGCGCGACCCACAGGAGGTTGTTCATGGCGCGCGCGAGTGTGGGGCGCCGCTCGACTCAGAGCCAGCCGGCGCGCTCGAGGAACCAGTAGAGCCCGGCGCAGGTCACTGCGACGGCGCCGCCGCGGCGCAGCCAGCGCGGCGCGAACCAGCCCTCGGGATCGCCCTCGTGCGTGCGGTCGCCCGGCAGCCAGCGGAGCACGAGCGCCGCCGCGAGCACCGCCGCTAGTTGTCCGAGTTCGACGCCGACGTTGAAGCCCGCGAGCGCCGTGAGCTTGAGCGGCTCGACGATCAGGCTCTCCCCCACGAAGCCCGCGAAGCCCAGCCCGTGGATCAGGCCGAAGCCGAACGCTTCGACCCAGCGCGCGCCCGGGCGCCGCACGATCAGGCTCTCCGCGCCGACGTAGGCGATGGACAGCGCGATCGCGAGCTCGACCAGGCGGCCGGGCGCGTCGATCCAGCCCAACGCAGCGGACGCGAGCGTCAGCGAATGAGCCGCGGTGAACGCAGTGACGACGTCGACCAGCGAGCGCACCGACCGCGCGGCGACCAGCAGGGCCAGCAGGAACGCCAGGTGGTCCCATCCGGTGCGGATGTGATCGAAGCCCAACGCCACGTAGGAGCGCAGCACGCCGAAGCGCCGCTGCGCCTCGGGTTCGAAGATCCACAGCTCGGCGCCTTCCGCGAAGAGGAAGCCGGCCGGGGCCTCGTCGTTCCACACGAGCGACGCTGCATCGCGATGCAGCGGATTGCGCTCGCGGAACAGGCGCACGCGCACGGCCAGTTCGCTCGCCTGCGGCGGAAGCGTGAACTCGAGTCCGCACACGATGCGCTGTTCGCCGAGCGCGCCCGGCGCGTCGCTCAACTCGGCGCGCAGCAGAGCGCCGCCGAGCGGCTCGAAGGGCTCCGCGCGCGCGCTCAACTGGTAATGCTCGAGCAGGTAGCGCTCCAGCGGTCCCCGTGCGGCGTCGAGTTCCGCGCGGGTGACGACCAGATCGCCGTCGCGATCCAGCGGCACGCTCTCGATCAGCGAAAGCGCCTGGAGCGCGAGTTCGACCGTCGCCTGCTCCCCGCGCACCACGATGCGCGACGAGGACTTCGAATCGGGGTGCCGCGCCGGCGCCAACGCCGCGAGGACCGAGAGAGCAAGGGCGACGAGCACGGAAATGCGACCCGGAGCGCCAGCGGCGACTCAGCGCCCGCCCGCGCGCGCCTGCGCCTGAGACTTGAGCGCCCGCGCGCGCGCATGATCGGGTTGGACCGCCAGCACCTTGTCGATGTTCGTCAACGCGTCCTGCACGCGCCCCTGACGCAAGAACAGCTCGCACACATCCACCATCAACTCAGGGTTGCGTGTGTCGTACTGCTGCGCGCGTGTGAGGTGCTGCTCGGCGAGGTCGAGCCGACCTTGCGCGAGGTAGCTCCGCCCCACGCCGTTCTCGGTGATCGATGCGTGCACGCCAGCGGTTCGCGCGCGCTCCCACACCGCGCGAGCGGCGTCGTGTTCGCCTCGCTGCGTGCGCAGCGCCGCCAATTCGCTGTACAGCTCCGGCACGAGCGGACGTCGCGCGTCCTCGCGGCGGTTGCGCTCCGCGGTGGCCACGGCCTCCTCGAGCAACGCCAGGATCCCGGCCTGATCGCCGCGGCGACTGAGCGCGGCGCGCACCTCGCGCAGCGCCGCGAGATTGTCGGGCGCGATGGCCACCGTCTCGCGGAAGGCCTGCTCCGCCAACTCGGGCGAACCGGTGAGGCGATACAGCAAGCCGAGTGTGTGTCGCGCCTGGTGGTTGCCGTAGCCGGGATGCGCCGCGACGGAAGCCTTCTCGACCTCGAGCGCCTCGGCGAAGGCCTGTTCGCGGTACAGCGTGACCGCGAGGTTGTGCGCGACGAAGTAGTTGTCGGGCTGGACCTCGAAGGCGCGTTGGAACAGCGTCTTCGAACTGCTCCACACCTGGGTCTGGCGCCAGGTGAGCGGCGCGAGCACCGCGCTCGCGAGGAGTGCGGCGCCGAGCAACGCGTGCGCTCGGCTCCGTCTCGTCGCGCTCGGCGCCCGCAGCGCCCAGGTCACGGCGACGCCCGCGAGCGCGACCGAGAACGGCATCGACGCGATGTACGCGTAGCGGTCGGCGACCTTCTGCGCTCCGCTCTGCAAGAGTCCCAGGACGGGAGACACGAGGACTCCGTACTGGAACCAGGTCGCGAGCACCGCGGGCGCGCGGCGGCGCAACAGCAGCGCGGCGATCGTCACGAGCACGACTACGGCCATCGCGGCGAGATGGATCGGCGCGTCCCAGTGGAAATCCACCTCGAGCAGGTAGTGGCACGAGAGGTTGGTGGGCCACAGCGTCTTGAGCACGTAGAAGCACAGCCCGTAACTGGCCTGCGCTGCTCGCGCGAGCGCGCCGTGCTCTGCGAAGCTCATCACGGCGCCGATGTCGGCCTGCGCGCCTGCTGCCTTGGCTGCGCCCCACACGGCTACGGCGCCGAAGGCGAGCTTCTCGCACACCAGGCGATTCCAGCCCGGTCCGTCGCCGCCGCGGCTCGGCAGGCGGCGCAGCGGATACACGTCGAGCGCGAGCAGCACGACGGGAAGCGTGATGCCCCAGGCCTTCGAGAGAAGGGACGCGAGGTACAGGACGAGGGCGGGCGCGAGCCAGGCCCACGAGGCGCCCAGTCGCGCGCCGCGCAGGTAGACGAGCACCGTCAGACTCAGGAACAGGCCCGAGAGAAGGTCGCGACGCTCGGTGATCCATGCGACCGACTCGACGCGCAAGGGGTGCAGCGCCCAGGTCGTCGCTGCGAGCAGCGCGCCCGCACGCAGCAGCAGCGTTCCCGCGCCGTCCGCGTCAACTGGACGCTGCGACGCGTCGTCCGACGCGAACCGGCGCGCGCGAACCGAGCCGCTGATCCAGCGCAGCAGCTCCAGGCACACGAAGTAGAACGCCAGCGCGCCGAGCGCGTGGAGCGCGAGGTTCGTGCGGTGGAGCGGCTCGGGCAGCGGCTGACCGTCGGGCGCGCGCGCCCACAACACGTAGTCCGCGCAGAAGCTCAGCCACGTGAGCGGGTGCCAGTGACCGTAGTGCGATTCGTTCCACAGCCACTGGAACTGCTCCTCCCCGAACCCGCGCCAGCGGTAGTTCAGCTCGAAGTTGGCGTCGTCGTCGAGCGCGACGAAGGGATAACCGGTCGCGGGCCAGAAGGCCGCCGCGGCAAGCGCGAGCACGAGCAGCGGGAACAGCCACGCGCTCGCTCGGGCCAGGCCGCTTACAGGCTCGGGTTGGTCCGTCCTCGTGCCGCTGGGCGTCGACATGCGCGGCCGATCCTACAGCGCGCGATCGGAGCGGCCAGCTCGAGCGCGAGCGGGTCGCGTCAGGGCGCGAACGTGATGGCCAGGCCGTTGGAGAGGTTGAACTGCTTGGAGCAACCCGCGAGCGTGTCGCGGTGCCAGACCTGGAAGTACCAGGTCGAACCGGACGTGATCAGCCCGTTGGACAGCGCGACCACGCCCGTGCGCTGGATCGCGCCGGCGCCGCCGCTGTTCTGCACGCCGAAGCGCTTGAGCTGCCCGCTCAAGCAGCGCAAGCCCGCGCCGAACGGTGCGCCGGCCCCGCCGTTCTTCGTCTCGGCGCCCATGTAGATGATCCCGGGCTTGTTGAGCGGGAGGTCGCTGGCGCTGAGGACGGCGTCGTCGAGCGCGCAGCTCACGCCGCCGAGGTTCACGAGCTGCGAACCGACGCCGGTCGAGTTCGCGCAGCCGCGGCCCGCATCGCCGGGGTTGGAGCACGGGCAGGTCGCGCCGGTCCCGTCTCCGAAGCAGAACGGAGTTCCGGTCGGCCCCTCGCAGTTGTCGGGGACACCGTTGAGGTTCTGGTCGAGCTCCGCGCCGGTGGCGATCTCGCACACGTCGCCCGCCAGGTCGCCATCGCAGTCGAGCTGGTCCGGATTGACGTGCAGCGGGCAGTTGTCACACGCGTCGCCGCGCCCATCGCCGTCGGTGTCGTCCTGCGTCGGATTGGCGAGCGCGGCGCAGTTGTCGAGGCAGTCGACCACGCCATCGAGGTCCGTGTCGGCGTCGCTCACGCCACAGCCGCAGAGGCCTGGATCGAGCTTCAGCGGATCGTCGGGGCACTGCTCGAGGCAATCGAGCACTCCGTCACCGTCGCTGTCCACGTCGGGCACGCCGCAGCCGCACGCGCCGGGCTCGAGCTTGAGCGGATCGTCCGGGCAGAGCTCGAGGCAGTTCGCGACGCCGTCGCCGTCGTCGTCGGCGTCCGACACGCCGCAGCCGCACAGGCCGGGCGAGGTCTTGGCGGGGTCCGACGGGCAACCGTCGATGCAGTCCGCGGCGCCGTCGCCATCGCTGTCGACGTCGCTCTCGCCGCAACCGCAGATGCCCGGATCGATCTTCGCGGGATCGGCCGGACAGCCGTCGAAGCAGTCCAGCGTTCCATCGCCGTCGGTGTCGGCGTCGCTCACGCCGCAACCGCACGCGCCGGGCAGCACCTTGTCGGGGTCCGACGGGCAGGCGTCGGAGATGATCTCGACGACGTCATCGACGGGCCCGTTCAGCGTGAACACGGTGAGGCGCAGCGTGTACACGCCCGGCTCGCTGAAGCTGACCTGCGTGTCGAGCGCCTGTGCGTTGACGAACGTCGCGACGCCCGGACCGCCGGCCTGCGACCACTCGAACGTCTCCGGGATGCCCTTCACGACCAGCGAGTGCGCCGAGCAGTCGTTCAGCACGCCACCGAGCGCGGTCCAGGCCCCGCTGTCGGGGTTGATCTCGACCAACTGTCCGGCGGTGAGGAATCCAGCCGTGAGCAGTCCATTCGTCCCGTACAAGCGTCCGCCGTGGAACGCGAGTTCCTCGATGCGTGCGCCGGGGTTGGGCGCCATCGCCACGCTCTGCGTGATCGCGCCCGTGGTCGGGTTCATGCGCAGCAACTGTCCGCTGTTGAAGTCGACGGCGAACAAGCGGTCGTCGCTGGCGCGGTACGCGAGCGAGCGCAGACCCGTCAGACCGGCCAGGGTCGAGAAGCCGACCGTGGTGACGACGCCGTTCGACGGGTCGATGCGCAGGATCTGTTTGCGCACGAGATCGATCGCGAACAGACGCTGGCCGGCGGAGTCCCACGCCAAGCCGTGAACGTTGGCCCAGTTGCTCGAGAAGGGCGCGCCCACGGGAGTCACCAGTCCGGTCGACGTGTTGACCGTGTAGAGCTGACGACGCGTCGCGTCGACGCCGTACATCACCCCGTTGATGTCCACGAGGTCCGTCGGGTAGCCGTACAACCCGCCCTGCGCATCCTGCAGCGGACCGACGGCGGTCACGTTGCCGGTGAGCCACTTGAGCAAGTGATCCTCGGTGGCGTTGTTGCCGTCCGACGTCCACCACTGGAGCGGCGTGGAATTGACGACGGCGCCTTGGAGCGTCGCGGGGGCAGGGTGCGCAACGTTCTGCGCGGGTCCCGCTTCGGCCTGCGCTTGCGCGGTGGCCGGCGTCGCGAAGACGCCGGCGCACAAGGCGAGCAGAGCCAGGGGCAAGCCGAACTGTCGGAGCATGGTGTCGGGATCGTGACGCGCTGGGGGGACTCGCCGGCGCCTCGAACTCGACGCCAACCGACCCCTAGAAAAATACTCTGACTTCGGCCTCGGTGCGGAGAAGCGCGTCCATCGCTAGCTCTCAGGCCCCGTTCGAGTCCGCGAAAGCGGCATCGAAGGCCACATTCGAACGCGGGAAATCGAGCCGCCGGACGAAAGCGGCCGCGTCGGCGGCCCCGAACTCCCGGTCCATTCCCGAGTCCTCCCACTCGACGGTCAGGGGCCCGCGATAGCCCAGGTGGTTCAGACAGCGCACGATCGACTCGAAGTCGATGCGGCCACGTCCGGGCGAGCGGAAGTCCCAGAAGCGTCCGTCGCTGCCGAACTCGGTGTGCCCGCCGAACACGCCTGCCGCGGCGCCGCGTTCGCTCCACCAGACGTCCTTCACGTGCACGTTCCAGATGCGCTCGCCGAACTCGCGCAGGAAGGCGATGTAGTCGACGCCCTGATAGCCGAAGTGCGAGGGATCGAAGTTGATGCCGAAGCGCGGATGCTGGCCGAGCGCTGCGAGCGCGCGGCGCGTGCTGGCGATGTCGAAGGCGATCTCGGTGGGATGGACCTCGAGCGCGAAGCTGACGTCGAGCTTGTCGTACTGATCGAGGATCGGAAGCCAGCGCTTGGCGAAGTCGGCGAAGCCGCGCTCGAGCTGACCCGGAAGGTTGGGCGGGAAGCTGTACACGAGCTTCCAGATCGAACTCCCGGTGAAGCCGACGACCACGGTTCGTCCCGTGCGCGCGAGCACTTCCTTGACGTGCTTGGGCGCGGCGTCGAAGAAGCGGCGCGCGGCGCGGCCCGTGTCGATCATCTCCTTGGCGGCGCGCTTGCGCACACCCTCGGGCTGACCGTCGCCCCACACGTGCGCGGGCAGGATCGACTTGTGGCGCTCGTCGATCTCATCGCACACCGCCTGGCCGACGAGGTGATTGGAGATCGCGAACGAGCTGACGCCCAGCGACTGCAGGAGCTCCCACTTCTGCGTGCAGTAGTGCTTCTCCTTGAGCGCGCGCTGAACGTCGAAGTGATCTCCCCAGCAGGCCAGCTCGAGTCCGTCGTAGCCGAGGTTCTTGGCCTTCGCGGCGAGGGTCTCGAGGGGCAGATCGGCCCACTGGCCGGTGAACAGACAAAGCGGACGAGTCATGGTGAGGAGCGACGGTTTCGAGGTTGGGGCGAGCGTCGGTGGAGAACGGTGTGCGACGGGCGCGGCGGGCTACTTCACCGCCGACAGCGGGATCGAGCAGCGCTCGCGAGCGCTGATGAGCGCGGCCTCGAGCACGCGTTGCGTCTGGTACGCGTCCTCGAAATCAGGCAGCGGCGCCTCCGGCTCGGCGCCGTCGAGCACGCGCAGGATGTCGGCGGCCATGTTGATGAAGCCGTGCTCGTAGCCGAGCACGTGCGCGTCCGGCCACCACGAGGCGGCGTAGGGGTGCTCGCCGGCGGCGGTGCACATGATGCGTCGCCAGCCGTCGGTGCGCCGGTCGGAGACCTCGCACAACTCGAGCACGTTCATGTCCTCGAACGAGAAGCGCAGCGAGCCGTGTTCGCCGTTGAGTTCGATGCTGTTGTCGTTCTGGTGCCCCGGCGCGAGTCGCGAGGCCTCGAAGCTGGCCGTGGCGCCGCCGGCGAAGCTGGCGAGGAACAGAACGCAGTCGTCGACGTCGCTCTTGCCCTTCTTGCGCTTCGCGCCGGGGAGCGGCCGTTCGTGCACGAAGGTGCGAGCGAGCGCGCCGTGAACTTCGGTCACCTCTTCGCCGACGAGGAAGCGCGCCATGTCGACGATGTGCGCGTTGAGGTCTCCGTGCGCGCCCGAACCAGCCAGCTTGCGCTGGAAGCGCCAGGACAGCGGCGTCGACGGCCCGCCCCAGTCCTGCAGGTAGTGCGCGCGCACGTGACGGATGGCGCCGAGCCGGCCTTCGCGAACGAGCCGGTGCGCGAGCGCGACCGCGGGGCAGCGGCGGTAGTTGAACCACACGAACGTGCGAACGCCGCGGCGAGCCGCCTTGCGCGCCGCACGCACCATCGCGCGCGCGTCGTCGAGCGTGCCGGCCAGCGGCTTCTCGCAGGCCACGTGCTTGCGCGCCTCGAGCATCGCGATCGCGGGCTCGGCGTGGACGTAGTTGGGCGTCCCGACGTCGACCAGCTCGATCTCGTCGAAGTGCGCGATCTCGCGCCAGTCCGTGGTGGTGTTGAGCCAGCCCCAGCGTTCGGCGAAGCGTTCCAGTTCCTTCGGCTCGCGCGCGCTCACCGTGTGCAGGAGGGGCGCGAGGCCCAGGTCGAAGAACTTCGAGACTTGCGACCACGCGTTGGAATGCGCGCGGCCCATGAACTTCTGGCCGACGAGGGCGATCGGGAACACTCGAGACATGAGGAGAGGACTCCGGGGTGATGGGCGACGCAGCGTAGCGTGCGCTGCGCGCGCGTCGAATCGCCCTCCGACGCCGCGCCAGTCGCCGTCGACGCCCTCACGCTTCGATTGCAGGGTCGCAATGGCGCGCTGGAGGGATGATGATCCGCTGCTCGCTCACTCGAAGGCCCTGGACCCCGCCATGCTCAACACGCTGCTCCTGTTCGCGCTCGTCTCCTCGGGCGTGTCGACGCCCGCTGGGCCGCCGGCGCTGATCCTCTGCACTCCCGAGAGCGTGGCGCTGCCCGGCGCGGCGCCGCAGGCCACGCGCCAATCGATCGCGGCGGCGCTCTCGAAGGCCGGACCGGGCACGGTGATCGAGCTGGCCGCCGGCGTCTACGAGCCGTTCAGCATCGGCTTCGGCAAACCCGTGAGCTGGAACGCGCAGACCTCGGGCGGACTGCCGGGGCAACCGATCGTGGTGCGAGCGAACGGCGAGGTTCGCATCGCTGGCAACAAGACCAGTGACGCGATCGCGATTCAGCAGGCGCAGCGCTGCGGCCACATCACCTTCGAGGGGCTGACGATCGAGCCGGGCTATCGCGCGGGCGTCATGTTCTACCGCTGCAACCCCGGACAGATGCACGAGGGGTTCCGCTTCATCGACTGCAAGATCCTCGGCGGCTACGACCACCGCACGGAGAGCGGTCACGCGACCAAGTGGGGCGTGTGGGGCCACAGCCTCAAGGACTTCGAGTTCCGCGGACTGCGAGCGCCGGCCGTCGTGCGCGACATCCGCAACGAGCACGCCTTCTACCTGCAGAACTCGCGCGGCGACATCACCATCGAGAACGTCAACGCCGCGCGGCTCGGCCGCACCTTCGTTCAGCTCACGGCGCGCGCGAGCGACGGCCCGGCCGGCGTCGGAACGATCCGCGTCGAGCGCTGCGTGGTCGAGGACGCGTGCATCGCGAGCGGAGACAACTACAAGGGCGGATCGGCGCTGACGCTCGCGGGCAACCACACCGGCGCCGTGATCTTCAAGAACAACCGCGTGCGCTCGGGCTTCGCCAAGGAACTCGCCCACCTCACCCGCGCGGGCGCGCCGTTCGGCACGGGCGCGTTCGTCGCCTGGGACGCTGGCGGCGAGCGCAACGGACTGCTCGTGCTCGAGAACAACCACTTCGAGTTCGCGCCCGGATGCGGCGACCGGCCGCTGGCGCAGATCTCGAGTTGTCGCGAAGTGCGCCTGCTCGGCAACAACCGCTTCATCGGGGGCAAGGCGCCGGCGCTCGTGTTCGACGTCGCAGGGCAGAAGCCCAACCTCGCCGTGAGCATCGCCCCCACCACGGTCGTCCAAGGCGAGATCCGCATCGGCGCGAAGACCGTCACGCGCGAGCAACTCTCGAGTTATCGCGGCTCGAGTCCCCCGCCCGCCGAGGGAGCCTCGGACAAGTAGCCGACGTCGGTTCGGCTAGTCGCCACGAAACAGCGCCGCAGCGGTCGACGTCCGGGGACATCGACCGCTGCGGGGCGATTGAAGGGCTCGGCGCGACGGATCAGGCGCCGGCGCGCAGCTTCGACAGCTCGACGAAACGCGCCGCCTTCTCAGCGGCCTTGGCGCCGCTGAACTTCTCGGCCAGCGCGCTCATCTTCTTCACGTTGCCGGCGTCGAACGGCTTCTCGGTGGCGATCTTGTCCACCAGCGCGTCGAAGGCCTTCGCGGCTTCGCGCTCGCGGGCGTTCGCCGGATCGTTCAAGCGCGCGCGTTGCTCGGCGATCTGGGCCGCGAGTTCCGCGTTGCTCTTGACGGCCTTCTCGATCTCCGCGGTTTGACGCTCGGCGAGACCGAAGTCGCCCGCGTCGAGCAGACGCTTCACGCGCTCGATGCGCGCGGTCGTCCGAGCGAGGAACTCCGTGCGAGTGTCCGCGGCGGCAGGCGCCGTTGAGGCGTCGCACTCGGCGAGCGCGCCAGCGACATCGCCCTTGAGGAACATCGTCCAGGCCTTCTTGAGCTCGGCCGGCGCATCCGCCGGAGGTTGCTTGGACTTCTTGATCTCGGCTTCGAGCGCTTCGCTCAGCCGTTTGCCGAGCGCGCCCGGATTGCCTTGCAGGATCACCGTGCCGTCGACGCCGATCAGGGCGGTCTGCGGCAGTCCTGAGCCCGGCATCTCCATCGGACGCTCGTGCGTCCACATGGCGGCGTTGCCCATCCACTTCATGCGCCAGGCGAAGGCTTCGTAGGTGTCGCGCTCGGCGCCCTGACACTCGACGAAGATCACTTGGACGTCGTCACCCAGCTCGCGTTGATGCTTGACGGCGGTCGGCACGGACCCCCCGACACAAGCGCCTCAACGCGTGCCCCAGAAATCGATGAGCACTGGCTTGCCGCGCAACTCCGCCAGGCTCTTGATGCCCGCGGCGTTCACCGGCGCTTCGGAAAAGCGGTAGTCGACCTTCTTGCCTTCGTTCGTGGACGGCGAGCGCAGAGCGAAGCCTGCGAGCGCCAGTCCGGCGACTGCGAGAGGGACCCAGGACAATTTCATGTTGGCTCCTTGGTGTGCGTGGCGGCGGGTGAGTGGCGGCCGCTGAGTTAGCGCCCCGCGCACACGCGAGTTTGGAAGATCGAGGCTAATGGTGGCGGGGCGTGACCGCAACGCGCTCCGAGCGGCGGCGCGGGCGCTACTCAGATCGAACGTCCAGCGCATCCAGTCCGAGACCGATGTCGCACACGGCGAGTTCGCCGGTGTACGGCTCGGCGCCGGGCGCGATCAGCCCCGGCTTCGGCGCCAGGAACGTCAGCGTCAGATCGGCTCGAATGCACGGCTTCTGAAGGGCGCCGCTGTCGGCGTCCAGCCCGGTCGGCAGGTCCAGGGCCACCTTGAGCGGTCGCGTTGCAGCGTTGAAGCGCTCGATCCACTCCGGCAGGGGCGCGCGCAGCGGGCCCGTGGCCCCGACGCCGAGGAGGGCGTCGACGAGGACGTCGTAGTCGTCGGCGCCCGCGAGGCAGCGGTCAGCCGCCTCACCCGCGTCGAAGATCGGGATGCCGAGGCGCCGGCACACGTCGCCGAACAACCGGGCGTCGCTCGTGTGGCGATCGAGAGGCGCGCTGCGCAGCACCTCGACCCGCTGGCCCTCGTTCCACAGCCGCCGCGCGAGCACGTAGCCGTCGCCGCCGTTCCCGCCCCCGCCGCACAGCACGAGGATGCGCCACGGCGGCGGAGGACGAGCTCCGCCAAGCGCGTCGCGCCGCAGTCGCGAGAGCACGCGCTCCGCTGCGCTCCGGCCTGCGTTCTCCATCAGCACGCAACTCGGAAGGCCGAATCGCTCCTGCGCGAGGCGGTCGAACTCGCGCACCTGCGCGGCGCTCATGGTTCGCAGTCGTGCCATCGGGCCGCGAGAGTACGCTGCGCGCACGGGTTCTCCATGCGGCTGTTCTCCATGCGTGCGCGCGCCTCAGCGCTGGTTCGTCTGACCACGGTGACCGCCGCGTTCGTCTGTGGCGCCTGCGGCTCTGAGCCAGCGGCGCCGGCTCCGTCGCTGATCGTTCTCGTGCTCGACTCGCTGCACGCGGAGCACACCTCTCCGCACGGCTACGAACGCGACACGACGCCCGAGTTCGCGCAATTCGCCGCGCGCGGCGTGCGCTTCGAACGCGCCTACTCGCAGAGCTCGTGGACGTTGCCTTCGACGGCTTCGCTGTTCACCTCGCTCGAGCAGGAGCGCCACGGCGTCCGCACGTTCGACGACTCGCTGCCCACGACCTGGCCCACGCTGGCCGAACGTCTCCGCGAGCGCGGTTACCGCACGCACGCCATCGTGCAGACCCCGGTGCTCAGCTCACGCCACGGACTGCAGCGCGGCTTCGAGCGCTACGACGTGCTCGACCACTCGGAAGCGAGCTTGGAGCGCGCGTTCGAACTCGCCCGCGCGAGCTGGGAGCGAGCGCCCAGCGCACCGTTGTTCGTCTATCTGCACCTCGCGCCGCCGCACATGCCCTACCAGCCTCCGGCGCCCTACCGCGATCGCTACAGTGCGCCGGAGAGCAGCGTGAGCGGATCGATCGGCGAGTGTCGGCGCATCCACCGGGCCGGCCTGGCGCCGGATCACCCCGACGTGGTCGCGTTGGCCGCGCGCTACGACGAGCACGTCGCCTACGCGGATGCGCGGGCCGGCGAGTTTCTCGAAGGGCTCGAGCTGAGCGCTGTGCAGCGAGAGGCGTGGGTCGTGTGGACCAGCGATCACGGCGAGGCCTTTCAACAGCACGGGCGCCAGGGGCACAACGCGACGGTGTACGAGGAGATGCTGCACGTGCCGCTCGCCATCGCGCCTCTGCGCGGAGCGCCCGCGCCGCACGTGGTCCGCGAGCCAGTGAGCAACCTGGACATCGCGCCCACGTTGCTCGAGCTGAGCGGCGCGAGACCGCTCGGCGGCGACGCTGCGGGTTTGAGCCTGGTCGAAGCTCTGCGAACTGGCGCGGCCCCGCGCGATCGACTGCTCAGCTTCAGCTCGCGCTACAAGGACGACCCCGCGCAACTGCACTTCGCGGTGCGCCGGGGGGCCCTCAAGCTCGTGTGGTGTGGAGACGAGAGCGAGCCGAAGCTCTACGACCTCGACGCCGATCCACAAGAGCGCGTGGACGTGCGCGCGCAGCACTCCGTCGAGTTCGCCGAGTTGCGCGCTGAGCTCGAGGCGCGTCGGTCCAACGTGACGCCCGGCGCGCCGGCGCGCTCGCTGGCGCCGGCGGCGCAACCCGCCCAACGCGCTCGACTCTCCGAGCTCGGCTACGTCGAGGACGACGCGGAGCAACGCTGAACCGCTCGCCCGGCGGGCGCGGCGACACCGACCGCGCCGCTACAGGTCGTCGCGCGCGTAGAGGATGTAGTCCTGCGCCCAGCCGTCGATGAGCGACTGAGGCTCGGGCTTCAGCTCGCTCGCCCCGCTGGCGTTGAAGCGCGCGATGGGCCGGTAGCGCTCGTGCACGGAGTGCGCGACGAACGCGCCCATGCGCGCCCGATTCACGACGATCATGAAGTACTCGGGCAAGTGCGCGGCGAGCGCGGCCGGCTGATCGGGGTACTCGCGCGCCTGCGGCCAGACCAGGCCCTCGCTGTCGAGCACGTTGGCGCGCGAGAAGTAGCCCAGGGCGCCGATGTCCGAGGCCAGCACGCGCAGGCCTCGCCCGCGCAGGTCGAGCTCGCGCAGGCTCGCGCGCATCGGCTCGTACACGCGCGGCGTCACTCGATCGGGGTACGCCACGGCGAGCGCCACGGCCGCGCCGAGCGAGCCCACTGCGAAGAGCGGCAGGAGCGCACGCGAGCGCAGCCACAGCGACGAGACGCGCGCAGCGAGCCCGCTCGGGGCGCGCTCGAGCCACTGCGCCACGGCGTCGAGCCCGACGCCCAGTCCGATGCAGGCCAAGGTCAGCGGCGCGTAGAAGTACCAGCCCCAGGTCTTGGCGCCCGAGACGATGTATGCAGTCGGCACCGCCAGCGCGAACAGTCCGAACGCGCGCAGGCCTGGTGAACGCACACCGGCGCGGATCACGCCCCAGAGCGTCAACCAGCTCAGAGCCACAAGCACTTTCGTCGGCGCAAACGCCTGCTGGAGCGTCGACGCGGCGCGCGCGAAGTCGATCCCCAGCCCGTGGCGGCCGGCCTTCGCGCGCACGGACTGCGCGATCGGAGAGCCGTAGATCGCCGTGAGCAGCGCCGCGCTCGACGCGCCCACGATGATCACCGGCGTGAACAGGCGACGCGCGTCGCGCCACGAACGCACGCTCGTCAAGGCCAGCGCCGCTACGAGGAGCACGCCCTCCGGCCGAGTCGTGCAGGCGAACGAACCGAGCCATCCCGCGGCGCCGAGGCGGGCGCGCGAGGCCGCCAGTGACGCGCTGGTCGCCAACGCGACGAAGAGCGGCGGCTCCATGCCCCCCGCGCTGATGCGAGCGACGTGGGGCAGCGCGCAGAAGACTCCGACGCTCGCGAGGGCTGCGAGCGGGCGCGAGGAGAGCGCGAGGGCGATGCACGCCCCCGTGACTCCGTCGCACAGCGCGTTGATCGTGAGCGCGGCGCCTTCGAGTGGAGCTCCAACGGCGCCGACGAGCCCCAGCAGCAGCGCGTAGAGCGGCGTGGTCGTCCCGAGCACCGGCTCCCAGGCCGCGCCCGGGTTGTAGACCAGCCCGAGTCCCGCGGCGAAGTTCTCCGCGTAGCGGAGCGTGATGAACGCGTCGTCGTAGAGCGGGAACGAACGCCACTGCACGGCGCGACACAACGCCACCACCAAGCCCACGAAGGCGCAGGTGCGACGGTCGAGGGACGCGGCGATCGTCGGGGCTTCCACGCGAGAGCTGGAGCGCTCCTCGCTCCGCGCCGTGAGGGAAAGCTATTCGCCCAGGTCTTGCAAGCGCACAGTGGCCTCGAACAGCCGCTCACCACGCCGAATTCGTAGGCGCACCGAGTCCCCCACCGCGCGACCGTCGAGCGCGTCGTACAGATCCCGCGCCGTGCGGATGGTCTGGTCATCGACCTCGACGATCTCGTCGATGCTGACCTCTCCAGAGGCGGATACGCTCGCCGAGCGCAGACCGGCGCGCTCCGCAGCGCTGTCGGCGGTGACCGACGCGATGCCCACACCTCGCAGCCGGAACTGGCCGGCCTCGGCCTCGCTCATCAGCATCACGCCCAGGCCGGGTCGGACGACTCGCCCCGTGTTCAGGATCTCTCCCACGATGCGACGCACCGTGTCGACCGGGACGGCGAACCCGATGCCGTTGTAAGCGCCGGACAGCGTGTAGATGGCCGTGTTCACGCCGATCAAGCGACCGCGCGAGTCCAGCAACGGACCGCCCGAATTGCCGGGGTTGATCGCGGCGTCGGTCTGGATGACGTTGTTGATCTTGTGGTCGGTCAGCGAACGGATCTCGCGCCCCAGTCCGCTGATGATCCCGCTGGACAAGGTCTGGTCGAGCCCGAACGGATTGCCGATGGCGTAGACGTGCTGCCCGACCTGCAGACCTTCGCTCCGCCCCAGTTCGACCGGCTCGAGCTTCTGCTTCGGACGCTCGACCAGCTTGAGCACGGCCAGATCCTGATGCGGCGTCGAGTTGACGACGCGCGCGCGGTACGAGGTCGGGTCGCCCGCGAAGCGCACGTAGAGCGCGTCGGAGCCGTGGACCACGTGGTAGTTCGTGACGACGTGTCCGTCTCTGTCCCACACGAAGCCGCTGCCTGCGCCACGGACCGCGTCCTCGTAGCTGCGGCGCATCGCCACGCGCGCGACGTTGGTCACGTGCACGACCCCCGGCGAAGCGCGCCGGAACACATCGATCGTCTTGCGTTCTGCTTCCGTCAGCTCGCTCTCGTCCGGAGCCGCGGGCCAGTGAGCGGAAACGTCCGTCGAGACTTCCTCGGGCGCCGACGTGACCGGCTCCGCCGAGGCCTCGAAGTTCGCGGCGGTCGCGACGCGCCAGGAGACCAGCGCGAAGACGATGCAGGCGGCGGCAAGGCCGAGGAAGGCGCTGCCCGGCCGAGCGGAGCGGCGCGGACTCGGAGTGATGTCGATCGTTCTCATGGGAGGCTCGTTACGCCGTGGGAGGCGGCGCGTTGGAGCACGCCGCTCAAGGTTCCTCGCCCAGAACCCGTTCGCATTCCAGCCGCAGGCGCTCCGCGTGCTCGAGCACTTGCGCGCGCGTCTTGGTCCATTGCTCGCCGCCCGACTCCTCGAGATCGTCCAGTCGGCGCTCCAGGTCGTCGCACAGGCGCTGCAGCTCGGTCAATCCCTCGCGGCGGGCTTGAGCGGCCCGGACCTTGGCGTCCTGCGCTGCGCCTTCCAGGCGCGCGCGCATCTGCTCGTAATCGCCCTTGAGCCGTTCGAACGCCGCGCGGCGCCCGGCGTCGGTCGTCAGATCGAGCTCGGCATTGGCCGCAGGGCGCGCATCGACGCTGCCCGTGGGCGCTCCGCCGCTGGACTCAGCGCCCGTTTCCGTGCAGCCGACCAGCAAGGCGACCGCCGCAACCCACCCCAACGCTCCGTAAGTTCTGCTCATCGTGTTCCGCTCTCCGGTCAGGTTCGCTCGCTTCGTTGGTGCGACTCCCGTCTCCCCCACGCGTTCGGACCCTCGTTCCGCGCGCGCCGACGAGCCGATAGGCTACTGACTGCCGTGGACATCCACCTCAACAGCGAGCCCGTCAAGTACGCCATCGTGGCGCTTTCGTTTCCGCTGTGGGGGCCTTTCGCGAAGGCCATGTGGAAGGAGTTCAACGACGCGCTGCGCGACGAGGGCGGTTTGTTCGGCGCGCCGCCGACGCCCGAGCAACTCCGCGCCATCGAGCGCGAGCGCGGACGCTTCCGCTCCGGAATGGTGAGCGTCACCTGGGCCGAGCACGAGCGTCAGCAGGGCCACAGCGGGGCCGCGTCGAACCAGTCCTCTGCGACGCCGACGCGCAACGAGCGTGCGGGCTTCCGCAGTCGCTGAGCCACTCGCTCAGGGGTAGACGAGCACGGACAGAGCGTCGGTCAGGCCGCAGCCGAACGCGTCGCCGTCGTCGGCGTACCACACCTGGAAGTACAGCATCTGACCCGCGGCCCACGGCGGCAGCGAGATCGCGCGCATGCCGTAACCGAAGGCGTCGCTCTTGAAGCGCTGGTAGCGCGTGAACGGAGGACGCACGAGCAGACGTCCGCCGCAGAACGGCAGGTTCGCCTTGTTCAGCGAGCTGAACACCGTGCACCACGCGTTCGCCATGGCGAAGTCGAGCCCCACCGCGAAGTTCTGGTCCGCGACGCTGGGGAAGCCCGTCCACTGGATCCCCGCCACGCTGCCTCCGGAGTTGAGCTTCCCGGCGCCGTACTCGATCGGATGTCGCAGGAGCTCGAGGCGCGCGACGAAACCCTCGGCGAGCGCCGTGACGTTCCACGCCGGTTGGAGCGCGGTGCTCGTCGTCGGCAGATCGGGGCCGTTGGTCACACCGGCCAGGATCAACGCGCCCTGCGTGTCGACCGCGAGCGCGCTCAAGCGTTCGGGACTGCGGCCGCCGAAGTAGGTCGCGTAGTCGTACCCCGACATGTCCGACTTGAAGCGCATGAGGTGCGCGTCGAACTCGCTGGCGCCGAGGCTGCTCGCGAAACTCCGATCGAACGCGCCCGGTGTCGTCGGCAGATCCGCGCTCAGCGTCTCGAGCCCCACGAGCAGCATTCCACTCGCGCTCGAGGCCAGCGCGCGAACGGCGTCTTCCTCGCCGCCGCCGATGAAGGTCGAGTGCAGCAGCGAGTCGCCTCCCGGCGTGAGCAGCGCGAGGAAGCCTTCGCTCGCGCCCTTGTACTCGCGGTCGTGGGCGTCGAAGGTCGTCGGCCACGACAGGTCGTCGGTGCGGCCGCCGATCCAAGTCGCTCCGTCGAAGCGCACGAGCAGCGCTGTCAGCGTGTCCGTCCCCGCGCCGCCCAGGAACGTCGAGAACTTCAGCACGGCGCCCTGCGCGTCCAGACGCGCGACGAAAGGCTCTTCGAAGCCGTCGAAGGTGCGGTCGTGGGCGCCGAAGGTCGTCGGGAAGCCGGCCCCGTAGGTCATTCCGCTCAGCGTCACGTCGCCGCCGGGGCCGAGCACGACGCGCTCGGCGAGTTCCTCCGAGGCGCCGCCGAGGAACGTGCTCCAGTTCAGCGCTGCGCCATCGGGCGCGAGTTCCAGCGCGAACGCGTCGCCGGCGAAGGATCCGCCGTTGTAGGTCGGGTCGTAGGCGCCCGCGGTGGTCGGGAAGCCCGCGCCGCGCGTGCCGCCCACCAGCACCGCTGCGCCGTTGCTCCGCAACGCCATGCCGCCCGCGATCTCGACCGAGCTGCCGCCGATGAAGGTCGACCACTCGAGCACGCTGAGATCCGGCGAGAAGCGCGCCACGAACGCGTCCGAGCTGCCGCCCAGCGACGGATCGAACGCGCCGGAGGTGGTCGGGAAGTCCGCAGACTGCGTGTCGCCAGCGACCACGATCGACCCGTTCGAGGTCACGCCCAGCCCGAGGATGCGCTCGTCGCCCAACCCTCCGATCAAGGTCGAGTGGAGCAACGTGCGGCCGTCGGCTGCGAGCACGCTCACGAACCCGTCGGTGGCGCCGTTGCCGAACGTCTGGAAGGCGCCGGGCGACGTCGGGTAGTCGATCGAATCGCTGGCGCCGCCCACGACGACTTCGCCGCCGGGCATGAGCTCCATGGCGTTGATCCACTGCTGCGACTGTCCGCCGAGGTACGTCCCCCAGTGCAGCGCCGGATCGATCCACAGCGCCGAGTCGAGCGCTCGCTCCGGCGCTTCGATCACGAAGCCGTCGTCGTCGACGAGGCGATAGCGGCACTCGGTCCACTCGACGCCATCGGCGCTCGTCATCAGCGCCAGCGGACGCGGCAGAGTCAGCTCGCCGAGAGGTGTGTGAACGTTCAGCGCGCCCGCGTCATCCACGCTCAGCGCGCACTGACCGCTCCAACGCAGCACGATCGAACTCGGATCCGCGCCCGGAGCGACCTCGAGGTCGAACTCCGGCCCGCTCTCGCTGCAGCGCGCGACCAGGGCGATGCCGGGCGCTAGCTCTTCGATGGCCACTTGGTGGTGCAAGAGCGCGGCGCCGCGCGGCGGACCGTGCTGCGCGCCGCGGAAGTAGGAGAAGGTGCTGTCGAGCGGCGCGCGCGGCGCGATGCGACCGCCGTCGTTGGGCCAGCTCAGACGCAGGGCCCAAGCCTCCGACGTGGGACTCGCCGAGGTCGGATCGAACAGCGCCAGCGTCCAACCGTCGCTCTCGAGCCAGCCGTGCAGCGCGCCGAAGCGCGCGTGGAACAGCACCTGGGCGGGCCATTGCCCCTGATTGGGCTGAAACGCAGCGCGCTCTTCCTCGCGCGGAAGTGCGAGCGCCACCGTCGCCATCCAAGTCATTCCGAGCACCAGCGCCATCGTCGCTCCCCGGGGCGGCATGCACGAGCGCAGCGGCCGCGGAGAGCGATTGTAGACAGCGGCAGAACGCTGCATGCAATCCGTGGCGGGCGCACTTCGCGCTCGCCAAGATGGCCGTCGTTGTCGAACGACCTGCCGTCCCGCCGCGCTGTGCTCCCGATGCTCGGCCTGCCCATGGCCGCATCGCTGGCGGGCGCGTGCGCGAGTCCGCGCCAACGCGAGGTGCTCGAGGCGTTCTCCGCCGCGCGCGGGCGCTCGCCCGAAGAGCTGGCCGAGGACGAGACGTGCTGGGCGCGCGTGCAGGCCGCGTTCGACGTCGATCGATCGGTGGCGAACCTCAACAACGGCGGATGCAGCCCCGCGCCTCGCGTGGCGCAAGACGCCCAGCGGAAGCGCCTGGACTTCGCCAACGAGCTGCCGATGTTCAACCTCTGGCGCGTGCAGCATGCGCAGCGCGAGGAGGTTCGCCGCGCGCTCGCGGAGACGCTCGGCTGCGACAGCGAGGAGCTCGCCCTCACGCGCAACGCGTCGGAGAGCCTCGAGACGTGCCTGCTCGGACTCGATCTGGCGCGCGGCGACGAGGTCCTGACCACCGACCAGGACTACCCGCGCATGTTGACCACGCTCCACCAGCGCGCGCGGCGCGAAGGCGTCGTCGTGCGCACCGTGGAGCTGCCGACTCCGTGTGAGAGCGAGAGCGAGCTCGTGGAGCTGTTCGAGCAGAGCCTCACGCCGCGCACGCGCTTGATCCTGCTCTGCCACGTCGTGAACGCCACCGCACAGATCCTGCCCGTGCGCGCGATCGTCGACATGGCGCGACGCCACGGGGTTGCTGTCGTGGTGGACGGCGCGCACGCCTTCGCGCACCTCGAGTTCACGCGCGACGAGCTCGACTGCGACTTCTACGGCGCGAGCCTGCACAAGTGGCTGTGCGCTCCGCACGGCGCGGGGCTGCTCTACGTCCGACGCGAGCGGATCGCGGAGCTGTGGCCACTCATGGCCGCCGTGCCCGAGCAGCGCGACGACATTCGCAAGTTCGAACAGGCGGGCACCCAGCCCTGCGCCGCGGTTCTGTCTGCAGCGGAGTCCCTCGCGTTCCACCACGCCATCGGCGTCGCCAACAAGCTCGCGCGCCTGCGCTACCTGCGGGAGCGCTGGGTCACTCGACTTCGCGCTGTCGCCGGCGAGCGCTTCCTGCTGCGCACGAGCCTCTCGCCGCGCTTCGGCGCGGGCTTCGCGACGTTCCGCATCGAGGGCCTCGACGATCAGGAGCTGCTCCGCAGTCTGCTGGAGCGCGAACGCGTGCTCGCCACGTCCTTCAGCGCGCCCTATCCGCCCCGTGCGCGCGGCCTGCGCATCACGCCGGGCATCTACACGACGTTGGAGGAGATCGACCGCTTCTGCGACGGCGTCGAACGCTGCCTTCGCACGGGAGGCCGCTCGTGAAGCGCTCGTGGCGCGCGTGCCTCGCCGCGGCGTTGATCGCGACTGCTTCGAGCGCCTGTCGAGTTGCGGAGGGCCGGCGCGTGGTGCGCACCGAGCGCGCTCCGGCGCCGATCGGGCCTTACTCGCAGGCGATCGAGGCGGGAGGCGTGCTGTTTCTCGCGGGTCAGATCGGCGCGTCGCCGCATGACGGCGAACTCGCCGGGCCCACGGTCGCCGAGCAGACGCGTCAGGCGTTGGCCAACCTCTGCGCCGTGCTCGAGGCCGCTGGCGCCGCGCCGCGCGACGTCGTTCAGGCGACGGTGTACCTGACCGACCTGGCGGACTTCGCCGCGATGAATCGCGAGTTCGAACAGGTGCTCGGCGAAGCTCGCCCCGCGCGCGCCACCGTGGGTGTGGCAGCGCTGCCGCGAGGCGCGAAGGTCGAGATCGCTTTGATCGCGGTGCGAGCGCGCGAGTGATCGTCGGCGTCGACTACTGGCCGGCGACCACGCACGCGCCCGGCGTGGGGCGCTACGTGCGCGAGCTGGTGCGCGCGCTCGCCGCGCATGGCGAGGACGTGCAGCTCAAGTTGCTGGATTGGGGCCCCGGTGAGCGCAGCGTCGGCGAGCCAGCGCTCGGTCTCACGGGCCGCGACGTGCGAAGGCTCCGTGCGAAGGCGCCGCGCCGGATGTTGGGCTGGGCCGCGCGCGCGGGGCTGGGCGCGGATCGGCTGCTCGCGGGCTGCGACGTGTTCCACGGCGTGTTCCCACAGTTCCCCAGAGTCTCGCGCGCGCTCCGCACCTGCGCGGTCAGTGAATTGCCCGCCGCAGGTGAGCACGCCGAGTTCGGCGCCGCGTTGCGTCGCTGCGCGGCCGTGATCACCTTCAGTCGACACGCGGCCGAGTTGATCGCCGAGCGCTTCGACGTCCCCTCCAGCGCGATCCACGCGTTGCCCGTGGGGTGCGAGCACTGGCGCCGCACGCTGCTACGGGAGCTGCCGCTCGCCGATCCGCCGCGGGTGCTGGTCCTCGGACGGCTCGACCACGCGCGCAATCCGCTCGCCGTGCTGCGCGCCTGCGAGCGACTGTCCGCCGCGGGGCGCGAGCTGAGCCTGGTGTACGCGGGTCGCCCCGGCGACGCGTACGACACGCTGCGAGCTCACGCGACGCGCAGCTCGATCTCGTCGCGGGTGCAGTGGCTCTCGGCGCCGCGCGAGGACGAACTCCCCGAGCTCGTGGCGCGCGCCAGCGTGCTCGCGCACCTGAGCGACGACGCGCTCACGCCCGTCACGCTGCTCGAAGCCCTGGCCACCGGTTGCGATGTCGTCGCCACTCCGGCGCCGGCCTTCGTCGAGGCGCTCGGCCCGCACGCGCGCTGGCTGTCGAGCTCCGCGGCCGACTGCGATCCCGACGAACTCGCCGAGGCGCTCGGGCGCGCGCTCGACGCACGTCACGATGCGCTGGCGCGGCGCTCGCGCCAGGCGCTCGCGGCAGCCTATTCTTGGAGGCGCAACGCGGCGCTCACGCTCGACGTGTGGCGGGCGTTGCTCTGAGTCCCTCGCGCCGCGCTCACCATGCCCACCCCTGCCTTCCACCTCGCGTTCCCCGTGCTCGACATCGAGGCCACGCGCCGCTTCTACGTCGAGCTGCTGGGTTGCCGCGTCGGCCGCTTCGCCGAGCGCTGGATCGACTTCGACTTCGAAGGCCACCAGCTCTCGGCGCACCGGATCGACGCGACCGACGCCCCGCCCTCGACCAACCTCGTCGACGGCGACAACGTTCCCGTGCGGCACTTCGGACTGATCCTCGAGTGGAACGCGTGGCACGCGCTGCGCGATCGGCTGCAGGCCAAGGGCCAGCCGTTCTTGATCGAGCCGCACGTTCGCTTCCGCGGAGAGGTCGGCGAGCAGTCGACCATGTTCCTGCTCGACCCCAGCGGCAACGCGCTCGAGTTCAAGTCGTTCCGCGATCCCTCGCGCGTGTTCGCGCGCGAGGGCCAGTCCGCGTCCTGATCCGCGAGGCGTTCAGTTGCAGAGCGTGAACTGCAGCGCGTCGGTGAGTCCGGACGGGCTCGGGCTCGCGGGATCGCGCTGCCAGCACTGCATGTAGCAGGTCGTGCCGGCCGTCAGATTGCGACTCGCCGCGTAGGCGTGCGTGAACGCGAAGCTGTACGCGCCCGAGCAGTTGTCGGCGCCGGGAGTACCGCCCGAGTTCTGGATGCCGGTGCGGATCGTCGGCGACTGCACGCACTTCGTCCCACCCTGGAACGGGCTCGCCGCCGGCGCGAAGCCGAAGAAGAACAGGCCGTTCTTGTTGTTGATGACCGCGCTCGCGCTTACGACGAAGTTGTCGAGTCCGCCGAGCGTCGGATGACCGGTGTAGTCCATGCTCGGCGAGCAGCCCTGGCTGTTGAGCTTCGCCGTGCAGTAGTTGAACGGGCTCGCGCAGTGCAGCGGCAAGCACGCGTTCGAAGCCCACGCGCGCATGTCCGCGGCGCTCGCGGGATGGAAGTAGGTGGTGATGTTCGACAGGCCGCCCGGGCACAGGTGGCAGTAGCTCATGATCGTGCCGGTGTTCGTGCAGCTCTGCGAGTTCTGGCACGCGCCGAAGTACCCCGAGGGCGCGCAGCCGTCGAGCGGCGCCGGACAGTAGTCGTGCGTGTGCGGCGCGGCGAAGTTGTGGCCGATCTCGTGCGCCACGAC
Source organism: uncultured Planctomycetia bacterium (assembly GCA_938003765.1). Taxonomy (GTDB): domain Bacteria; phylum Planctomycetota; class UBA1135; order UBA1135; genus WYBT01. The sequence continues at coordinate 31,189 of CALKYE010000148.1, forward strand.
CATGAAGTCCCAGTTGCCCGAGCTGACGCTCACCGGGAAGTTGACGCCCGCGTCGATGTTGCCGGAGACGGAGAAGTTGTACGGAGCGTTGCACAGCCCAGGCAGCCACGCGACGCCGCCGCCGAGCGAGGCGCCCGAGATGAACGCACCCAAGTGCGCGCCGGCGGGAATGCCGCCTGACCAGGCGCTCTGGAACTCGAACAACATGTCGACCGAGTTCCCGCCCCAGTCCGGCGTGCTCCACGGATCGGCCGGCGTCGAGTACAGCCCGACGTACGGGTAGACGAGGACGGTTTGGATCTGCTCCTCGTAGCGGTAGCTGATCCAGGTCAGCAGCGACGTGAGGTAGCTGGTCTGCGCGGCGACGTTGCCGCCGAAGACCAGCGAGAGCTGGTAGTCGGTTTCGATCGCGATGCGAGCTTCGAGCAGCGTCGGCGCGAGCAATGCAGAGGCGCCGGGAGCGCCAGCGCTCTTGTGTGCAGGCGTCGCAGCGCCGCTCGATGACGCCGGCGCGAGATCGCGCGCGCGACACGGCGGCGGCGCCTTCAAGCCTGCGCGTCGCAGGCTCTCGTCCGAGGTCATCACGATCAACGGCGCGTTCCAACCGTCGGTCTCGCTGGCGCCGCACGCCAGGTGGAACAGCTCGGCGCCGCGCCGGATCCAGCCGCGGCACCCGACCTGCGAGAAGGCGAGCATGACCTCGTCGGCGGGCGCGCCGCGGACGTGACCGGTCCAGACGCTCAGGTCCAGGCCCGCGAGAGGCGCGTCCATCTCCGCGCCGTCGAGCGCGAACCCGAAGCGCCGCGCGTCGGTCGAGATGCGCGTGAGCTCGAGGTCGAGTTGCGCATCGGGCAGCGGCGCACCGAGCAGGCGCACGCGCTCCAGTCCAGCCAAGTCGGCCAGTGCGCCCGCACGCGGCGCGAGTTCGATCCGCTCCGCGTCGCGCGACAGCACCGACAACGGAAATGCGCGTTCCTCGCGCGCGAGATCGGACTGCGCGGCGGGCGCCGGCAGCGCCCAGGCGAGCGAACCAACCAACACCAACGGGAGGGAGCGGATCATGTGTGGCCTCGATGCGTGGGGCAGTCGTGCGAGCGGGCGAGCTCTCCGTCAGGCCCTCGACCTCGCGCTGGAAAATGTTCAAAGTCCGTTCAGGCGTCCCCCACGTACTTCCACAAGCATCTCAGGCAACACAAGTTTCAGCGAGTTCGCCCGCGCCCCGTTCACGCGCCCCGTCGGCGCTGGCCGCGTACGCGCTCGAGCTGGCCTCAATCCAACACCCATGAAGATCCTCCCCATCCTGGTTCTGTCCCTGTCCGTCCCGGCCGTCGCGTTGACCGCCGCCGCGCTCCAGCCCGCAGCGAGCGCCGCGTCGTCGACCGTCGCCGCCGAAGCCACCAAGTTCAAGATCGACAGCGGTCACTCGAGCGTCCTGTTCCGCGTGAAGCACTTCGGCGTCAGCAACTTCTACGGCCGCTTCAACAAGGTCAGCGGCGAGATCACCTGGGACGCCAAGACCCCCGAGGCCTCGTCGATCTCGATCGAGATCGACGCCGCCAGCGTCGACTCCAACGACAAGGGACGCGACGACCACCTGCGCAACACCGACTTCCTGAGCGCCAAGGAGTTCCCGACCATCAGCTTCAAGTCCAAGTCGGTGAAGAAGAAGGGCGCGCAGCTCGAGCTGACGGGCGACCTGACGCTGCACGGCGTGACCAAGTCCGTCACGACGACCGTCGACCTCACCGGCGAGGGTGAGACGCCCTTCGGCTACCGCGCGGGCTTCGAGACGACGTTCGACATCAAGCGCTCGGAGTACGGCGTGTCCGGCGTCCCGGGCGGCGTCGGCGAAGACGTTCGCATCACCGTGTCGATCGAGGGCGTCAAGGCCTGACGCAGACCGCTCCACTCGAAACGCGAGCCCAGCGAGGCGCGTCGGAAGTCCTCCGGCGCGCCTCGTGCGTTGGCGTGGCGATCGGAAGTCGACGATGGGCTGCCGCGACGATGCGCCAACGCTCACCGCACGAGCGCGCGCGGCGGCGCTGACGCCGCCAGCTAGCTCGGCTCGAGCTCCACCGAACGCACCTCGTGCCCCTTCAGCTTCAAGTCGACGCGCGGGCGCGCCTGTCCCTCGATGCGCAGGTCGATCTCGACCCGCCACTTGCCCGGCGCGAGCCCCGTCGCCGTCGCGCGACCGCGGCTGTCGAGCGTTTGCACGCGCACCTCGCGTCCTCCGTCCGCGTTCTTGGGGCCGTCCAGTCGCCGCAGGATGAGTCGCGGGCGTGTTTCAGGGCGGTCCCAGCGCACGAGCGAAACGCGCACGCTCGCCGCCGCGTCCAGCACGAGGTCGCCGAGGTCGCGCTCGACTCCGACCTCGGGTGTGAAAGGCTTGGTCTGGTGCGTCTGGTGGCGCGAGTGGCTGACCTCGATCGCGATTCGCTCCGCGGGCGCTCCGAGGATGGTGAAGCGTCCATCAGCGTCGGTCGCGGGGATGGACGGTGAGTCGATCCTCTGGAAGGGCGAGGCCGGGCGACCTCGCGTGCGCGCGTTCGGCTGCCAGCGGCCGACGGAGATGCGCGCACCCTCGATCGGATTGCCCTCGCGGTCGACCACTCGCCCGACCAAGGACGTGCGCGGAATCACGATGTCGAAGGTGTGCTCGTCGCCGTCGTAGGACAGCTCCATTCGCGTCGGCACGAGCAGGTCCGCGTGGAACACGCTGAGGTTCCAACCGCCGGGCCCGAGCTGCTCGAACAGATAGCGACCCTCGGAGTCCGTTCGCGTGCGCAGCACTCCGTCGGGGTTTCGCGCGCGCGGATGCGGCGAGTTGGCGGCGCTCAACATCACGACCGCGTTGGCGAGCGGAGCGCGCGCGAAGCTGACGCGCCCGCTGAGCGAACCGCGCGGAAGCGCGCGCAGCTCGAGCTGCGCTTCGACGTCCGGCGCGACCACGGTCGACGCGAAGGTTCGGGCGTGTTCATCGGCTGTGCGCGCGGCGCCGACACGGTGCTCGACGAGCCAGGCCCGATAAGCGCCCGGAGTGAGCCCCTCGAAGCGCGCCAGTCCTTCGGAGTCGGTCAGCGCCTCGCGCTCGAAGAAACGGTGGGCCTCGATGCGGCTCACGTCGACGGACGGATCGCGGTGCAGCACCACCTTGCGCGAAGGCGCCGGCGCGTCGTGGGCGTCGAACACGCGAACCTGGAGCGCAGGCCCGACCGCGAGCGCGATCTCGATCGTCTCCGGCGTGGCGCGGAAGCACACCTCGATCGGCTCGCTCGACGCGTAGCCCTTGAGCCTCGCCATCGCCCAGCCGCAGCCTTCGCGCTCACCCCACAAGCGGGTCATCCCGTTCGGATCGGTGAGGTCACTGCGAGACTCGACGATCTCGCGACTGCGCTCGCGCGGCGCGGAAACCGACTCCAGCGCGGCGTCGCCGAGGGACACGACCACTCGCGCGCCGGACAGCGGACGCCCGGTGAGCGCGTCGCTCACGCGGAAGTCGAGCCGCGGCTGCGGCGCCAGTTCGACGGCCGCCAACTCGACGCTGGCGCCCGGGCGCAGTTCGAAGTCTGGCGCGCTGGCCGAGAAGTAGCCCTCCGCCCGCAGCGTCAAGACCACGACTCCACTGGACTCGATGGTTCGATCGGTCAGCAGCACGAGCCCGCCGTCGGCGCGCTTCTCGCTCCGAAGCGACAGCCCGCGCAAAGTTCCGTCCGGCCGACGCACCTGAGCGTGCGCCCTGAACTCGCTCACGGGCGCGCCCGTCACGGCGTCGCGCGCGTGGACGACGATGCTCGACACGGCGCCGACTTGGAGCAGTACGTCGCGTTCGCCTCCGCGCACGTCCAACTCCGTCTCGTAGTTCCAATCCTGGTTGCGCGAGTCCTTCTCACTCGAAGCGAGCCTCAGCCGCACGAGCGCCTCCGGCGCAATCCCCACCAGCGTGAACTCGCCGTGCGGCCCGAGCGTCGCGCGCCGAGTGGAGTTCTTGACGGGGCCGCGATCGACGCCGGGTTCGTCGAGCGCGCTCGCCCGCACCTCGAGGTCCGAGAGCGCGGGCGCGTTGGGACCGGGCGCCAAGACCACGCGCCCCTCGATGGTGGAACTGGGCGGGAAACGCAGCTCGAGACGCGTCTCGTCGCGCCACTCCATGCGCCCCGCGCTGGTCGCGACGAAGTCGGGATGCTCGCTCGAGTGAACCAGGATCGTCCACGGGCCGACGGGTTGGGGAGCGAGTTCGAACGAGCCGTCCGCTGCGCTCTGGCCGAGCACGACTCCGCGCTCTCCCGGGAAGTCGCCGAGCGACGGGCGCGTCGAGCTGTCGGGGCGGATCAACCAGGCCCCCTCGACGGGCGCTCCCTCCGCGGAGAGCACGCGCCCCGCCAGCAAGAGTCCCGGGAGCAGCTCGATCTCGCCCAGGTCGGTCGTCTGGCCGCTCCCGACGAACACTCCGTCGATGTCGCGCGGCGCCTTTTCGCTCGAGCGCAAGGCGAGTCGCAGTGCGCCGATCGGCGCTGGGTTGATCGTGAACCGTCCTTCGGCGTCGGACTGTGTTTCACCGAGCTTGCGCTCAGCCGCCTGCCAAGCGCGCGCGTCGAGCGGAAGTTCGGGGCCGCTCTCCGCGGACGCGAACAAGACGCGCACGTCCGGCACGGCGTTGCCCGTCGAGTCGACCAGGCGTCCGACGACGGTGGTGCGGGCGCGCGCCTCACGTTCGTCGCGAGCGCGCTGTTCGACGCTCGGCGCGAGTGCGTCGCGTTCGAGCAGCTCCGCGCTCGGCGCGGCCACGTCGGCGTCCTCGATCAGAGGCTCGGCCGTGCTCGCGGCGCTCTCGACACTTCGCGTCGGGCTCGCAAGCGCGGGCTGCGCGTCGTACGTCGGCGTCGCGCCCAGCCACCAGGCCAGAGCCGCCACGGCGAGGGCGAGCGCGAGCAACGCGATCCAGAGCGTGCGCATGGAAGTGACGAAGGACGCGGGGCGCACCGCGCGACCCACGTCCTCCGAGGTTACAAAGCTCGAGACTTCAGCGGGCCGCGAGCTACGGCGCATCAGCGGTCGAGCGCCGGCTCAGCCCAGCTTGGCCAGCGCAGCCTTCACCGCGCCCATGTCGCGGGCTTCGGGGGTCTTCTCCTGGACCTGGACGAAGGCCACCTTGCCGTTCTTGTCGACGATCACCGTCGCGCGGTGGCTGATGAAGCCCGCGGGGTGAACCAGGTCGTACTGCTTGGTGACGTCGAGCTTGGGATCGGCCAGCAGCTCGTGCTTGATGCCACGCTCCTTGCGCCAGGCCTTGTGCGACCAGGTCGAGTCGCGGCTGATGCCGACCACCACCGCGCCCGGGATGTTGAGCGTCTGGTCGGTCGACAGCGAGCAGTTCTCCTTCTCGCAGGTCGGGCTCCAGTCGAGCGGGTACCACAGCAGCACCACGTTCTTGCCGCGCTGAGCGGACAGCTTCCACTCCTGCTCGTCCTGGGTCTTGAGGGTGAAATCCGGGGCGTCTGCGCCGACTTGGATGGCCATGGGTGCTGGGGCGGGGTTGGGTGACTTGGGGAGCGTGGTTTGGAACGAGAGCCCCGCGGTCGGGTGGTTCGCGATGCGATGCTCGCGCCGGAGGACCGGGCGCTTCCGCGGGATCGGGCGAGGAGTCTAAGCAGCTCGCGCGGCAACCTCCAGCGCGCGTCAGGGTCACGCAGCACGAGCGCAACGCGAGGTTCGGACTGCG
>CALKYE010000149.1 GCA_938003765.1 uncultured Planctomycetia bacterium
GCCGCCCGACGAATCGAACTGCGGGCGGCCTAGCCGCCCGGAATGGGGGATCCTTTAGGGGCGGGCGACCGTCCCAACCGATCGCGACCGCATCGCGGGGCCACGGGGCCCGCGGGGCGGCCGCGAGCGCCTTTGCATCGGGGCGCTGACGCCGGAGCGGCCTCCAGGGCCGGTCCACTCCCCACAGCCAGAGACAGGAACACGCGCCACATGAAGTCCTTCGTAGCGGTCGGAATCGCGATCGCGGCGGCAGCCTCGCAGCTCGTTGCCCAAAACTCGTCCTCGAACGTCCCCACGCGTCCGGCCCTCGACCGCGCCCTCGACGACTGGCGCGCTCAGCACGGCGGGTCTTGGCGCATGTTCCTCGACTCCGGCACCGGCTTCGCCGAGTTCGTCTACGGCGGCTCCGCGCGCCTGGGCTTCGCGCCGCGCTCGGACGCCGACTGGTTCACCGCCGCGCGCGAGTCCCTCGCCGCCGCGCGCGACCTGCACGGCGTCGAAGGCGCCACGCTGGTCGAGCACTGGACCCAGTTCCTGCCGCTGGGGATGGTCGGCACCACCGACAAGATGACCGTGCGCTTCCGCCAGGAAGTGTCGGGCGTTCCGGTCGACGGCGGCTGGGTCAACGTGCTGTTCGACTCGCGCGGCGCGCTGCTGTCGATCCAGACGCGCGCGCTGCCGGATCTCGCCGGCTTCGACACCACGCCGGCGCTCACGCGCGCGCTCGGCGGCGACTACGCGCTGACGGCCTTCCACACCGAGACGGGGTACGCGGGTCAACTCCTGCACGAGCCCGAACTCGTGATCGCGCAGATCGACGACGCCGAACGCCGCACGGGCGTTCTGTGCTGGCGCAGCGAAGTGCTCTGGGAGCACGCGAGCGGCGAAGTGCTCGGCGGCGTGTACTTCATCGACGCGCGCACGGGCCGCGTGGCGCGGCGCGACGAGCTGATCCACAACTTCGACATCAGCGGCAACGTCAAGAGCTTCGCGACGCCCGGCACGAACCCCGACACCGCGGCGAATCCCGAGACCGCGCAGAACCTGAAGTACACGCGCGTCAGCTCGGGCGCCGTGAACACCACGACCGACGCCAACGGCAACTTCACGCTGGTGGGCGTCAATCCGCCGGCGAACGTGACCTTCGTCTACGACGGCTCGTTCAACGACGTGAACAACTCGTCGGGCGCGCCCTACTCGCTGACCGTGAACCTCGCGGCCGCGAGCGGCAACAACGTGGTGATGAACTCGCCGGTGAACGACCAGGTCACGGCGCAGGCCAACATCAACATCGGCGTGAACGCCGACCGGGATTGGGTGCGCGCCACCAATCCGACCGACAGCAAGGCCGACTTCATCCACACGGCCAACGCCAACATCGCCGCGAACTGCAACGCGTTCTTCAACGGCTCGTCGATCAACTTCTACGTCCCCGGCGGCGGGTGCGTGAACACGGCCTACTCGACGGTCGTCAGCCACGAGGACGGCCACTGGCTGAACGTCATCTACGGCACGGGCAATGGCTCGGACGGCATGGGCGAGGGCAACGCCGACATGTGGGCCATGTACGTGTGGGACAACGCCGTGGTCGGCGCCGGATTCAGCGGCACGGGTTCGATGATCCGCACCGGCAACAACACGCGTCAGTTCTGCGGCGACTCGAACCCGGGTTGCTACGGCGGCGTGCACGCCAACGGCGAGGTCTGGATGGGCGCGGGTTGGAAGGTGCGCCGCAACCTCAAGAACACGCTCGGCGCGACGCAGGGCTCGCTCACGGCCAACGCGCTGCTCCTGGGCTGGATGAACTCCTACAACCAGACCCAGATCCGCTCGGTGATCGAGACGCAGTGGCTGACGCTCGACGACAACGACGGCAACATCAACAACGGCACGCCGCGCTTCTCGCAGATCGACTCGGCCTTCCGCGAGCAAGGCTTCCCCGGCGTCACGCTCGTTCCGTTCCAGTTCACGGGCGTGACCAGCTTGCCGAACACCGGCGATCAGGGCGGCCCGTACGTGGTCAACGCCAACATCTCGTCCAACTTCGGCGGGACGGTGACGGCCGCGAACCTGCGCTACCGCGTCGGTTCGGTGGGGAGCTTCCTCAGCACGCCGATGACCAACACCTCCGGTTCGGCCTACACGGGCTCGATCCCCGGACAGCCGGCGCCTGCGGTCGTCTACTACTACATCGAGGCGACGGACAGCCTGGCCAACACCGCCAGCTACCCCGCGACCGCGCCTGCGGCGAATGTCCCGGTGTTCGCGGTCGGCTCGCTCACCACGGTGTTCGCCGACGAGTTCAACACCGATCTGGGTTGGACGGTCACGAACACCTCGCTGACCTCGGGCGCCTGGACCCGCGGCGATCCGGTGGGCACCACGAACTCGGGCGAGCAAGCGCAGCCCGAGACGGGCTTCCCTGGCGGCTCGGCGGCCAACTGCTACTTCACGGCGCAGGGCAGCGTGGGCGGCGCGGCGGGCACGGCCGACATCGACGGCGGGCCGACGCAACTGGTCTCGCCCGTGATCGACGCCACTGCCGGCGCGGTGCTGATCCGCTACGCGGCCTGGCTCTACAACGACGACGGTGACGACGCGCTGACCGTGGCGGTGTCGAACAACGGCGGCGCGAGCTGGGTCAACGCGCGCACCTACACCGGTCTGCGCGGCGGCTGGCTCGAGGACAACTTCGAACTCAGCGCGTTCGTCGCGCCGACGGCCAACGTGCGGCTGCGCTTCAGCGTGCAGGACAACCCCAACAACTCGATCACCGAGGCGGCGCTGGACAGCGTCTCCGTGGTGACGGTCAGCGGGGGCGGCCTGTGCTCGCCGGTGTCGAACTACTGCACCGGCAAGATCAACAGCCAACTGTGCGTCGCGACCATGACGTTCAACGGCGCGCCGAGCTTCGGCACTCCCGGCCCGTTCAACATCTCCGCGGTCGACGTCCTCAACCAGAAGTCGTCGATCCTGTTCTACGGCTACGGCGCCGCTGCGACGCCGTTCAAGGGCGGCACGCTGTGCGTGCAAGTGCCCGTGCGTCGCACGCCGGTGGTCAACTCGGGCGGCGTGGCAGGTTCTGACAACTGCACCGGCGCGCCGCAGTTCAACTTCAACACCGTGATCCAGGGCGGCGGAGATCCGCAACTGGTCGCCGGAGCGCAGGTCTGGGCCCAGTGGTACTACCGCGATCCGGCCGATGCTCAGGGCGTAGGCCTCTCCGATGGTCTGACGTTCGTGATCTGCCCTTGAGCGCGAACGCGCGCTGAGCGCACTTCGGGCCGGCTGGAGTCTTCACTCCCGCCGGCCCGAACTCTTCTTGCGCAGCTTCGTCCGAGCTGTCGCCTGCGCTTCGTCGCGTTGCTGCTCAGGGGCAGAAGTAACTCCACACGCCGTCGCTGACGTTCGTGGAGGCTCCGCTCGACGCGTTGTCGCGATACCAGAACTGGAAGCCGGCGGAGGCGCCGATCGCGGTGTTCAGCGCAGGATTCGCGGGGCTGGCGAGGTCGACCACGAGGCTCGCGCCGCCGCCGGAATCGGTGGTCACGAGTCCCAGGCGCGCGAAGGGCGGCTGCAAGCACAGCGAGCCGCCGAAGAACGGCGCCGCCGGCATGGACTGCGGTCCGCCGAAGAAGATGCCGTTGACGAGCGCGGGGCAGCCGTCGACGCGCAGCTCGAAGTCGCCCCAGCCGACGCTGCTCGAGCCTTCGGCCTGCATGCGCGCGCCGGCGCCGACCGAGTTGGGCGAGGTCTGGCAGAACACCGCGGACACGCACGCGCTGGCGCCGCCCAGCGCGCCGTCGGGGTTGAGGCTCTGGGCGAACACGTCGCCGATGTCGTTGCGCTCGTCGCGCCACACGGCGCGCGCGACGCCGCTGCGATCGATGACGAGCTCGAGGTCGTCCTTGCCGGCCAGCACCGCGCTCACCGAGAGCGTGTTGGAGAGCCACACGAACGATCCGTCGCCCTCCAGGCGCACGCCGCGGACGCGCGAACCGGGCAGCGGGGTCTGCGGCTGGTCGAAGAACATCGCCAGCGCTCCGTCGCCGAAGCGCACCACGCGCTCGAACGACTCGTTCTTGCCGTCCAGCGGCTCGACGCTGACTCCGGCGTCGCTCCAAAGTCGCGCGCCCGCGGCCGAGATGCGCTGCGCGCCGACGCCCCACTGCGATTGGGCGCTGTTGCGGCGGTTGAAGACCACGATCGCTTCGCCGGCGGGCATCACCGCCAGCGACGGCGAGAGCTGTTGCACGCCCGGCTCGAGCGCGACGCTGACGCCGTTGTGGGGGAAGAGCTCCGCGCCGCTCGCGTCGAGGTGTTGCACGTAGCTCGTGAAGGTGCTCACCGGCGCGGCGTGCCAGGCCAGCCACGCGCCGCCCGCGTCGTCGCTCGCCAGCAGCGGCTGGTGCGCGATCGGGACGGAACTCGCGTCGAAGACCGACACGGGGTTGCCTCCGTTCCACAGCGGCGCGCCCGCGGCGTCGAACTTCTGCGCGCGGATGTGGCGCGGGCTCGAGAAGCTCGCGGTGTTGCGCAACCACTGGACGATGCACGCGCCGTTGTCGCTGGCCGCGAGGGCGACGAAGGAGGGCTTCTCGCCGGTCGCGCCGCTGATCGTCGCCTCGTGCAGGAACGCTCCCGCGCTCGTGTAGCGCCGGATGTGCACCGCGCCGGTTCCACTCGAGGGGATGCGCGCCCAGGCCACGGCGACGTCGCCGTTGCTGAGCGACGCGACCACCGGATTGGCGTCGAAGTCGGTGTTGACCGAGACCGTGATGCCGTCGGGGCCCCACAGGAACTGCCCGGTGGGGGAGAGCTTGTAGGCGTACACGTCGAGGTCGCCGCCGGCGCGGACGTCGGTGAACACCGCCAGCGCGTTGCCTTCGCCGTCCGACTGCATGTCCCAGCCGATCAGCGAGGTGTTCTGCGGGTGCGTGCTGAGCGCCAGGCCGTTCGGCGGGAGGCTCTCGGTCCCGTCCGCGAGCAGGTGCTGCGCGTAGACCGCGTAGGCGCCTCCGCGGTTGTCGAACCAGCCCATCCACGTCCCGCCGTCGGCGCCTGCCGCAATCTGGGGAACGGTCTGATCCCCAGGCTGCACGCAGATGGCGGAGTTCAGCGCAGGGTCGGTGGACCACTGGGCCGCGGCGGCGGGGCTGAGCACCGCGAGGAGAACCAGGCCGCGCGATGTCGGCAGGGGGACGTGCTTCATCGACGCATCGTCACGGCGCAGGTCGGGATGCGCAATCCGCGCAGCGTCGATTCGACTCGCGGGCGGCGCCAGCCGCGAAGAACACGCGCGGGGGCGCCGCGAAGTCGCGTGCGCGCGCGTTTCGGGCGCCTTTTGGCGCTCGCTGCGGGCTCAGTCGCTCAAGCGAGCCGCTCGTCCACGAGCGGGAACGCGGTCGTTCAAAGCGCGATCAGGAGGAGCAGCGCTCCGACAACCACGGCGAGCGTCAGCGCCACAGCGGTGCTTGACGGGTCAGAGGTGCGAATCGAGGTGGGGATCCGTGCCACGAGGGACTCCGGTTGGCCGGCGGTGACCGGGACGGCAGCAGCGTCGGGGCTAGGCGCGCCGACGCGTCAGCACTGAATTCATTCTGCGGGCAGTTCCCAGCTCGGGAAGTCTCATTTTCCTGAACTGGGCCATCTTCCCGCATTTGGCCCGAACCCCGGCGCGCGCGGCTTCGTCACAAAGCGCGGGTTTCGACGTCGGCGTCGCGCGGCGCTCGCTTCAGGTGATGCCGCGGCGCGACCTCAGGACGGCGCCGAGTTGCCCAACCACCGGCTGGAACTCCTCCGTTCCGGCCGGTGTCGTTTCGTCCGACGCGCGGCGGCGGTGGGAGCGGCGCGAACGAGTTGGTCGGACGCAGCGGGCCGCCGTTGTCGCGACGGGTCTCCGGGCGCGGTGCGCGGCGCAGGATAGGGGACCCGCGCTCTCGCCGCGCTGAGGTCGCTCAGCCCGCGCTTCGGTCGCCGCAGTGCTCGAGTGTCTCTCGAGCTCGCTGCCGCTCAGCGCACGCCGCGCGAGCGCGCTGCACTCGCTTCCCCGGAGCGGCTCCGCTAGTGTTCCTGCGCCGGGAATCGTCGCCAAGCCCGGCGGCTGGGTCGCTCCGCGCGGCGCAAGTCGCAGCGATCGACTTCGAGCAGCCCGAGCGAGCTCTCGCGCAAGTTTTTTTGAGCGCGTCGACTCGCCAGACCGCGACGTCGGACGGATCCGTCCGAACCCCTTCGCCCGCCGGGACGCTCCGCGCCCGCCGCGCCCCAACCATGTCCACGCCACAGCCCGTTTCGAACCTGCACTCCTCCGCCCACGACGACGCGCGACCGGCGACCAAGATCGTCGCCACGATCGGGCCGGCCTCCGAAGACCGCCTGATCGCCCTGATCGATGCGGGCATGGCGCTCGCGCGCATCAACTTCAGCCACGGGAACGAGGACGACCACCGCCGGCGCGTCGACAAGGTCCGCACCGCCGCGCGGCTGCGCGGGACGCCGATCGGGATCCTGGCGGACATCCAAGGGCCGAAGATGCGCCTGGGGCAGATCGCGGGCGGAGAGGCGCGTCTGTCAGCGGGCGACGAGGTGCGTCTGTTCGAGGGCGCGCGCTCGAGCGACCCGGCGCGCATCCCGCTCAACTTCTCGGGCTTCCGCGACAGCGTGAAGCCGCAGGACCGAGTGCTGCTCGCGGACGCCGCGGTCGAGCTGATCGTGACGGCGGTCGAGTCCGACGCGCTCGTCGCCCAGGTGCAGCGCGCGGGCGTGATCGCCGACCGCAAGGGCGTGCACTTCCCCGACTCGCTGCTCTCGGCCGAGTTGCCCACGCAACAGGACCGCAAGCACATCGCACTGGCGCAGGAGCTCGGCATCGACTTCCTGGGCGTCTCGTTCGTCTCGCGCGCGGCCGACCTCGAGCGCATCCGCGAGTTGGCGCCGCGCCTGTTGCTGGTGGCGAAGATCGAGCGCCGCACCGCGCTCGACGACCTGCCCGCCATTCTCGAGGCCACCGACGGCGTGATGGTCGCGCGCGGCGACCTGGGCGTCGAAGTGCACCTCGAGCACCTCCCGATGGTGCAGAAGCACCTGATCGCGGAGTCCGTGAAGGCCGGCAAGTTCGTGATCACCGCGACCGAGATGCTCGAGTCGATGATCCACGCCTCCCGGCCGACCCGCGCCGAGGTCACCGACGTCGCGAACGCGGTGCTCGACGGCGCGGATGCGGTGATGCTGTCCGCGGAGACCGCGGTCGGCGAGCACCCGGTCGAGGCCGTGCGGGCCATGGCGCGCATCGCGCGCGCGGTCGAGACCTCGCCGCGCTACCGCGAGCTCACGCGCGTGTCGTTCCGCCAGAACGAGCCGACCTTCTCGAACGCGACCGCGCTCGCGGCGGCTCAGGCGGCCGAGGCCTTGCGCATCGGCAAGATCATTTGCTTCACCGAAACCGGCAACACGGTGCGCCTGCTCTCGCGCTATCGAGTGGCGGGCGAGATCATCGCGCTGACTCCCAACGAGCGCACGCTGCACGCGATGACCGTGCTGAGCCACGTTCGACCGCTGCTGTGCGCGCGTGAAACAAGCCTCGAGGACATGCTCCACGCCGCGCAAGCGACGCTGGTCGAGAACGGCCTGTGCGTGAACGGCGAGGAGATCATCTTCGTCGCCGGTGTTCCGCCGGGAGTCGCGCGCTCGACCAACGTGATGAAGCTGCATCGCATCGGCGAGGCCACGCGCTTCCAGTGAGCGGACGGCGCGCGGATCCCGCGCTCGGATGTTGACTGGCCCGGCGCGCAGCGATCTTCTATCGCGCCGCCCTCGTGGCGCTCGCGCTCCCATGCTCGACCTCTCCCCGCTCGCGATCTGGCGCAACTCGGCGTTCAGCCGAGCCGTCGACGCCGAGCGGCGCATGCGGCAGAGCTCGGCCGCCACCGCGCGCGTGGTGTGCGTGGCCAGCGGCAAGGGCGGCACGGGCAAGAGCGTCGTCGCGACCAACCTGGCCGTGCTGCGCGCGCAGAAGGGCGAGCGCGTCCTGCTGGTCGACTTCGACGCGGGGCTCGCCAACGACCATCTGCTGCTCGGCCTCGCGCCGCCGTTCGACCTCGGACACGTGGTCGAGGGCCGTGCCACGGTCGCGGACGCCATGGTCGAAGGTCCCGCGGGGCTGCGGCTGCTGTCGGGCGGAGTGGGGCGTCACGTGCTCGCGCACCCGACGCGGCGCGAGTTCGAACGCCTGCTCAAGGCCATGCGCCCGCTCGAGGACGAGTTCGACCTGATCGTGGTCGACCATGGCGCGGGCATCGGCTACACGACGGTCACGCACCTGTGCGCGGCGACGACGCTGCTCCTGGTCACGGGCCACGAGGTGACGGCCCTCTCCGACGCCTACGCGCTCTACAAGCGCGCCTGTCTGGTCAATCCGTCCCTGCGGGTGGGCGTGGTGTTCAACCGCACTCCCGATCGCGAGGTGGCCGACTCCGCCTGGGAGCGGCTGCGCGGCGTGTGCCGCAAGTTCCTCGGCCGCCAGCCCGAACTCGTGGGGCACGTGCCCGCAGACCTGGCCGTCGGCCGCAGCGTCGATCTGCGCGCGCCGGTGAGCCTCGTGGAGCCCGACTCGCTCGCCGCGCGCGGACTGGCGCAGGTGGCGCGCTGGCCCCAGATCGACGTAGCGCGCTCGGTCGAGCCGTTCTACGAGCGGGCGCTCAAGGCGCTGCACTGAGCGAGCGTCTGCGGTCGCTGCGATCGCGCGCTGTTCGACGTTCGCTCCTAGACAACGGAGCGACAGCTCCTCATCGAGTTGCGCGAGTTCGCTCGCTCTCGCGCGTTCCGCTCTCGGCGTGAGCCGCGTGATCGCGTTCGACTGAGTCTCAACGGCCTCGTCCGGAGCGCTTCGGCGCGAACTCGCGCCACCGACCTCGAGTCGGACGTCGCACGCAGTCGCGCGTGCATCAGCCCGTCCGGACAGCGCTTCACAGCTCGGCGTTCGGGGTTCGTGGACATCGGGTAGAGCCTCCCGATCGTCGGGCTCGACGACGCACCGATGCACTGCAGCGTGCTCTGATCGACGAGCCTGCCGGCGCAGATCAGCGACGGCTGGCCCGCGAGCGGCAGGTTGCCCGCGGAAGTGCTCGTGCTGTTCGGGCCGGCGCTCAGCGTGTTGCTCGACGCGGCGGCGGCTGCTGCGGCGTTGCGCGCGCGGATCCAGCGCCGCA
>CALKYE010000150.1 GCA_938003765.1 uncultured Planctomycetia bacterium
CTGGCGGCGCCACTCGGACGAATCTTCCACCCGTCCAGCGCAGCCCCGCAGACTGCGCACCGAGCGACGAACGCTCTAGCTTCGCGCACAGCATGCGCCATGTGCCCACAGCACCCGCCGCGGCCTCGACCGCGATGCAGCCGGTCGTGCCCGGGGCCGCGAGGCGATCAACTCCGCCAGGGAGCAGGTGCTCGAAGGCGCTCTCGACGAAAGGCGCGTCGAGCGACTCGATCGAGCGTTCCGACTCCCCGATGACCGTCCAGCGCGACGGGAACCGCCCCGCGTGGCTTGGGGGGCTCCACACCGATGCGCGGCCCGTGTCGAAAGGCAGTCGTGGATCCAGCGCGAGCCTCGACGGACCGCTGCTGCGCTGCAGTACGAGCGCGAACCAGCCGAGATGCGTGGCGTCGTGCGCTGCAGCGTTGCGAGCGCAGCGCAGCGCGTCGAGTGAGTGCGCAGCTCTCAGCAGCGGGCCGAAGGGGCGCGCTTTGCACTGCGGCGAGGTCAGGCACGGCAGGAACTCGTGTTCGTCGGCGCCGACGAAGTAGAACAGGCGGCGCCAACGCAGTCGCGGGTGCTCCACCGCGCCTTCGAGCGTCGGCATCGAGCCGCGGTCAGCGTGCAACGCGCCCCAACTCGGCGCGCGTGAGCGCAGCGCTTGCGCGACGAGCACGATCCCAGCGAGCGCGGTTCGCTCACTCATCGTTGAACCCGCGCGGCGCCGATCGTCGGGAATGCGGAGCATGCGAGGCTCGCGTCGAGTTCGAGCTCACTCGCCGAGCGCTGGACGCGCCTGCTGATCTGCGTCGCGCGCTACCATCCGCCCGGAGGTTCACTCGACATGCGCACGCTCGTTCTCGGACTCGCTCTCACGCTCAGCGGCTGCGCCGCATCCCATGGGCCGCGCGCGCCGCGTGCTGCGCAGCACAGGTCGACGCCGTCGACGGCCCGCGTGCTCGGCGCCGAGGGCTGGCGTTGCGATGGGAGCGCACTGTTCGCCCCGCTGCTTCCTGCGGCGGAGCACGCTCGGAGAGTGGCCGCGCTCGACGAGGCGCGCAAGCAGTGGGACAAGGCGCCGGAAGATCCCGACGCGCTGATCTGGGTCGGACGGCGTCTGGGGTACCTGGGGCGCATGCGCGAGGCGATCGACGTGTTCGGGATCGGCGTCGAACGCTTCCCGGGCGACGCGCGCATGCTGCGCCACCGCGGCCATCGCTACATCAGCGTGCGCGAGTTCGAACTGGCGCGCGCCGACTTGGAACGCGCCGCGAAGCTCGTCGCGGGGCGGGCGGACGAGGTCGAGCCCGACGGCCAGCCCAACGCCGCGGGAGTTCCGCTCGAGACGCTGCACTCCAACATCCACTACCACCTCGGACTCGCGTGCTTCCTCCTGGGCGACTACGCCGCGGCGGAGCGAGGCTTCCGCGACGCGCTGGCGGCCGCGCGCAACGCGGACAACCAGTGTTCCTCGACGCACTGGCTGTACCTCTCGCTGCGCAAGCAAGGGCGGCACGCCGACGCGGCGCGCGCGGTCGAGACGGTGCGACCGATCCGCGACGTGCTCGAGTACCGCGGCTACTTCGAGCTGTGCCGCGGCTATCTCGGTGAGATGGCGCTCGACGAGGTCTTCGAACGCGCCAAGTCGCGCGGCGGCGTCGAGCGCGGGACCTGCGGCTTCGGCGCCGCGATGTGGTGGGCGTTCGAAGGTGACGCCGCGCGTTCGACGAAGTTGCTGCGCGACGTCGTGCAAGGCGACAACCCATTCGCGTTCGGCTTCATCGCCGCCGAGGTCGAACTCGCGAACGCCAGCGCCGAGTCCGACGCGCGCGGCTCGGCCGAGTCGGCTCGGTAGTCCTCGCTCGTCGCTGCACGCCGGCGCCACACCGCGCCGCGCGTCCACGCTGCGCCGAGTCGCTGGCGACGCCGAGTCAACCGCGGCGCGCGCGCCCGCCGCGCGGCAGTGCTGCTTCCCAGCGGGAGATGCGCAGCGCGAGGTACGCCGCTGCGGCGCCTGCGAGCAAGCCGGTCACGCCCAGCAGGGTGATCCACGGCGCCCAGGCCTCCGGGGGCTCGATGATCTTCGTCCCGCCCTTGCCGGAGTTGCCGGCGATCGGCAAGCCGACGAGCGCGAAGTACAGGCCCAGTCCGATCGACCAGCGCGTCGCGCTGCGGATTCGTGCGCGCAACTCGTCGGCGCGCGTGGGCGAGTCGTGCTCGGCGGCTTCGATCCGGTTGTTCATGCGCATCACCACTCGAGCGCTGCTCTGCGCGGGTTGCTCAGTCCTCGGCCCAGTTGCCGGCCAGCTTGCCATCACTGGCGAAGGTGCGCGACTTGCGCGAGTTGTAGACGCTCACGAAGTACGTGCACCGCCGACAGACTTCGGGGTAGTCGCCGCGTTCGTGGCGTTCGATCAGATCGGTGATCTTCGCGCCGGCCCAGATCTCGCTCAGCGGCTGCTCGTTGACGTTGCCCACGATCAGCTCCGCTTCGACGTCGCGGCACGCGCAGGCGTTCACGCGGCCGTCCGCCAGGATCACGGGCTTGGTGAAGAGCAGTTCGCAGGCGCCGCGCTTGTACGGCATCTTGCGCGGCGCAAGGCCGACGGCTTCGAGCGCTTGCGGCGCGATCTTGCCGGCCCACGAGTCGTAGTCGCTCATGCCCGCGATCTCGACCAGCCCGCGCTTGCGGTACGCGTCGATGCGCTCGAACAACTCGCCCTCGCAGTTGCTGTCGGGGCAGCGCAGCGCGAGCGTGAAGCGGATCTTCGTCCGCGTGCGCTCTGCGATCTCGAGGAACGCCAGCACCGCGTCGCGCGCGGCCTCGAACTTCTCCACGCCCATGATCGTGTTCCACGTCTCGCGGTCGAAGCCGCCCCACGAGACGTGGACGTGGAGTTTGCTCGCGTAGCGCATCAGCCGCTCGCTCTTGTCGGGCGTCATCAGGATCGCGTTCGTGTAGAAGCTGATCCCCTTGACCTGCTCGAGCGCCATCAGGTGGTCGAGGCGTTCGAACACGTGCTTGTCCACGAATGGATCGCCGACGATCGGCGTGAGCGAGACGTGCTGGCCGCCCATGTCGAGGTACTGCTGCACGACGCGCGCGAAGCTCTCCATCGACATCGTCTGCTTCTTGCGCTCCATCTGCGGGTAGGCGCAGAACACGCAGCGCGCGTTGCAGATGTTCGTGCCCTCGACGTGCAGGCCGCGCGGAATCCGGCGCAGGCGCTCCAGCCGTTCGCGGATGGCGCGGCGCGCGGTCAGGCGGTGCCATTCGGTGTTGGCGGCGTCGGCCAGATGCCGCGCAGCCGCGCGCGCCGGCGCAGGGAGCAGGGCTCGGACCAGCTTGCGCACGGGGGAGGCCATGGGTCGGTGGCGGAGTCTACTCGCCGCTCGAGCATCGGCCGGAAACGACCGACGCCCGCAGCGCGGATCGTGCGCTGAGGGCGTCGTGCTCCGAAGCGTGGGCTGCGGGCGAGCAGCGCCGGCTGGGTCGCGTGCGCGCTACTTCGCCTTCTTGGGCATGGCCTTGTCGGCCAGGAACTTGGCGATCTGAGCGGTGAGGTTCTTGTCGATCTCGGTCGGCGTGCTCACAGCGACGCCCTTGAACACCGCGATCTCGATGTACTTCATCCCGTCGTTGGCCTTCTCGCCTTCGGCGGCGATCGCCTGAGCCGAGCTCTGGGATTCCTTCGTCGCCGCGATCAGGGTCGGCAGTCCGGCCAGGGCTTCGATGTCCTTGCCGAGGTTGAAGCCGAGTTGTTCGCGCGGCGGGTCGAGCAGAACGAGCGCGCGCACCGTCTCGTCGCGGGTGGCGTGGCGCACCACCAGCGTGCAACCGGCGCGGTCGCCGACCATGCACACGTTGGAGGAGTGCACGCCGGACTGCTTGGCGAGCCAGGTCGCGCCGCCGCGCAAGTCGCGGAGGGCGAAGGCCCACGTGCGGGTGCGTTCGTCCTCGGTGAGCTCAGCCCAGGGCTTGTCGCTGCCGCGACTTTCGCCGTGACCACGCAGATCCAGCGCCAGAACAGCGAAGCCCTGCTTGTGCAGGCGAGCGGCCACTTCGACCAGGTCGTCGCGCCGTCCGCCGGGCTGGTGCACCAGAACCACACCGGGCGCGATCTGACCGTTCGACGCCTTGGGGGCCCAGAACGACCCGACCAGGGGACGCTTGTCCTCGGCCGCAGGGATCTCGACGCGCTCACCGGCGTTGCCGCGGGGCGTGCTTGCGGCGGGGGAGGCGTCCGGCTGACGCGGCGTCGGCGCAGCGACAGCGGCGGAGGAGCTCGCCCCACTGGTGGCGTTGGCACGCGGGCCGTCCTGCGCGCTCGTGAGCGCCGCAGAAGAACCCGTGGCGCACAACACAGCGCACAGCACACCTGCCAAGGCCATCGACGAGTGCGAAGTCATGTGTGGGGGGGCGTGGATCGAAGTCTTCGGTGCTTTGGGGGGGGATCTGGAGCGAGGCGCTGCGGTGACCCGAGTTCCGGTCGCGCTGGGGAGACGCGCGCGGCCGGCGCCGCTCAGGCCACCCGCCGGGGGACCTGAGCGCGGCGATGGGCCGGACTCAGCGGCAGCGGGTCATCAGCTTCAAATGGGGCTTGTGTGTGTGTCCACGGCCGCCGGGATCTCGCCGTCACGCGGACACGCTGTCTGGGAGGACCGCAGCGTCTCGCGGCTCGGCGACCGAATCGACCACGGAGAGAACTGACCACAGAGAAGTAGCACAGCGATGCGCCACCTTGGAATAGAGGCGCGGAATAGAGCCGCGGAATGGAGCCGTGAAAGTGAGCGCTGGAATGGCGCGCTCGACGGCGCATCGAGAGCTGAGCGATGAATGAATAGAGAGCAGCGGGTCGTTCAGCGCCGCGCTCGGCTCGCGCGGGGCGGCTGCTCGTGACCTGTCGCTCGCCCCCGCGCGCGCTGGCGCATGGAGCTTCGACCGATCCCCTCGCAGCGCACTCCCGTGCGCGTCCCAAACGTTCACGCTGAACTGCCCTGGCGGGCGGTTCGACGCGTCCTTGCGCCGCGCGCCGCGAGGCCGCCTGCGGAGGACCGACGTCCTGCGGCTTCGCCGCGGACAACTGGACCAGCGCTCGACGGGGGACTCGAGACGGGCTGCGACAGGGTCGCGCCAATGCAACGCTCCGCGCCCGCCGCGCATCGGATCCACGCAGCCTGGTGGCTGCCTGAACCAGCGACGCTCGAGGTCAGCGGTCGCGGAACTTGCGTATTACTGTAGTTAGGAGGCCCCAGTCGGCAACCGCTCCGGGGGCCAAAAACCTCGGAGCGTGGCTGAGTCGTCATCCCATCTCGAGCTGCCGGCGCGCGTCGACCTCGTCGCGGTTGAGCAGCCCGGCCGCCTCGCTCAGTCGCTCGCGCAGGTCCCACGTCGGGTCGATCGCGTGACGCGTCTGTCGCATGAGCTGGATCGCCATGCGGAACGCTCGAACGACGTCGCCCAGGCTCGCGGCGGTGGTGGTGGCGAGTTGCTCCATGCTCGCGCCCTGGCACCAGGCCATGACCGATTCGGTCAGACCCCAGTCGGGCAGCTTCATGGGTGAGGGGATCTCCTGCTCCGCTTCCAGTTGTGCAGCGGGCGCCAGGCACTGCATCACGTGGCGACGCTCGACGCCGAACATGCTGCTCGGCACGTGCGGGGCGTTGCGGCGCCGCTCCTGGTGGATGAGCGCGACGAACACCACCGCCAGCGCCGTGGGCGACAGGGTTTCGAACCCGCCGCGGAAGAGCAGCTCCGTCACCTGGAGCTCGTAGCCGTTGAGCCCGGCCGCGATGCGCCCGCGCGCCGTGAGTTCCGAGGGCGACTCGAAGTAGTGCAGGGCGTCGAGCACGGAGAGGTGCGCGTCGACGAACGCGCGCTGGCGTCGGCGATTGCGCTCCTGCGACTTCGGCGAACCCGCGCGGCTCTGGAACTGGTTGAAGGACTTCTCCCAGGCGGTGTACAGCCGCTCGCGCCCCAGCCGCGGCGTGAGGTGCAGCAGGCTCGAGTACGACAGGAAGAAGCGACTCATCACGGGCTCGGGCGCGCCGCGTGCGATGCGCTCGAGCGGGGCGCGCGCGAGGCTCTCGGGGTCGAGCACCGAGTACACCAGGCCCTCGGTGTCGATGCCCTGGCGTCCGGCGCGCCCGGCCATCTGCTGGTACTCGCGGCTGCGCAGCCAGTCGACCGACACGCCGTCGAACTTCGAGAGCGAATGGAACACCACGGTGCGCGCGGGCATGTTGATCCCCAGCGCGAAGGTCTCGGTGGTGAACAGGAGCTTGAGCAGCCCCGAGGTGAACATGCGCTCGACCAGCTCCTTGTCGATGGGGAGCAGCCCGGCGTGGTGGTAGCCGATGCCGCGGCGGCCCATGCTCAGGATCTCGCCGTCGAGCGTGGACTCCGGCAGTTGGAAGGTCGTCAGCAACTCTGCCTGGAGCACGTCCATCGCGGCGCGCTGCGCGGGGTCGAGCAGCGCGCGCTGCGCGTTGCGTCGCGCCAGACGCTCGCAGTCCTTGCGGCTGAACGCGAACACCAGCGCGGGAAGCGATCCCTCGCGCTCGAGCTCGTCCAGCAACCGCTCGGTCGCACGCGCGGGATCCGGTCGGTGGGCGAAGCCCTCCTCGCGGCCGCGCTGGCCCCGTCCGGTGCGACGGCGTCGCTTTCCGCGCGCGGCGCCCGCCCCCACGCGCGCCTGCGCCGCCAGGGCCGGCGCGTCGCGCAACTCGCCCGCCTCGGTTCCGGTCCAGATGCGGTGGTGCAGCGGCACCGGCCGCGCGTGCGTTTCGATCACCTCGATCGGGTGTTCGCGGATCTGCTCGAGCCAGCGGCCGAGCTCGAAGATGTTCGGAACGGTCGCGGACAGGCACACCAGGCGCATCCGCGCGGGCGCGAAGATCAGCGACTCCTCCCACACCGAGCCGCGCTCGGAGTCGTCGAGGTAGTGGACCTCGTCGAAGACCGCGAACTCGACGTCGGCCAACTGCTCGGGGCTCTCGAAGATCTCGTTGCGCAGGATCTCCGTGGTCATGATCAGCACCTGCGCTCGCGGCTGGATCGTGACGTCGCCGGTGAGCAGTCCCACGTCGAGACCGGCGTGCTTGAAGTCGCGGTACTTCTGGTTGGAGAGCGCCTTGATCGGCGAGGTGTAGACGCAGCGCTTGCCGGCTGCGATGGCGCGCTCCATCGCGTACTCGGCGACGAGCGTCTTGCCTGCGCCGGTGGGCGCGCCGACCAGCACGTTCTTGCCCGCTTCGAGCGCTTCGACCGCGCGCACTTGGAACGGGCTCAAGCGGAAGCCGCGCCAGTGCCGCGCCGGGCGCTCGTCGGAGTCGGTGTGCATGAACGGTCTGTTGCGAGTTCGAGCGCTGGTTTGGCGCGGCCGCGCTTGAGGTGGGCGAGCGTATCCCGTATCTACACACGCGTCGACCACGTGCGCGGCGCGCACGTTTGCGCTCGCCGAATGCGAGCACCGCCGCCGCGAGCACTTCGAGATCCCTCCCGCGCGAACGCGCTCAACGACCAGCCCACGCAGCGACCATGGAAGCCCTCAGCCCCGCGAAGATGCAAGCCCAGTTGCAGCGTTCACTCGCCAGCTTGAAGCTGGTGTCGCGTCTGCTCAGCCACGAGCTGCACGTTCAGTCGAGCAGCAAGTCGGTCACGCTCTCGCGCGACGAGGTGCTCGAGATCCAGACCGTGATCGACTTGTTCATCGAGGAAGCCTCGCGTCGTCCGAACACGACCACCGCCGCCGATCCCACTCTGCTTTCGACGCGCGCGGTCAATTGATGCCGTTCGATCGCCGCCCGTCGTCCGCCGCGCGCTTGCGCTGAGCGGAGCGGGAAGCGGCGGTCGGGCGAGCGGGAGGGCGAGCGCGCATGGACGCGAGCGAATCACTCGGAGGCGCCACGGTGGTGCGCGACTCGTCGGCCCGGGAGGGCTGGCCTCGCGCTGTCGTCGCCGAGGGCGCGTCCGAAGCCCAAGTCCGCGGCGCCCGCTGGGGCTGGGCCACGATGCTCCTCGCGCTCGCGGCCATCGCGTGGTTCCTGTATTCGCTGCAGCGGCACGTCGACGCGGCCGCCTTCACGCAGGTCGAGCTCGGCGCGGTGCGCGTCGACAGTGGTCCGGGGTGGGTCGACGAACGCTGGCCCAACTGGATGCGCGCGCGGCTCGCCGAGCTGCCCCCGCTCGCCGCGGATGATCCCGAGGCGGCCGATCTGGTGCGCGGCACGCTCGAGGAATTGCCGTTCGTCGCCGAGGTCGGCGACGTGCGAGTGCTGTGGCCCGACGGGTTTCGCGTCGATGTTCGCTGGCGCGAGCCGCTCGCCACGGTTCGAGTCGGCAGTTCCTTCGCTCTCGTTTCGAGCGAAGGCGTCGTGCTGCCCGGTGAGTGGAGCGCACCGCCCGCGCGGGCGTTCGGCTACTTCCCGGTGATCGGGGCGCCGAGCGCGGCTCGCGCCGAAGTCGTCTCCGGTGCGTGGCTCGAAGCCGACGTGTGGCACGACGGGCTCTCGGTCGCGCGCGCGTTGAACTCCGCTCTCGCTCCCGACGATTGGCTGCGCGCCGGCCGCATCGTCGTCGACGCCCAACGCGCGCGCTCCGCGAGCGTCGAAGACCCGGGCGTCGTGCTCTGGCTCGAAGGTGGTCGACGAGCGTACTTCGGCCGCTCACCCAACTTGGGCGAGCCGGGGGAGCTTCCGCCCGAGCGCAAGTGCGCCTCGCTGTCGCGCGCGCTGCGTCTGCTCGATTCGGGCCCGTCGTACTTCGATTGGGAGCTCGTCGACCTGCGCTGGGACCGACCGGAGTTGCTCCCGCGCGGGGGATGGCGACCGGACTCGCCAGAAGCGCCCGACCTGCGCGAGCCGCCCCCCACGCCGTCCAAGACTCCGGCGCGCGCTCCCTCGGCGGTGCGTTGAGCGTGGCGCGCCGCGCGCGAGCATGAGCGCCGCACTGTGCGCATCGGTGGCGTGCGCGCTGGCGCTCGCCGGGCTCGAGTCGCGGGACGTGCGCGCAAGCAGTGTGGTCGCGTTGGTGTGGCTCGCCGCGGCGCCGCTGGCGCGCGCAACGAACGCGATGCGAGCGGCGTGGCTCGTCGCCTGCGCCGCTGCGCCGTTCCAAACCGTGGCGTTGGTTTCTGACCTGCGCGCCGGCGTCGCGTGGAGCGAGGTGCTCCAGATCGCGGCCGTTTCGTCGCTGTGGAGCTGCGTGCTCGCGGCGAGCGCGACACGCGCCGCGCGCGCGGACCGAGGCGCGGCGCACTTGGCGCTGTGGCTCGTCGTGGCGTGGCTCGGTCCAGCGCTGGAGTTGTCGAGCGGCTCCGCAGGACAGGCGTCGCAATTTGCCTCGTGGTTCAACGCGCTCAGCGCGCCTTGGTGGCTATTGGAGCGCACGCTCGAGGGCGCGACCTTCGAATGGACGCATGGATTGGCGCGCGCGGCGGCGCCTACTGCGCTCGCCATCGGGCTGTTCGCGCTCGGCGGCGCGCGCGAGGAAGGTGCGGCCCATGTGGCTTGAGCTGGCGCTCGCTTCGACTCTCAGCGTCGCGCAGGTCGATGCGGGGGATGCCGAGGAGCGGCTGAGCATGGCGCGTATCGAACTCGTCGGTCCGCTGCGCGCGCTCGAACTCAGCGTCGGCGACGCACGGAGCTCCTGGCGCGGCGCACTGTCGCCCGGAGAACGCTTCGAGCTCGAACTGGCGATCGCAGCAGACCGCCCGTGGCTCCGGGGCGCGCCGGTCGTGACCTGGGACGGGTCCGGAACAGCCCGCGTCCGGGGTTGGGACGTCAGCGTGATCGAGCGGCGCCAGCGCGCGTGGCGTGAGCTGCCGCTCGAACTGCGCGCGCGCCCCGCTGCGCTCGCGCCGATCGAGCGGAAGCCTCGCCTGTCGCTGGCCGGTGTCGCGTTGGCGCTCGCCACCGCGTTGTGCGTGCTTGCCGCTCGCGCGCGCGCGCGGCTCGCCACTGCCGTCGCCCTGGTCGGCGCCGCAGCGGCCGGTTGGCTGACGGCGGGCGCATCGCCCGAACGCGCGGCGCGCGTGATCGAAGTCGATGGCGCGAGCGGCGC
The DNA here is from genome assembly GCA_938003765.1 of uncultured Planctomycetia bacterium. Taxonomy (GTDB): domain Bacteria; phylum Planctomycetota; class UBA1135; order UBA1135; genus WYBT01. The sequence goes on from CALKYE010000150.1 coordinate 10,061, forward strand.
GGCGGTGGCGGTCGACGGTGCGCTCGACCAGCTCTCCGGCGCGAGTCTCGACGACTTGCGCTGGGAGTTCCCGCCCCGATCGACCGCGCTGATCCGCTCCACCCGCGGCGCGAACGAGTTCTCGCTGCATGCGCCCGGAGGCTGGGTGAGGCGCTGGCGGGCGTGGGATCCCGAGGGGCGCTCGCTCGGACCGGACGTCAACGACTGGGGACTGCTGGCGCCCGTCTGGCGCCGTGACGCGGACGGTCAGTGGCGCGAGCTCGAGGCCTGGCCCCGCGGCGTCGTCCTGGATGCGGAGGCCGGGAAGCCCGGCGCCCAGCCGCCGGGCTGGCTCAATCCCGCTCTGCCCGCGGGCGCGTACGTGGTGGTGGGGCGCTGGGCCGACAGTCCGGACGGTGCGGAGGGGCGGGACACTTGGGTGAGGTGGGTCGGGCGCTGAAGCGGACCGTTGCTCGCCCCGTCGCCTGCCGCTACTCTCTTCGCCCCGCTCGAACAGCCGAGCGTTCGTCCTCCCGCGCCGCATGCGCGGTGCGGATGGTCGTGGCGGTCGTACTTGTTCGTCCGCAACCGCCCGCCGCACGCTCCGAATCGAACGCTCCGAACCGCACGGCCCGATCTGCACGTCCCGATGAAGTCCACTTTCGTTCGTACCGCCCAGGCTCAAGAGCGCTGGCTCCTCTACGACGCTTCCGAGCACACCCTCGGCCGCATGGCGTCCAAGATCGCCATGCACTTGATGGGCAAGGATCGTCCCACCTACACCGCGGGCCAGCTCACCGGCGCGCACGTCGTGGTCATCAACGCCGCGCAGGCGCGCACCACGGGCGTCAAGGCCGAGACGAAGACCTACGCGCACTACACCGGCTACGCCGGCGGTCGCAAGGACGTCTCCATGGAGCGCGTGCGCGCCACGCGTCCCGAGGACATCGTCGCGCTGGCCGTGCGCCGCATGCTGCCCAAGACGCGTCTGGGGCACGACATGTTGCGTCGACTGAAGGTCTACCCCGGCGCCGAGCATCCGCACACCGCGAACAAGCCGGTCAAGGTCGAGCCGCGCTGACCCGACCACCACCCGCACAACCCATGACCACTGCAAACTTCACCTGGGGCCTGGGCCGTCGCAAGACCGCCGTCGCCCGCGTTCGCATCACCCCCGGCGCCGGCGCTTTCGTCGTCAACGGACGGCCGATGCAAGAGTTCTTCCCGGTGCTCGAGCACCAGATGCGCGCGCTCGCGCCGCTCAAGTCGACCGAGATGCTGTCGCAGTACGACGTGTTCTGCCGCGTCGACGGCGGCGGAAACCTCGGTCAGGCCGATGCGGTCCGTCAGGGCCTGTCGCGCGCGCTGAAGACCGTCAATCCGGCGGTCGACGGCGTGCTGCGCGCCGGCGGTCACCTGACGCGCGACAGCCGCATGAAGGAGCGCAAGAAGTACGGCCGTCGCGGCGCTCGCCGCGGCTTCCAGTTCAGCAAGCGCTAGTCGATCCGGCGCCGACTCGATCGGCGCCGTTCGACGTGTGTTCCGCGCCGGGCGCCGCCCGCCCGCGCGGACTCCAGCGGGCCGCGGTCGTCGCGCGACATCAAAGTCGTCCGTCGAACGCGGCCGCGTCGTTGGAGGCCTTCCGCTCCGCAAGCAACCATCGACCCCCGTACGCGCTCGCCGCGCTTGAGCTCGAGTCCCCATGGCCGGTCACAGTCATTCCGCCAACATCGCGCGCCGCAAGGGCGCCGTCGACGCCAAGCGCGGCAAGGTCTTCTCCAAGCTCGCGCGCGCCATCATCTCCGCCGCGCGACAGGGCGGCGGGGACCCCAAGGCGAACTTGAAGTTGCAGTACGCCGTCGAGAAGGCGCGCGCTGCGAACATGCCGAAGGACACGATCAAGAACGCGATCGACCGCGGCACGGGCGCGAAGGGCGGAGACGACTACGAGGAAATCTCCTACGAGGGCTACGGTCCGGGCGGCGTGGCGGTCGTGGTCACGTGCTTGACGGACAACCGCCACCGCACCGCGCCCGACATCAAGTACTGCTTCGATCGGGGCGGCGGCAATCTCGGCGCTCCGGGCTCGGTGCTGTTCCAGTTCGACTTCAAGAGCGTGATCGCCATCGAAGCGGGCGGGCGCGACGAGGATTCGCTCACGGAACTCGCGCTCGACGTCGGCGCCGAGGACGTGGCGATCGAGGGCGAGACCGCGATCCTGTACGCGGCGGCCACCGACTTCATCGGCGTGAAGGCCGCACTGGAGGGCAAGGACGAGAAGTTCCTCTCCGCGGCGCTCGAGTACGTGCCCAAGTCGCGCACCCCGGTCGCCGACAAGGAAGACGCGCGCAAGCTGCTGAAGCTGATCGACAACCTCGAGGACAACGAGGATGTGCAGAACGTCTTCGCCAACTACGACATCCCGTCCGAGTGGCTCGACGAGCTGAGCGCCTGAGCCTACGACCTCGTTCTGCCGCCGCGCTCGCTCTTGACGACGCGGGCGCCAATGCGTGTGCTCACGCTGCTGTCGACATCCCCCGCACCCGCAATTCCTGAGGCGACCATGGTCAAGGCGAAGAAGAAGAACACCCGAGCTGGCTCGCAGGGCGCGAGTTCGTCGAAGGCGCGCACGCTGCACTGGATCGGCGCCGAGGGCGCGCCGGTCGAGGCCGCTCAGGCGGCCGCGCGCGCGTTGGAAGGCTGGAACTTCCGCGCGCAGTCTGCTCGGGCGACGCAGTTCCCCAAGTCGCGAGCGGGGGACGTGCTGCTGCTCGACGCGGCGCTGAGCGCGCCGAACGCCTACGAGCTGTGCCGCGCGTGGATCGGCAAGACGGGTTGCCGCACGTTCGTGCTGACCGACGCGGATCCCAAGCTCGCCGAAGGCATCGCGCAGTTCTGCGGCGCCTCCGGAGTGTTGCCGCGTAAGCTCACGCCGTCCGCGCTGCGCCGTGCGCTCGGTGCGCCGCAGCCTGCGGCGCCTCTAGCTTCCGCCGCGCGTTCGAAGACGCGCAAGAAGCCCACTCTGCCGCGCAGCCGCATGCGCGACATGTCCGGCGCGATCGACACCGCGCTCGTGGCCGCGATCACCGACCCCGAGAGCAACCTCTTCAACTACGCGTTCCTCAACTACAAGCTCGACGAGGAGTTCAAGCGCGCCTCGCGCTTCGGCCAGCCGCTCTCGTGCGTGCTCGTCGGCATGGACGGCGAGTGCGCCACGCAGACCATCCGCGAACTGGCGGGCATCTTCCTCGGGGCATCGCGCGACACCGACGTGCTCGGCCGTTTCGACCTGACGTCGTTCCTGTTCTTCCTGCCGGCGACGGGCCCCGACGGAGCGCGCATCATGGCCGAGCGCGTGCTAGCCGAAGTGCGCAAGCGCCGGCTGGTCGACGTGCTGGGGGACGAGTTGTCGCTCTCGGTCGGCATCGCCGCCACGCCGCACGCGAAGATCCGCCAGCGCGAGGACCTGTTCTCGATCGCCAAGCGCGCGTTCTCCGCCGCCCAGCGCAAGGGTGGCGGAATCGAACTGGGAACCTGAGCGCGGCTCGTTGTCGGCTCGAGCCTGACCCGCGGCGGCTTTCGACGCTGCGCAAAACTCGTGCAGTGCGCTGCGCCCCGTCCGGCGCAGCGCCTACCATCTGCGGACTTCGCCCGGCCTCTCACGCTCGAGGGCGCGGGCCCCAATCCCCACGAGTCTTCGCATGCGTTGCTCTCTCGCGTTCGTCGCGCTGTCCCTGCTCGCCTTCACCGCGGTTCCGTCGACCGCTCCGGCCGGAGCGCAACCCGTGGCCGCCGCACTCAGCTCGAGCGGCAGCCTCGAGTCGGCGCTCGCGGCGATCCGCACCGAGAGCATCAAGTCCGACATCTTCTTCATCGCCAGCGATGAACTCGAGGGTCGCGACACACCCAGTCCGGGCCAGCGCATCGCTGCGCGCTTCCTCCGCGCTCGGCTCGAGCGCCTCGGCTTCGCGCCCGGCGCGCCGTCGGGCTACATCTACGAGTATCCGCTCTACCTGCCGCGGCTCGACGAAGACAAGAGCTCCGCGCAGATCACGCACGGCAAGGTCACCACGGCGCTGACGCTGGGCGTGGACTACTACATCCAAGCGCGCCAGATGCAGCCCTTCGAAGGCAGCGCGAAGGTCGTGTTCTGCGGCGCGAGTCGCGAGAAGGACACGCCCAAGGACCTCGCTGGAAAGTGGGCGCTGTGCTTCGACGAAGGCAAGGTCGTCTCCGATCGCATCAAGGCCCTGACCGAGGCCGGCGCGCTCGGCGTGCTGATGGCGCCGGCGCCGAACTACGACGACAAGCCGTACGCCGAGCGCTTCGCCGACGAGTTGCGCAGGCTTCGCGCGGCGGATGTGACTTGGCCGCGCGATGAAGCGAAAGAGAGAGCGACGCCGCTCCTGTGGCTCGCGCCGTCCGCAGCCGAGCAGCTCGCGCCCGAGTTGTACGGCGACGGCGCCAAGCGCAACCCGCGCGTGGGGACCGAACTCGCCGCGAGCTTCTCTCACGTTCGCGTGCTCGCGGGCGAGAACGGAACCGTGCTGTGCGAGAACGTGTGCGGGTTCTGGCCGGGCAGCGATCCCAAGCTGCGCGACGAGGTGATCGTGCTCTCCGCGCACTACGACCACGTCGGTTGGCGCGGCCGCACGCGCGAGATCCACAACGGCGCGGACGACAACGGGTCGGGAACGACCACCTTGCTCGCCGTGGCCGAAGCGCTCGCAACGCACGGCCCGCTGCGCCGCTCGGTGCTCCTGATGTGGGTTTCCGGCGAGGAGAAGGGACTCTACGGCTCGAAAGCCTGGACGGAGAAGCCCTGGCTGCCGGGCGACGCGCGCGCGGTGTGCAACCTCAACATCGACATGGTCGGTCGCAACGCGCCCGACAAGCTGCTCATCACGCCGACCGACAAGCGCGCTGAGTACAACGGCCTGACCAAGCTCGCCGAGGAACTGGCGCCGCTCGAGGGCTTCCCCAAGCTCGGCAGTTGCGACACGTACTGGGATCGCTCGGACCATGCCAACTTCGCCCGCAACCTCAAGATCCCGGTGGCGTTCCTCTTCTCCGACATCCACGACGACTACCACAAGCCCGGCGACGACCCGGAGAAGATCGATTACGACAAGGTTCGCCGAGTCGCGCGTCTGGTGATGCGCATGGTGGCCGGCCTGCAGGAAGACAAGCTCAAGCTCTGAGCCGTCCGCGCGCGGCCTCGCGCCGCGAGTCGCCTTCAAACGCACGAGCGGCGCGGCCCCTCCGCGGGGACGCGCCGCTCGGCGTTCGAGCGCGCTGCGCTTTCAGCTCGCCTTGCGTTTGGACGAGCGTGTGGCATTCGCGCGCAGCGCGGCCTGCGCGGCGGCGAGGCGCGCGATGGGCAGGCGGTGCGGAGAGCACGACACGTAGTCGAGCCCCAGGTCGTGGCAGAACGCGATCGAGCGCGGATCGCCTCCGTGCTCGCCGCAGATGCCGAGCTTCAGCTCGCTGCGCGCCGAGCGGCCTTTGCTCACGGCGATGCGCATCAGTTCGCCGACGCCCTCGGTATCGAGCGTCGCGAAGGGGTCGGCCGGGAAGATCTCCGAGCCCACGTAGAGCGGGATGAAGCTCGCGCCGTCGTCGCGGCTGATGCCGAAGGTCGTCTGCGTCAGGTCGTTCGTCCCGAACGAGAAGAACTCGGCCGTCGCCGCGATCTGATCCGCGACCAGCGCCGCACGCGGCAACTCGATCATCGTTCCGACGAGGTAGGGCACTCGCACGCCTTGCTCGCGGAAGACCTGCTCCGCCGTGTCGCGCACGATGCGGGCCTGCAGTTCGAGCTCCTTGGGCGTCGCCACCAGCGGGATCATGATCTCCGGCTTGACGGTCTTGCGGCGCCGCCGACGCACGGCGCACGCGGCTTCGAACAGCGCACGCGCCTGCATGGCGGTGATCTCGGGATAGCTGATGCCGAGGCGACAGCCGCGGTGACCGAGCATCGGGTTGAGCTCGTGCAGCGCTTCGACCTTGTGCGTCAGCTTCTCGACGCTGATGTGCAGCTTGTTGGCCAGAGCTTCGATCGCGGCCGGGCTGTGCGGCAGGAACTCGTGCAGCGGGGGATCGAGCGTGCGGATGGTGCACGGATGCGGCGCCATCTCCTCGAAGATGCTCTCGAAGTCGGAACGCTGCAGCGGGAGCAACTTGGCGAGCGCCTTCTCGCGGTCCTCGCGCGTCTCCGCGACGATCATCTCGCGCACGCAGTCGATCTTGTCGCCGTCGAAGAACATGTGCTCGGTGCGGCACAGTCCGATGCCCTCGGCGCCGAACGCGACCGCCACCTTGCACTGATCGCCTTGATCCGCGTTGGCGCGCACGCCCAGCACGCGCGTCTGGTCGGCCCAGCGCATCAACTCCTCGAACGCGCGCCACAGCTCCCCGCGGCGCGCTCGCGCATCGCCCTCGAACAACGCTTGCATCACTTCGGAGGGCTGCGTGTCGATGCGCCCCTGGAACACCTCGCCGGTGCTGCCGTCCAGGCTGAGCCAGTCGCCTTCGCGCAGCGCCGCGGCGCCGATGCGGAGGCTGCGTTCGCGCAGGTCGATGTCGAGCTCTCCGGCGCCCGCCACGCACACCTTGCCCATCTGGCGCGCCACGAGCGCCGCGTGGCTCGTCATTCCGCCGCGCGCGGTGAGGATGCCCTGCGCCGCACGCATCCCGCGGATGTCCTCGGGGCTGGTTTCGAGCCGCACCAGAATCACTTGCTCGCCGCGGCGAGCCCAGTCTTCGGCGTCGTCCGCGCGGAGCACGATCCGTCCGCTCGCGGCGCCGGGACCCGCGTTCAGGCCCTTGGTCAGCAGTCGCCCGTCGCTGCGCGCCGACTCGAGCGCGCGCGCCTCGAACACGGGCTTGAGCAGGTGCTCGAGCGCTTCAGCTGGAACTCGCAGCAGGGCTTCGTCGCGGGTGATCAGTCGCTCGCGCGCCATGTCGACGGCGATGCGCACGGCCGCGAGTCCCGTGCGCTTGCCCGAGCGGCACTGCAGCATGAACAGCCGCCCGCGCTCGATCGTGAACTCGATGTCCTGCATGTCGCGATAGTGCTTCTCCAGCAGGCGCTGGATGCGCAACAGCTCCTTCCAGGAGCGTGGATCGCGTTGCTCGAGTTCGCCGATCGGAAGCGGAGTGCGCAGGCCGGCGACGACGTCCTCGCCTTGCGCATTCATGAGGAACTCGCCGTAGAAACGCTTTTCGCCGCTCGCGGGATCGCGCGTGAACGCGACACCGGTGCCCGAGTCCTCGCCCAGATTGCCGTACACCATCGCGCACACGCTCACGGCCGTGCCCCAGGAGCTGGGGATCGAGTGCATCTCGCGGTACGCCACGGCGCGGTCGTTCATCCACGAGCCGAACACGGCGCCGATCGCTCCCCAGAGTTGCTCTCGCGGCTCGTCGGGGAAGACGTGGCCGCGCTCGGAGACGATGGCCTTGAAGCGCCGAACGAGCTCGCGCAAGTCGTCCGCGCCGAGCTGCGTGTCCTCGCGCACGCCGCGCTCGCGCTTGAGCTCGTCGAGCGCCGCTGAGAACGGAGACACTTCGGCGTGACCGCCCTTCAGGCCGAGCACGACGTCGGCGTACATCTGCACGAACCGCCGGTACGCGTCCCACGCGAAGCGCGCGTTGCCCGAGGCGCGCGCGAGCGCTTCCACGGTCTGGTCGTTGAGCCCCAGGTTGAGGACCGTGTCCATCATCCCGGGCATCGAGACGCGCGCGCCCGAGCGCACCGACACGAGCAGCGGATTCTCCGGCGCGCCGAAGCGCTTGCCGAGCGAGCGCTCGACGACGGCGAGCGCTTCCTCGACCTGCTGGCTCAGGCCGCGCGGATAGTTCTGCGCGTGCTCGTAGAAGTAGCGGCAGACCTCGGTCGAGAGCGTGAATCCCGGAGGGACGGGCAGTCCCAGGCGGCTCATCTCGGCCAGGTTCGCGCCCTTGCCGCCGAGCAGGTCCGACATGCTGCGGTCGCCGTCGGCGCGACCGTCGCCGAAGCTCCACACCCAGCGCGGAGTCCCGCGGCGCTCCGTCGGTTTCGATCGTTGTTTGCGAGCGGAAGATGCGGGGCGCGGGGACATGGTGCGGGGCCGGGTGGGGGGTCAGTCGGGGGAGTCGAGCGGGGCCACGCCGTCGATCTTCCACAGGCGCTGGAGTACGACCGAGGTGGCGCGGTCGAGGTCGATATCGGCCGAGTCGAGGGGCAGCCTTGCCACCAGTTGAGCTGCGCCGTTCGGGCGCTGCTCGAGTTGGAGTCGCGCGGCGAAGTCCGTGAAGTCGTTGGCGAGCAGCTCGTCGGCGGCAGAAATTCGGAAGGTTTCCTCTCGCACCAGGTTTACGCGGAACGTACGGCCTCCCAGTCGCACGTCCACGTCATGTCGTCCCCCGCCGCGCGCAATCTCTCCGACGACTTCGGGCGTCGCAAAAAGTTCCAGCCAAGGCTGGCTTCGCGCGAGTTCTTCGCGCGCCTGGGCGTAGGTGAACAGCGAGAGCTTGTTGCGGGCCGTGAAGTCCGTGCTGAAGCAGCGGTACTCGTACTCGTGCAGCCCCGCCCGCAGGTAAGCCGCGAAGGCCTCGACCGCGCCCCGCGGCGACTCGAGCGTGGCGCGCGCCAGCGTCTGCTGTTCGCGCCTGCACGAGCAGCTCGCGCCGAGCATCGACAGGCACAGCCAACCCAGCCCCAACGCCCAGCGTCGGTCCAACCCGTGGCGTCTGGCCGCCCGACCGCCGTGTTCCACCAAGCTCATCGACTCGCTCGACCTCTCGCTGCGGCGAGCGCGCGCCGAATCGAGCGCCACTGCGGCGCCAGAGTTCCGCGGGGCCTTTCGCCGTCGCCACGGATGCTAGCGCGCCCACTCACGGAAGCATGCTCCGGTTCGCGCAGCGTCCGCTCCGAATCGCGCGTCGCCGAGTCTCAGTTCGACTCTCGCGCCGCGCGCATCCACCCGTATCAGGTCTCGTTCCCTGTCCGAATCGCGCCCGTTCCTCGTTGCGCCCGTTCCTCCCGCGCGGCGCCAGCGCCTTCCGTCCGAGCCGCACGGCTCGCGGTGGCGCGTCCGCGTTGACTACAATCCGGCACCTTTACGGAAAGCCTCCGACACCATGACCTCGTCTCTCGAACGCTTCGTTTCGTCCTCGGCGTCCCTGCGCCGCTCCGCCCTGGTCGGCTTGGGCCTGGCCGCCTTCGCTGGCGCGCTCGTCGCCCAGGAAGGCCAGCCTCGGCCCGCGCCGGTGGTCACCACCTCGTCGGTCGGAGTCAGCTCCGCCGGCGTGTCGCAGGACGTCAAGCCCACCCAGAACCCGCCGCGCCCGGAAGAGAAGCCCGAAGACGGCAAGCCGGTCACCCAGGGCCCGGCGCCGCGGCTCGAAGCCACTGAGCTGGAGCACAACTTCGGTCGCGCGATCGAGGGCGAGAAGCTCACCCACGTGTTCAAGCTGAAGAGCGCCGGCCAGGCCGACCTCATCATCTCGAGCGCCAAGCCCACTTGCGGTTGCACGGTGGCCAAGCTCGAAGTGATCAAGCCGGACGGCGCGCGCGAGATCTACAAGCCGGGCGACCCGCTGCCGCCGGGCGCCGAGCTCGCGGTCGAAGCGCAGCTCGACACGAAGAACAAGTCGAACCAGGCCAGCAGCAAGATCAACATCTACTGCAACGATCCGCGCCAGATCGTGACGCTCGGCCTGACCGCGATGGTCGACACGTACTTCGCGATCACGCCGAACGCGATCCAGTTCGGCGATCTCTCGGTCGCGGACACGCAGGAGCGCACGTTCGAAGTCGCGGGCAAGAAGGCCGGCGGCTTCAAGCTGTCCCTCGAAGACAAGCCCAAGCCCGACGGCATGCAGATCCAGCTCTCGCCGATCGAGCCGGACGGCGAAGGCAAGGCCACGCGCTGGAAGGTGACCGTCACGCTCGGCCCCGGCGCGCGCGAAGGCAACCTCGGTTACCCGATCAACCTGCGCTCCGACGAGGCCGTGGCCGGCGCCGTCGCAGACGCCACGGGGCAGATTCCGACCTACGGCGCGACCGTGATGGTCATGGCGCGCGTGCAGGGTCTGATCTCCTTCGAGCCGCAGTACCTCTCGTTCGGTCTCGTGCGCCCCGGCCAGATCGTGGGCCGCTCGCTGACGCTCAAGACCTTCGATCCGAACTTCACCTTCGGCGACATCAAGGTGCGCCTCTCCGGCCCGAACGATCAGAAGCCCGAGTTCCCGTACGCCAGCTCGTTCTCGCACGTCGTCAAGCCGGCGCCGGACAACAAGTCCGCGGTGGTCGAGCTCACGCTCAACGGCCTGCCTGAGAACGTGGACGGTTCGTTCCAAGGGCGTCTGATCATCGAGACCGGACACCCGCAAAAGCCCGAGCTCCAGCTGCTGTTCTCGGGTGTGTGCCGTCCGGGCGTGAAGGCCCCCGGCGCGGGTGGTTGATCGCGCTCTCGCGCATCAGTCCGACGCTTTCAGCACGCCCCGCGGTCGCCGATCCGGCGAACGCGGGGCGTGTTCTTCGCCAGGAGCTCGGCCTCGCGCGCCGCATCTTTCCCAGCGCCTTCGTAGCGCGCTCGTCGGACGTGGCTAGTAGACTCCCGCCGCACGATTCATGACTCAGGACCTGGGCGAATACCTCGTCGCGAAGGGTGCGATCACCCAGGAGCAGCTGCGCGACGCCATGTCGCAGACGCGCGGCGGGGGAGATCTGGCCGAAGTGCTCGTCCGGATCGGGGCGTGCGACGAGTCGGCTGTGGCGCGCGCGTGGGGCGGGATCCTGTCCATCCCGTTCGTCGACCTGAACAAGGGGCCGATCGCCCAGTCGGTGCTCGAGCGCATTCCGGCCGAGTTCGCGCGCGAGCAGGGCGTCCTGCCGGTGCTGGAGCGCAACGGGAAGCTGATCGTCGCCATCGACAACCCGCTCAAGCGGATCGTCGTCGACCAGCTCCAATTCCAGCTAGGCGGCGAGGTCGCCTGTGCGATGGCCGCGCGCACCGCGCTGCGTCGTGCGCTCGAGAAGCACTACGGGGCCGCGCCCGAGCAGGGCGTCGCCGAGTCGCTCAAAGCGGAGGCCGGCGACGCGACCGACGACGCGCCGATCATCCGGCTCGTCTCGCGCATGTTCCAAGACGCGCTCGCGCAGCGTGCTTCGGACATCCACGTCGAACCCACGCCTTCGGTGCTGCGCGTGCGCTACCGCGTCGACGGCGTGCTGCGCATCGTGGCCGAGCACCCGCCGCACCTGTCCAGTCCGCTCATCAGCCGCCTGAAGATCATGGCGGAGATGGACATCGCCGAGAAGCGCAAGCCGCAGGACGGCCGCATCGGGATGGAGCTGAAGGGCAAGAGCATCGACGTGCGCTGCTCGCTGCTCCCGACCAACCACGGCGAGTCGATGGTGATGCGTCTGCTCGACCGTTCCTCGAGCCTGATCGGGCTCAAGGAGCTCGGCTTCGAGGACGAGGAGTACAAGTGGTTCCGGCGCGTGATCGCGCGCCCCAACGGAATCGTGCTGGTCACGGGGCCGACCGGTTCGGGCAAGACCACCACGCTGTACGCGGCGCTCAGCGAGCTCAATCGGCCCGATGTGAAGATCATCACGGCCGAAGATCCCGTCGAGTACCACATCGCCGGCATCAATCAGATCCAGGTGCACCAGCGCATCGGTCTGAGCTTCGGCCGCGTGCTCAAGGCGATGCTGCGCGCCGCGCCCAACATCATCCTGGTGGGCGAGATCCGCGACGTGGAGACGGCCGAGATCGCGATCCAGGCCTCGCTCACCGGACACCTGGTGTTCTCGACGCTCCACACCAACGACGCGCCGAGCGCGCTCACGCGTCTGATCGACATGGGCGTCAAGCCGTTCCTCGTCTCGGCCGCGGTGCAAGCGGTGATGGCGCAGCGACTCGTTCGCCGCCTGTGTCGCGCGTGCGCGCAGGAGTACACGCCGAGCGAGAGCGAGCTGCGCGCGCTGGATCTCGATCCGCGCCTGTTCGTCGGCCGCAAGTTCAAGCAACCGCGCGGCTGCCCCGAGTGCGAGCGCACGGGCTATCGCGGTCGACTGGGCGTGTTCGAAGTGCTCGAGATGGACGAGGTGCTGCGCGAGATGACTTTCCGCGGCGCGAGCCTCGAAGAAGTGCGCGGGACCGCGCTCGCCGCGCGGCGGCTGCGTCCCTTGCTCGCCGACGGCGCTCGCAAGGTCGCCGCCGGATCGACCACCGTGACGGAAGTGCTGCGTGTGACGCGCGCGGCGGACGGCGCAGCCTGAGCGCCCCCGCGCTCACCCGAGAGGACGCACGACGATGACGAGCTTGGACCCCAAGGCCCTGATGGCGGTGGTGATCGAGAAGGGCGCTTCGGACCTGCACCTCAATCCCGGTCGTCCGCCGGTGATCCGCCACCACGGTGAACTGGTCTCGATCCCCGGCGCTCCCGTGCTGGACGATGCGGCCAACGCCACCCTGTGCCGCGCGCTGTGCACCGAGCCGCAGTGGGACGAGATCGCGCGTGTCGGAACCACCGACTTCGGCATCGCGCACGAGAGCGGCAATCGTTTCCGCGCCAGCGTGTTCCGCCAGCGCGGGCGCTACTCGGCCGTGCTCCGCCTGATCCCCAATCGCCTGCTGAGCTTCGATCAGATCGGATTGCCGGAGGCGGCCAAGGACATCCTGCGCCGACCGCGCGGTCTGGTGCTCGTCACCGGTCCGACGGGCTCCGGCAAGACCACGACGCTGGCGACGATGATCGACTGGATCAACCAGAACCTCGATCGCCACATCGTCACCATCGAAGACCCGATCGAGTACTACCACAGCCACAAGAAGAGCCTGGTGACGCAGCGCGAGCTCGGCGCCGACGTGCCCAGCTTCCCCGAGGCGATCCGCCGCGCGCTGCGTCAGGACCCTGACGTGATCCTGCTCGGCGAAATGCGCGACCTCGACACGATCTCCGCCGCCATCACGGCCGCGGAGACCGGACACTTGGTGTTCGGCACGCTGCACACGACCGGAAGCGCGCGCACGGTCGATCGCATCATCGACGCGTACCCGACGAATCAGCAGGAGCAGGTCCGCGCGCAGCTCTCGGTCTCGATCGTCTCCGTCATCAGTCAGGTGCTCCTGCCGCGCAAGGACAAGCGCGGTCGCGTGGCGGCGTTCGAGGTGATGCTGATGACGCCCGCGATCGGCAACCTGATCCGCAAGAACGAGACGAACAAGATCCAGT